>NZ_JBHSBI010000005.1:0-463038 GCF_042650645.1 Nonomuraea purpurea
TGCCGGACAGGTCGACGAAGTTGGTCTCGAACCGCTCCAGCTTGTCCCAGCTGCCGTCTGGGTTCTTGCGCCAGCGGGCCCGTCCGCGGCGGGTCTCGTCGATGCCCAGCACCTGGACCGGCTGCGGTTCGGCCAGCACGGCGTCGGCCAGCGCGGTGAAATGGCGGTGCGTCAACGGCCAGCCCAGCCGGTACTCGCGGCAGGCCGCCGCGACCGAGGCGCCTGAGGCGACGCGGCGCGCTGCGGCTCGGCACAGCCGGCCGGTTACTCGTGCTCGGGGCGGGATCTCAGCGACGGACTCGGTGAACGCCTTGCGCGGACACAGCGCCTCCTTGCACGCGAACTGCCGCTTATGCCAGCGCACGTGCAGTGCTTGTTCTCCATAGGGCAGGTCGCGGGGCCGGGTCGTGCGTCGCTGCCGCACCGATGTGGAGATCACTCCGCACTGCGGGCAGGCTGCCCACTCCTCGGGTCGTTCGATATGCACCACCCGCGCCGATTGCTGCTCATCCTGGGCGACGCGTTCCACCTTGACGACCGTGATTTCCGGCATGCCGAACAGGATCGAAGTACTGTCGTTCACAGCTCGTGGCCCCCGTCACTAACTGTCCTTGATCAACAGCCAGCGTTACGGGGTCACGAGCTCTCGCGTGTCAGGCCACGCCGACACCCTTCCCCCTCAAGATCGAAGAGCTGATATGACAGACTGCGAGCAGAGGCGTACCGTCCAGGCGAATCGCTCACAATGATCAAGGAAACAGCAGAGCAATGGACCGTAAAGACCTGACCGCTGCAGACCTCGCCGGGGCTGCTTGGCGGAAGAGCTCCCTCAGCGGCAATGGCGGCGGGAACTGCGTCGAGGTCGCCACCAACCTCCCCGGGATCATCGCCGTCCGCGACAGCAAGAACCCCAACGGCCCCGCACTCGTCTTCACTCCGGACGAATGGCGGGCCTTCCTCGGCGGCGTCAGGCTCGGCGAATTCAACGAATAGCCTGATCGCTCTCCGTCGATGATCATCGTTGTCGCCAAAGGGGTGCACTGCCGTTTCTGTATCTCGCGCGCAAGCTCCTGGCCGAATCTGGCGTTCAGGAGCTTGCCGCTTTCCCCTGCGGTAATTTATGGAGCATCGCAGAATTGGCTGGGGCCGATGTTCGCCAACCTGACCGTCGGCAGGCGTGCCCTGAGGGAACGTGTGGTCGATGCCAAGCTCACCGTCATCATCGGCCCAGGAAGCCAGGCGGCGCCTCGCCGCCCAGCTCCGCGACTTGCGTGCGGAGGCACGCATCACTGGCCGGGAGTTCGCCCAACGTGCGGGTTGGGCCGACGCGACGACCGTCACAAAGATCGAGAACGCGCGGCGAACGATCACTCCTGACCACATTCGCCTGTGGTGCCGCATCTGTGGCGCGTCCGGGCAGCGCGAAGCCGAACTCCTCGCCGAGCAGCGCATGGTGATCCAGATGTGGATCAGCTATCGGGAGCTGGGATGGCGGGTGGGGTTGAACGCCACGCAGAAGATGGGTACCGGAGACCTCTTCGAGCGGCTCTCCGTCTTCCGCAGCTATCAGACGAAGCTGCCGCACGGGCTCTTGCAGACGCAGGCGTTCATGACAGGTGTGCTGCTCGGCGTCCGCGAGGAGCGGCATGTGGAGGTCGATGACGTGGCCGAAGCCGTCGCCGAACGCATGAGCAGGCAGCGGTTCCTGCGCACCCATCGGCGGTTCCTGTTCATCGTGGAAGAAGCCGTTCTGCGCTACTCCATGTTCAGCCACCGGACGCATCGCGAGCAGTTACAGCATCTCCTGCAGGTGATGGGCTGGCCGTCGATCTCCTTCGGCGTCATCCCGATGAGTGCCGATCGAAGCGGATACAGAGTTCGGGAGTCCTTCGAGCTCGTGGACGACGACAAGGCGACGATCGAGCTGATCAGCGGTTTCCTGTCACTCACGCACTCTGACGAGGTCGCGATGTACGCCGAGGCTTGGGACCGTCTGGCGGCCTTGGCCGTTCACGGCGACCAGGCCCGCGCCCTGGTGCTGTCGGCGCTGGCCGCATTCGACGATCAGGAGGATTTGTAGTCGGCGTGTGGGGTGGCCCGCTCCCAGGCGATCTCAAACGCGCCGACGATGTCGCGGATCACCCGCGGATCGGAGCTGAAGGTGTAGTGCCTCGGGTTGGTGCCGTCACCGCGCTGGAAGTTCCATCGGATCACCCGGTGATCGAACACCCAGCAGTCGGCGCCGGGCAGCATGAGGTCTGCCGCCTTGGTGCGTGGTAGCCACCGGATGTCTTCGCCCGCCTTGACGTTGGTGTCGGTGAGCGCATGCTCCCACTTGATGTACTCGCTCAGCGGCTCGGAGACGATCCGGACGCGCCGCCATCGAACACCGCGTGCTGCGGACTCACGTACCAGGTCCAGATGGTTGGACCAGTCGTAGGAGGAGGCGTCGCCGGTCTGTTGCCACTCGGCGAAGCCCTGCTCTGTCTCGTCGTAGGAGTCGCGCATCTCGAAGCGGATCAGGGATCGCTGTGTCGCAGCCAGGAGGGTGGCGAAATCATGCTGTCCCGGACCCTGCCGGCCCTCCTCGAAGCTGTCGTCGATTGCCTCCCGGATCGCTGGAAACAGCCGATCGGGAACCCAGATATCCGTCTCGTCCTCGCCCTTGCCGACGTCCTGGCCGAACCTGGAGACGAGGGCCGAATCCTCCACTGTCTTGCCGCGGATGTAGATGCCGCCCGGCGCGCTCCATACGGCGGGGCATTCGGACTGATTCGATGTGGGGTCGCCGCCGACGAAGGCGACCTCGGAAGGGCCGGGAAAGGTCATCGCGTCTCCAGCGCTCGGAGTGCCGTCAGGTAGACCTTCACTCACCGCTTTCACCTCGGTCAATGAGGATGAGGTGCCAATCCTTGCCAATTCTCTGGCCACAGTGCGTGATGAAGCGTCACCTTCGGTATATGACCTCGCAAGCCGTCGAGACCACCCGTGTAGTGCGTCAAGGAGTGGGATCTGCTGCGGCCCTCATGTGTGTGAAGTCAGCTGAACGGCGATGCGGGGACATCACCAACACATAGTGTCGAAACAAGTCGAAGGGGGCCCATGATGGGCAAGCACGAGGACGACGAGAAGCCCAGCGACAAGCCGTTGCCCAAGACGGAGCCGTCGCAGAACGGCCAGCAGCCGGGCGGCAAAGGTGACGGGGCGCACGGCGGCGGAGAGAAGAAGTGACCAACCTGATCGAACAGATCACCGGGGCGTTCGAGCCCCTGGGAAGTCGCTGGATGAAAGCGCTGCACGCCAACCCACGCGGCCTTTTTGTCCCCGACCAGGCATGGGTGCAGCCGGAAGACGACCACGGCTACCTCCTCGATCGCACCACGGATGCGGCGGCATGGGAGAAAGCCGTCAACTCCGACATTCCGATCATCACCCAGATCGACGATGGCGCAACACCGGTCGCGCAAGGCGGCGGCCTGTACACCTCCTCCTGCTCGATGCCCTCGATCGTCGCCGCCCAGCTCGAGCTGCTCGGCCTGTACGAGGATGACGACGTTCTCGAAGTGGGCACGGGCACCGGTTGGACGGCCGCGCTGATCGACAGCTATGTCGGAGAGGGCCAGGTGACCAGCATCGAGGTGGACATCGATGTCCACCGGCGAGCACAGGCCAACCTCGCCAGGGCCGGGCGTGACGTCCGGCTCATCCACGGTGATGGGACCCTCGGCCATCCCGACGGCCGTCCGTACGACGCTGTCCATGTCACGGTCGGCGTGGCGGAAGCGTCACTGGCGTGGGTCGAGCAGACGCGGCCCGGCGGCACAATCGTGTTCCCGTGGATGCCTGCCTGGAGGCCGGGCGCGTTCGTGGCGTTGCGCGCGCTCGGCGACGGCACGGCGGCCGGACGTATCGGCACCGGCTGCTCGTTCATGATGCTGCGCGGCCAGCGGACCTCGGAGCTGCGAGGGCTCGGTGAGGACGTACGGGAGCGAGTCGCCCGCGTCGATCCGCGACGGCTCGCTGGTGAGTGGGCGGCCGGCATCTTTGTGTCGGCGATGCTTCCCGGCGTCGTGTGCACCATCGGGACCGGCGGCTCGTTCGTGCTGTGGGCCCACACCGACACCTCAGCGGCCTGTGTGGGCTGGAGCAAAGCAGCCGGAGACTGGCTGGTGGAATGCAGCGGTGATCGCGACCTGTACGCCGAAGCCGAGGAGGCATTCCTGCGCTGGTTGTCGTGGGGCAGTCCGGCCGCAGAGCGTTTCGGCTACACCTGCACGCCGGCGGGCGACGTTGTCTGGGTCGACCACCCCGGGCGGCTCGTCAGTCTCTGACAGAGACAATCCGCTGGTTTTGCGGGTTCTTCGTTGTTTCACCGGCGGGTAGCAAGCCCTGTCAGACTGCGAGCAGAGGCGTACCGTCCAGGCGAATCGCTCAAAATGATCAAGGAAGCAGTAGAGCAGTGGACCGTAAAGACCTGACCGCTGCAGACCTCGCCGGGGCTGCTTGGCGGAAGAGCATACTCAGTGGAAATAACGGCGGGAACTGCGTAGAGGTCGCCACCAACCTGCCCGGGATCATCGCCGTCCGCGACAGCAAGAACCCCAATGGCCCCGCACTCGTCTTCGCCCCAGGCGAATGGCGGGCCTTCCTCGGTGGCGTCAGACTCGGCGAATTCAACGAATAGCCTGATGGGTCTCTGGCAGCAACACTTGTCATCGCCTCATGGGGCGTGCTGCCGTTTCCATATCTCGCTTACAAGCGCCTGACCGTCTCTCGTGGTCAGGCGCTTGCCGCTTTCTCTGCCAGGACGCAGGTCCGTCTTCCGTCATATGCGCGCCCGGAAAACTGGGGTGTCCCTTCGCCCGGTGGAGCGTCCGCAAGTTCGCCGACTACCTGGCCGACAACCCCGCCCGGCGTAATAACCGATGCCACGCCGCCGCGACGAACGCGTCATACTCCGATCGATCTGTCATCCCGAGGAGTGCCGATCGGGGCGGATACAGAGTGCGGGAGTCCTTCGAGTTCGTGGGCGACGATCGAGCTGATCAGCAGCTTCCTGTCGTTCATTCACCCTGACGAGGTCGCACTGGATGAGTAAGGGATGCACATGAGTTGGCAATCATGCGCCGCACAGCTCGCGACGGGGGTGACGCCAGCGGGGTCGCGCTGGCGGGAGCCGGTTGTGTCCACGCCTCGGCATCTGTTCGTGCCCCGCTGGTGGGACACACCCCCCGGAGCCGATTTCGGGCACTGGGAACTGCACGACGGTCCGTCCGATGCTGAGAGCTGGTTGGCGGCGGCGTACAGCGATCAAACGCTGATCACGCAGGTCGCGGGCAAGCATGCCGATCATGCGCACTTCGGCGACGTCGTGTCGGGGCGTCCGACGTCGTCGGCCACTCTGCCGAGCCTGGTGGTTCGTATGCTGCGGCACGGTGAGATCTACGACGGGGCACGGGTGCTCGACGTAGGAACAGGATCGGGCTACAGCGCGGCGCTGTTGTCACGGTTGCTCGGAGATGGCCGGGTGACCAGCATCGACGTGGACCCGTACCCGGTGGAGGCGGCTGCGGCCCGTCTGGATGCGATCGGTCTGCATCCCAAACTGGTCGCCTGCGACGCCACCGGCCCGCTGCCGGGGGAGTTCGATCGGATCGTGTCGATGGTGTCGGTACGCCCGATCCCGCCGAGTTGGCTGGCGGCCCTGAAACCGGGCGGACGGCTCGTCACCGTGATCGCGAACACCTCCTTGATCGTGACGGCTGTCAAGACCGCGGACGGTAAGGCGGTGGGGCACATCGCGCGGGACTGGGCGATGTTCATGCCCACGCGTTCCGGAGGTGACTATCCCCCGAGGTCGCATGAGCTGTTCGACCTCGCGCGGGAGCAACGGGGCGAGCAGGTGAGCCGGGGCCGCTTTCCGGTCGTGGACACCGGAGGCGCGTGGGAGCTCCGTTCCATGCTGGAGGTCATTACCTCCGGTGGGATCGAGCATGATTTTGAAGGGTGAGGACGGGCGGCGGACGGCGTGGCTGGTGCACGCGGATGGGTCCTGGGCGAGGGCCGGCGCACACGGGGCCGAATTGCCGGAGGTTCACCAGGGTGGTCCGCGCCGGCTGTGGGACGTCGTCGATGACATCCGTGAATACTGGCTGGTCAACGGGGCGCTACCGCTGTATGGGGCGCGGGTGTTCATTCAGCCGGACGGTGCTGTTCGGGTGGCCCGAGCCGGTTGGCGCAAAGTCATTCGGTGACGGGTCTGCCGCTTCCCGTCGTCGAATGACCAGTTGATGGAACCTGTTAATTGCGGCATACCTCATCTGCGCTTCGCTGGAAAGCAAACGACCAGGGCAGCTGAGCGTTCCTGAGGATCGCTCCTGGCACTATGAGGGGCATCAGGCTGTGTACGTTCGCGTACCCATCTCCAGGCCCGAAACTGTACCTCGACACACGCGAAGCTCAGCGCCTGGGCGGACCGTCCCCGCGTGTCTGGGGAGCACACGAGGTAGGTGTCCGTTCGGGCGTTGAACGGCGGACCATCCCCAAGGGTGGTTGACGAGACCGCCGCCGCACCGACGTCATCGGCATCTCCCCGCACCGGGACACGATCATCCGTCTGGTCGGCCCGGTGCTGGCCGTGCGGCACGACGAGTGGACCGAGGGTGGGTTCGCCAGATGGCCCCACTAATGAAAAAATATACGATGCCTTCGAATGGTAATAGCGTGAAGTGGATCGAGGCCACGGGTGGGCCATTCGTGCTCGTCGCGCTTGATGATGTTTCCCTCTGGACAGGGCATCGGGGCGACTACCAGCAGGCTTGCGAAGTGGATGGAGCTACAGGGTTTGTCGGTTTTGGCGACCCTGAGCGTCAGCGAACGGCCCTCATCTTGTGGGACGAGCCTCTACGAACCGCATATCTGCCAGAGCATCAAGCCTTTATGCAATGGCTGTATGCGGATTTAGAAGATGAGCTAATCCAAATGGTTAATTCTCAAATTTCGTTGGCCGCATGGAAGGACGGGCCGTCAATCGGGGTGCGTGATACAGTCATACTGTTCGATGCAGCAATGCCCGGAATAGAACTGACCTCAGACGACTCTCTAGAAATTCAACTGAGGCGCGGAGTGTATCGAGTCCGGACGGCCGACATTGAGTCTGGAGGTCGTCAGGCGGCACGAGTCCATCAACTTATTAGGCTGCTCGGATGGGAATTCTGCTGATGGACACTCAGCGGAAATAGCGGAGGGAACTGTGTCGAGGTCGCCACCAACCTGCCCGGGATCATCGCCGTCCGCGACAGCAAGAGCCCAACGGCCCCGCTGCCGTTTCCGTATCTCGCTCACAAACGCTTGCCTGTATCTAATGGTCAGGCGCTTGCGCTTTCTCTGCCACGACACAAGTACTCACGAGTGCTGCCGGTGCACATCCGGGGCCGGTTTCCCCTTCTCCATCCTGGCTTTTCCCGAGGTCTACGATCCCGACATGGTGACGAGCTGTGGATTGAGGACGACAGTGAGGTTCATCGCTATAGCCTCGTCTTCGACCAACTGCGTGTGATAACCGTGGGGGAGGCGACGAACATGACCATGGCAGTTCCTCGTAGGCCGAGTCCGTACCTTGCGGCGCTGATGACGCTGGTGCTGACGATCGCTGTTTCTGCCTGTACGCCGGACCCGGCGACAGCCCTTTCGTGTGCGCGCCTAAGGATGGTCGCGCTCAACTCCTTCGCCATCACCCATGGCGATTATGAGCTGAACAGCGGCACAGCCATCGCCGGAGCCGCCTGTGAAGACGGGGCTTTGCCCATAGAGCTCGGACCCCGTAGCGCGATGACTGAAGCTCCACGGTGGTCCGGTGAGATCCGATGGGGGAATGTAGGCGAGGTCCTGGCACCGGAGACGCTACCTTGGCGGCTCACCTCGATATTGAGCGCGGCCAGTGGGGCGACATCCGTAAGCGACGGCCTGGACAATCAGGAGGCATTGCTCGAAGCCATCCCAGCCGACACGCCCGTCCAGGTCTTCGTTCTCTTGGCCGAGCCGCTCAGGGAGAAAGAGGTACGAGCTCTCTGGCCACACCCACGCAGCGTGCTGGTGGCGCCCGACCAGCCGTTGATTTGGGATGCGCCGATACTGTGCGGCTACAGAGGATTCGACACGTGTCAGTTCGCCGCCAATCCCGAGCCGCTCACCGCCCAATTCAGAAAATGGGTTAGCCTGTTGCAGGAGAATGACGAGCAATTGCTCGGCCAATTTCATCTCAAGCTCGAGAATTTGCGGATGTACGCAAGAGGCGGCCTCATCTACGGATTCACCACCCGAAATCTTCCCGGCCCAATTCGAGGCATTGCCCGGGATTCCCGCATCCGAAAAGTCTATGTGGTTGATGCCGATTTGCCTCGTCTGTGAAGGGACCCACGATAGGCAAGGCACAAGAACACAACCAGCCGGTACTCTTGGGAGGCGAGTCGCGCCAAGACATTTGCCGCCCAGACGAGGATGTCATCAACGCGTGAGGCTGACGGCATCAGGAACCATCGCCAGCGATCCAAAGCGCTTTGGGCCAAGGCACCTGACCTCGATGATTCACGGGTTTGGGTGGTGGTGGCCGCTTCGGCCGAGGGTCTCCACGGGGGTCGCGCCGGGGCGGGTCCACTGCGGTACGGGGCGGCTGGTCGGGCCCCAGGTGGCGTTCCCGTCCGCGTCCGAGCGCCAGCACCAGCACGGGCTGCGCCCCTCGGGCCAGCCCTCCGGGTTGTCCTCCCACGCCTCGCCGCGGCCGTAGGGCGTCATGTCGAGCAGGCCCAGGGACCCGTTGACCCGCTCGTTGCCACGGCCCGTCGTGGAGTAGGTGAGGAACACGCGGTCGCCGTCGCGCAGGAAGCAGGTGATGTGACCCATGTTGCCGCCGACCGGCGCGTCCACGTCGCGCACCGAGTACCAGGGCTGGGTGTAGCCCATGAACTCGACGTAGGAGGCCACCTCGTCCCAGCGGCCCGTGGTCAGGATGGCGAACGAGACGCCGCGGGCGTTGAGGTAGA
Source organism: Nonomuraea purpurea (assembly GCF_042650645.1). Classification (NCBI taxonomy): domain Bacteria; kingdom Bacillati; phylum Actinomycetota; class Actinomycetes; order Streptosporangiales; family Streptosporangiaceae; genus Nonomuraea; species Nonomuraea purpurea. The sequence continues at coordinate 9,042 of NZ_JBHSBI010000005.1, forward strand.
CGGCGTCCTTCAGGTGCCAGGCCGTGGTGGTGCAGCCCTCGCACTGCCCCTGGTGCGGAGCCCCGTCGTGCCACATGTGCTTGTAGACCACGAGTTCGTCGCGGCCCTGGAACAAGTCCAGGAACGGGACCGGGCCGTCGGGCCCGACGACCTCGACCGTCCCGTCGAGCTCCACCATCGGCAGCCGGCGGCGGGCCGCGGCGATGGCGTCGCCCTCGCGGGTGTGGGCCTTCTCGCGGACCAGAAGCTCGTCACGGGCGGCCTGCCAGGTGGCCAGGTCGACCACGGGCGGGCGGCCGGGTAGCGCGGTGGCCGGGTTGTCGGGCGTGGTCGTCATGGTGTCCTCCGTGGTGTCGGGCCGCATCCTACGACGGTCACCAGAACAGACTCGCGACCCGGCCGGAACTCATCGCGGCAGGGGGCGCCCCGCGGTCAGGGAGTGGTTTGACCGCGCTCGACGGCTCCGGACGGCGCGGCAGTCCCGGCGGACGGGCGGTCGTAGATGCCGATCGCCCACTCGCCGGGCCGCTCGCCGACCGCCTCCGAGAGACGTTCGCGCACGTCCCGGTGGGAAAGCGCGACACCAGCGGCCTGCTCGTCGCACGTCGCCGACCTGGCCGTCAGCCTGGACATGCCCACACCGTTGGTGCCCGCGGAGGCCGCCGATGCGGTCACCGTCTGCCTCACCCGCATCGCCGTGGCCCGTCATGGCTTCCTGCCGGTGATGCGGGCCTTGTCCCGACGCGAACGCGCCGCTGATCCGATCGCAGCGTTCTGACCGGCGCAGACCGAGCGCCTGGAACGGAAGCAGACTATGCACGGCTGCAAGGGGGCAGCCCTTGGTCTGACCCGAGCAGAACTTAAACGACAAGCTTCACTGGGAACGCGGGGCCAGGATGCCGAAGGCTGTTCGCGTTATGCGGCGTGGGTGTCGGTGCCGCGTAGGATGTACAGGTCATCGCCGAACACGGCCGAGATCTGGAGTTGCCCGCCCAGGGCCTGCACATAGCGGGCGATGGCCTCGACGGTGAACACCTCACCGCGTTCGATCTGGGAGACCCGGCTCTTGGTCACTCCCATCAGGTCAGCGAGCTCGGTCTGTGACAGGCCCAGGCTCTTGCGCCGTTCGGCCAGCCGGTGGCCGTCGATGTAGGCCTGATTACGCCGCCCTGCCTCAGCCACGGCCTCCTCGCCGCCGGAGGTAGCCACGATGTCGGCGCGGACGTTGCTCCACTTGGGAAAATTCGTCATCGGTCCTTCTCCTCCGCTTCGCGTTCGGTCAGGTACTCCGCATACAGCTCTTCGGCGCGAGGGATGGCGCGCCGATACCAGCCCGACCAGTCACCATACGGGGCCGAGTCGCCGATTCTGGCAGCTATCCGGGGCGGGGAGAGTCAGGGCGGAGCTCTCGGTGGAAACGAGGGTCGAACCTGAGACTGATCAAAGCGCCTGGTCGGCGCGGGCGTGCGCCGTACACTGGAGAGCATGAACAGGGCCCAGCATGTGCCCTATGTCCTGGAGCAGGACGAGGACGGGATCTGGTGCGCCAGCGCTCAGCTCCGGCCCGGCGTGGGCGCGGTGGGCGACGGCTCCACAGCTGAGGCGGCAGCGGCCGATTTGCGCGAGGCTCTCATCGCCTTGATCGAGGAAGTCGGCTTTTCGCCCGAGGCGGCCGTGACGGTGGATGTCGCCTGATGCCACCAACGGGCGAGCAGGTGAGCCGGGGCCGCTTTCCGGTCGTGGACACCGGAGGCGCCTGGGGGCTCCGTTCCATGCTGGAGGTCATGACCTCCGGTTCATTCAGCCGGATGGTGCTGTTCGAGTGGCCCGAGTCGGTTGGCGCGAAGTCATTCGGTGACGGGTCTGCCGCTTCCCACTGTCGTCTGAACAGACGTGAGAGGCGAGGCCGTCCCCGTCGCCTCGACCCGGCGTGAGGCAGATGTGTGCGACTGCCGGGAGAGGGGCAAAGCTTCATCTCGTCGCCCCTCCCCGGGTGGTGATCAGGCGGATTCGGTGGGGAGGCCGGCGCCGACCCAGTCCTCTATGCCTTCACGGTACTTGCGGACGTTGGTGTAGCCGAGGGCGGTGAGCCGGTCGGCGACCTGTCCGCTGTTGGGGCACGCCGGGTTGGAGCAGTAGGTGACGATCGCGGCGTCGAGTTCGGGGAGCAGGGAGGATGCCAGTTTGTCGACATCGTTCCTGACCAGTGCGACGGCGCCGGGCAGATGCTGCTTTGCGTAGTACTCTCCGCCGAGCGCGTCGACGACGGTCACGGTGCCGGCGTCGATCTCCGCCTTCAGTTCGGTCCGGGTGATGAGTGCGGCCATGTCGCTACCTCCAAGAAATCGGACTATAGTCCGGTTGTGGCTCACGACAATAGCGGACCGCAGTCCGGTTCTGCAATCCCGTTGGAACTGCTGCGCACGCCACCTCCCAAGGAGCGGGTGGACGCGGCACGTAACCGGGCTGCGGTTCTGGAAGCCGCCGCCCGGCTGTTCGCCGAACATGGTGTACAGGCCGTATCCATGGACCAGGTGGCCGCAGCCGCCGGCGTCGGTAAGGGCACTTTGTTCCGCCGGTTCGGCGACAAGTCCGGGTTGGCCGTCGCTCTGCTGGACGCCCGGGAGAGGGCGCTGCAGGAGGCGATCCTGCATGGGCCGCCACCACTCGGCCCCGGGGCGGCAGCCGACGAGCGGCTCACCGCGTTCATCGATGCCTATTTCGACTATCTGTTGGAGCACCTGGATCTGATCCGAATGTCGGAGACCGCGACACCCGGTGCCCGATACCGGATCGGGGCCTACCGGTTCTGGCACCGCCACATGGCGATCCTGCTCGGCGGAACTTCTGACCCCGAACACACCGCCCATGCCGTGCTGGCCGCCTTGTCGGCTGAGCACGTATCCGCACTCCTGCCGGAGCTGGGCGCGGAGCGGATGCGCGCCGGCCTTCTCCGCCTTGCACGTTCAGCGATGCAACTCTCCGGACAGTGAGCCAAGGCTCAGGCCATCCGCGAACCTGCGCCTTCCCGCACGAGTCCTGAGCAGATTCGGCCGCGCGCAGATATGCAGAGGTAGCGCCGCGATTGGCTGGAGTGCCGCCGCGTCCTGGGGCATGAGCCGATGGGCGAACGGTCAGGATCGGCCCGTCCCCAGCCGCCGGGTGAGGAACTGTTCGAACGTCAGCAGTCCCCGGTGCTGCCGGCGCAGGGCCGCGATGTCGGCCTGGAAACTCCTATTGCGGTCGCATCAGTTCGAGGTCTTCGCCCCATGCGTCCAGTACCGCGTCGTGCCCGGCGTGCCGGGCTACTGCCTCGACCTGGGCGAACAGGTGCCGTTGCAGGTCCACGTCTCCCGTGCTCGAAATGCGGTTCACGGCGTCCAGCAGCAGACCGCTGTCCCAGCCGGGCAACGGGTATCGGGCCAGTTCCCACTCCAGGTACTTGTTGTAGGGGCGGGGGCGACGGTCGAGGGCGAAGAGCAGTTCCAGCAGGAACCGGATGCTGTCGGCGGCGTCGAGCCGGGCGGCGAGCAGATGTCCGTCCCGGTCGTTCTTGACCGAGCGGTAGAGAGAGTTGGCGTAAGCGTCGAGCCATTCAGCAGCGTCCCGGAACGCTTCGTCGGCCTCGAGTCGTGCCTTGGCGGCCAGGATCTGGGCGACGCCTCCGTCGAGCCGGTCGAGTACGACCCTGGCGCGGGCGAGGGCGTAGCGCTCGAAGCCCGGCATTCCGGTCGTGCGGAACTCGGTGAGGGGGACGATGGCGAGGTCGAGTTCGGGAGTGCGGTGGCCCGCGAACCGGGTGAGGTCCGTGGTCGTGTCGTCGGCGAGGACGACGTACAGGTCGTGGTCGGAGTGCTCGGTGGGCATGCCGTCGTGGGCGTGTGAGCCCTTGAGGACGAGGCCGACGACGGCGGGGTCGGCGGTGGCGAGTTCGACGAACGCGGGGTAAGTGGGGGGCTGCTGAGTGGGCATCGAGTCCTCTTCGTCCTGAAGGCGCGCAGCTCTGGTGAGACGCACGTCATACCCGGTGCCTATCAGTCGCTGCGAACTGCGCCCTGCCCGCTACAGCGCTTGCACGCCTCCCAGACCACCTTCTGCTCCCTGCTGCCGTCTTTCTTCTCCACGATGATCGTCTTGTGCTCCCCACATGCACCCTTGCACTTCGGGCAGATCATGTGCGGCATGCGCCCTCCTAGAGGAGGATGACGGTTCCCTGTCCTTGACAGCGCCGGCACCTGATCCAGGTGCCGTTCATGTAGGTGCCGCAGGTGCTCCGGCACCGCGGGCACATTCCGTGTGCCAGTTGCCGAACGTCGAACTCTGTCGGAGGGCGGAAGGTCGACCCGAGAGCCGTCCGCGCGTGACCGATCATCGCCATGACCTCAGGAGCCATGCCTTCGGGCAAAGGATCAGGCTGTACCCCGGACCGGTTGATCGTGATGCTCCCCCCGCCTGGAGCGGGAAGGGTGAGCGTTTCGTCTCGGCTGAGCCGGTAGGCGAGAATTTGCACGAGGCAGTCAGCGCGACTGGTCATGACTGCGATCCTAGGGACATACCGAGTCGCTGTCCGGCGGGCGGCTGAGCATCTCCCGGACAACCTCCGGCGACCTGCGCCGTCGCTTGCACACCTGCCCTACTGGCCACACATCCGTCCCTTCGGGTCGCGGTCCATGGAACCGGCAACCGAGTTGCTGCATCGACACGAGACCAGATGGAGCTACCCACTGGATCGCCCCGCCAACAGCGGATCCGGGCCCCCTTTCACCGCCGCGGGACCGGTTCCGAAGAACGGGACAGCCCGCCATGTAGCAGAATGGTCGTGTGACGGAGGTCATCCAGGCCGAGCGCATGCCGGCGACCGGGAAGTTTGTGCGCTGGGGCTCCATCGCCGTCGCGGTGGTCGCGGGCGGCGGCTATCTCGCCATGGCCGCGATCGACGGTGATCTCGGCGGGATCAAACTGCTCGCCCCGAGCGTGTTCCTCCCGCTGGCGATCGTCATCACGCTGCTCACCCCCTCGGCGGGACGCTGGTTCGACCGCTGACACGCGCTTTCATGGCCGCCGCGCTCACTGGGTGGTGAAGGGCGGGCAGATCTCGAAGGCCACTGATCGCTGCACCTGCTGCGGGGTCAGCAGCTTGAAGACGATCCGGTTCCGGCTCGGTGAGTCCAACCCCTGGGGCCCGTAGTGCCTCTGCGTCGAGCTCAGCGGAAGCGCAGGGCTGCGTCCCCTGTCGACGCCGTTGACGATCCACCGGTAGGTGTAGTCGACGGACCCACCGGTGGGCTTGAGCACGGCGTAGACGGTCGTTCCGCTGCTCCAGCATCCCTGACTCAGCTTGGCTCCCTGCATGTGGATCGACACGCTGACTCCACCGCCGGTCCTGGGCTTTGACGTGGTCTGCGTGCGCTTGGGGGCGGTCGATGTCTGGCCTGTGGACTTCGCTGTCGGCTTGGGCTCAGCCGTCGGGGTCGGCTTCGCTGTGGAGGCAGGGCTCGGTTTCTTGGTCTTCTTCCTCGTCGGTGTGGGAGTCGGGGTGGGAGTCGGGGTCGGGGACGAACTCGGGTGAGGGGATGAGTTCGGCTGAGCCGTGATGATTTGTGCCGTCGATGGCGGCCACCACCACACCACCGCCGCGGTGGCCAGGGCCGTGACCGTGGCGCCCCCGATGATCGGCAGAACCAGCAGTCGCTTGCCGCCCTGCCGTGCGGGCTGAGTCTTGTTCCGCCGCCTCGGGCGCGTGGGCGCCGCGCCGCCCAGCAGGCGGAGCAGGACCTCTTCCATGTCAGGCCGGTCCGCCGGGTTTTTGGCCAGACAGTCGAATACGATCTCGCGCAGCGGTGGGGCCAGGTCGCCTGCGTACGGCTCGTCGTTCAGGACACGCTTGATCACTGCCGGCATGGCGTCGTTGCCGAACGGCGGCGTGCCCGTCGCGGCGAAGACGATCACACCGGCCCACGCGAACACGTCGGCCGGTGTCCCCACCGGCGCACCGGCGAGCTGCTCGGGCGCCATGTAGGCGGGGGTGCCGACGATGCTGCTGGTGAGGGTGAGCGAGGTGTCGGTGGCACGGGCGATGCCGAAGTCGATCACACGCGGGCCGCCCGGGCCGAGCAGGACGTTGCCGGGCTTGAAGTCCCGGTGTACCACGCCGGCGCGGTGGATGGCGGCCAGTGCGGTGGCCGTGGCGACCGCCAGCCGTTGCAGGTCGGCGCCCTGGTGGCGGCCGGCCTCCTGGAGCGAGGGGCCTTGGATGTATTCGGTGACGATGTACGGCACACCTCCGAGGGAGGCGTCCAGTACCTGGGCGATGCAGAACGGCTCGACCCGGCGGGCGGCGTCGATCTCCTTGGCCAGCCGCTCGTCCCCGTTCCGCAGCACCTTGACCGCCACCCGCCGCCCCTCCGGGGCCTGGCCCAGGTAGACCACGCCCTGGCCGCCCTCGCCCAGCCGGGACAGGAGCCGATACCGGCCCACGAATTCCGGATCTCCCGGAGCCAGAGGATGCATCAGTTGTCGTCGTCGCAGCTCTCGAAGGTGACGCTGCGCTGGATGCTGATGGGCGAGGTGATCCTCAGCACGACCCGGTGCCTCCCGAGCTCCATGATGGGCCCGTATTGCGGCAGTTGCGTGGCGCTTTCACGCGTTTCCCACTGGGAGGTCTGTACGACCTTGCCGTCCAGGACCCAGGAGTACTTGAAGTCGATGCCCGGCGATCCCTCCACCATGGCCTTGATCAACGTGGCGCCGTAGAGGCACGTGGAGGGCGGGTGCAGATTCCCGATCGCCTCCACCGACAGGATCCGGATGTTCGGCTTGGCCGCGGGCTTGGGTGTGGTTCTCACGGGCGGCCGGCTGGTCGGCCGTTGCGTGGTGGGCCTGTCCGCCGACCGTCGCGTCGTGGGTTTGTCCGCCGGTGGTCGCGTTGCGGGCTTCTTGGTCGCGGGTTTCGTCGTGGAAGGCTGCTTGGCCTTGGTTTTCGTGGCCTTGGGTGTTGTGGTCTCGGGTTTCGTGGTGACCGGCTGGGCCAGGGCGGACGGGGTCGGGCTTGGGCTGCCGGAGGACATCGCGAGCGTCGCGGTGGAGGCGATTGCGGCGATGGCGACCGCTCCGGCCATGGCCACCACCGCCTTGCGCCGGCCCGGCGCGGGCCGCCGGCGGCGTGAGGCGGTCGCCGGCCACGATTCGCCGGTCGCCGCTGCCCCACCGCCCAGCAGGCGCAACATCACATCCTGCATCGTCGGCCGATCGGCGGGATTCTTGGCCAGGCACTGCAAGGCGATGCCGCGCAGCGGTTGCGGGAGGTCGGCGAGCTGGGGTGCGTTGTGCAGGATGCGGTTGATCACCGCGGGCAGCGAGTCCTGGCCGAACGGCGGCGAACCCGTGGCGGCGAAGACGATCACCGAGGCCCAGGCGAACACGTCGGTTGCCGGGCCGATCGGCTCGCCGGCGAGTTGCTCGGGCGCCATGTAGGCGGGGGTGCCGACGATGCTGCTGGTGGCCGTTTGGGCCTGGTCCATCGTGCGGGCGATGCCGAAGTCGATGACCCGCGGGCCGTCCGGGCCGAGCAGGACGTTGCCGGGTTTGAAGTCCCGGTGTACCACGCCGGCGCGGTGGATGGCGGCCAGCGCGGTGGCCGTGGCCACCGCCAGCCGTTGCAGGTCGGCGCCCTGGTGGCGGCCGGCCTCCTGGAGCGAGGGACCTTGGACGTATTCGGTGACGATGTACGGCAGGCCGTCCAGCGAGGCGTCCAGCACCTGGGCGATGCAGAACGGCTCGACCCGGCGGGCGGCGTCGATCTCCTTGGCCAGCCGCTCGTCCCTGGTCCGCAGCACCTTGACCGCCACCGGTCTGCCGTCACCTGCTTGGCCGAGGTAGACGACACCCTGCCCGCCCTGGCCCAGCCGGCCGATCAGACGGTACGCGCCGACCCCCGGGGGGTCGCCCTGCTGGAGCGGTTCGACATTCGACATGACGAGAGTGGCTCCAGGGACGAGTGCGACGATCTCAGCACCCTAGCTACCAAGAAACGAATTTGTCGGCTATATCGAGAAATGTTGCGCTACAGGGCCTGGCTTTCCGCTCCCGCCGGGACGGCTGGCGTTCACCGCTCGTCTGGCGGCTGGTCGAGTGCGGGGAGCCGGATCAGGAAGGCCGCTCCCTGACCGGCTGACGAGCGCAGCTCCACGCGGCCCCCGTGGGCGGTGACGATGGAGCGGACGATGGCCAGCCCCAATCCCGCCCCTCCCGTAGCACTGGAGCGTGAGCCGTCCGCCCGGTAGAAGCGGTCGAACACCCGCTCCGCCTCCTCATCACTGAGCCCGGGACCTGAGTCCTCGATGACCAGCACGGCCTCCGCTCCATCAGTCCCCACACCGATCCTGACCGGTGTGCCGGAGGGTGTGTGGGTGACGGCGTTGCCGACGAGGTTGCTGACCACCTGTCGCAGCCTGGCCTCGTCCCCCAGCACCGGTGCGCTGCCTGCCGCCCCGCCGGAGGGGCCGGTGAAGGCGATCGGGCGGGACGGGTCGAGCGCGGTGAAGTCGTGTCTGGCGTCGGCGGCCAGCGTGCGGAGATCCATGGGGGTGAGGTCGAGACCGGGAGAGTCGCTCTCGTCGAGACCCGCCAGCAGCAGCAGGTCGTCCACCAGCCGCGCCAGACGTCCGGACTCGCTCTCGATGCGGGCCAGCGCGGGTTCGGCCTCCGTGCCGCCCATGCGGTACAGGTCCGAGAAGCCCTTGATGCCGAACAGCGGGGTACGCAGCTCGTGGCTGACGTCGGCCACGAAGCGGCGCATGCGAGCCTCCGACTCCACCCGCGCCGTGACCCCCTGCTCGATCTGGGCGAGCATCTTGTTGAGCGAGCGGGCCAGCCGTCCGACCTCGGTGTTCGGCGTCGCGAGCTCGGGCACGCGCCTGGTCAGGTCGCCGTCCGCGATGGCCGCCGCGGTCTCCTCCACGCGGCGTAGCGGCGCGAGCCCGGCCTTGATCGCGATCCCGCCTGCCAGTGCGAGTACGGCGAGCAGCACCGAGCCCCCAACGAGGGAGGCCGTGCGGACCCGGTCGAGGGTGGAGTTCATGCCGTCGAGCGACACGGCCGCGACGACGCCCGAATATCCCCCAGAGCTCGTCCCCGCCCGTGGGAGTGCCACCGCGCGCCACTGTTCGCCGTCCGCCCCGCTCACCGTGAACGGCCGGCCCTCCCGCTCGGCGACGGCGGCGGTGTCGAGCCTGGGCAGCGTGGGCCCCTGAGCGTCGCGCAGCTCCCTGATCACCGTCCCGTCGGCCGACAGGTACGCCGCGTAGCTCCGTACGATCAGGTCGAGCTCGCCCAGGGCCGAGGACGTCCTGTTCACCTCCCGCATCCTGGTGAGGAAGTCGGGCGGGATGGCGGCGACCGCCTTGCCCAGCGGCGCCAGTTGCGCGTCCACGCGGGCCAGGAGCTGGGTTTCGAGCTGGCGTACCAGGACCGAGCTGATCACCACGAGGCCCACGACGAGCAGCGCGACCGTGATGGCGAGCAGCCGCGCGCGCAGCGACAGCCGCCTGATCATGGTTTGGGTTTGCGCAGGACGTAGCCGACGCCGTGGACGGTGTGGATCAGCTTGGGTTCTGCGGTGTCGAGCTTGCGCCGCAGATAGCTGACGTAGGTGTCGACGATGCTGGTGTCGCCCGCGAAGTCGTAGCGCCAGACGTGCTCCAGGATCTGCGCCTTGGACAGCACGCGGCCGGCGTTGAGCGCCAGGTGGAGCAGCAGCCTGAACTCCGTCGGCGACAGGCGTACCGGACGGCCCGCCCTGGTCACCTGGTGGCCGTCGGGGTCGACTTCGAGGTCGCCGACCACCAGCACGTCGGGGACCCCGCCCGTCCGCCGGAGGATGGCTCTGATGCGGGCGAGCAGTTCCTCCAGGTCGAACGGCTTGGTCACGTAGTCGTCGCCGCCCAGCCGGAGCCCGTTGATCTTGTCGGCCCTGGTGTCGCGCGCCGTCAGGAAGAGCACGGGCACGGGCCCCGGGCGGCCGCCGCCTCTGGGCAGGTCGCGCAGCCGCCTGATGACCTCGAAGCCGTCCAGGTCGGGCAGCATGACATCGAGCAGGACCAGGTCGGGCGGATCGCGCCGGGCCGACTCCAGCGCCTGTTCACCGTTCTCGGCCGAGCTCACGGTGAAGCCCGCGAACCGCAGCGTCGCCGACAGCAGCTCTTTGACCGTGGGCTCGTCGTCGACCACGAGCAGCCGCTCGCCCAACACCAGCCACCTCCCGAGTCCAGCGTAATCAGGCGTCGCGATTTTTGAACCGGACGAGCGCGGCAATCTGCATGACCGCCACGAATCCGATGAGCAGCCCGAACCCCGCCCAAAGTGGCAGTTCGGAGGCGCCGGAGACGGACCGGAAGGCAGCCATGCTCGGCCAGTACGTGGACATCAGCTCGCGGAAGAATCCCGGGGCCGCGCCGGACATGACGGGAGTCAGGAGGAAGGCGGTGCTGACGTTCACGGCGGCGGCCGTGCCACGCAGCAGGAAGCCCAGCGTCAGCCCGAACAGCGCCAGCAGCGTGAGCACCAGCGGCGCGAGCAGCAGTATGCGCAGGACGGCGGGATCGCCCGGCATCAGGTACGGCGCCCCGCCCGAGGCCAGCGTGGTCTGACCGGTCGTGTACATCAGCCACACCGAGGCCACGCTGACCGGCAGCGCCGTCAGCACGGTCATACCGGCCTTGGCCACCAGCAGCCGGCCCCGCCTGCCCACGGCGGCGACGCTGGCCCGCATCGTGCCCGACCCGTACTCGGAGGAGGCGACCAGCACGCCCAGCGCCGCGATCAGCAGTTGGACGATGAACAGCCCGCGCATGCTCATGTCCAGCGGCTGGAAGTCCAGCCGCTCCTGCGGTGTGGCCGTGGCGTACTCCCCGGCCGCCGAGCTGCTGAACATCCACCCGAGCAGCGCCGACACGGCCACGGCCGCCAGGGACAGCACCATGGTGGCCCTGATGCTGCTGAACTTGGTCCACTCCGCACGCAGCGTGCCCATCTCGATCATCGTGCCGCTCCGAACTCGACGCTGTCGCGGGTGAGCCTCATGAACGCCTCTTCCAGCGACGGGCGGTGCGGCGTCAGCTCCCACAACGGCACGCCCTCGGCCGCCGCCAGCCTTCCGACGTCCGGCGCGCTCATGCCCGTGACCAGCAGCTCGCCATCGATCCCCACCTCCACCAGGGCGCCGGACAGCTCCAGCCGGCGGGCGAAGGAGGTCTCCGGCGTACGCACGATCACCGCCGCCCCCGCCTCGGTGAACTCGCCGATCTCCCCCTCCGCGATGAGCCGGCCCTTGCCGATCACCACCAGGCGGTCCGCGGTCAACGCCATCTCATTCATCAGGTGGCTGGAGAGCAGCACCGTACGCCCCTCGGCCGCCAGGCCGCGGATGAGCGTACGAATCCACAGGACGCCCTCGGGGTCCAGACCGTTGACCGGCTCGTCGAGCAGCAGCACCGGCGGATCCCCGAGCAGGGCCGCGGCGATGCCCAGCCGCTGGCTCATCCCCAGCGAGAACCCGCCCGCCTTCTTGTCCGCCACGTCCGAGAGCCCCACCAGGTTGAGCACCTCGCTGACGCGGCCGGCCGGCAGATCGTTGCTCTGGGCCAGGTAGAGCAGGTGCTTGCGGGCGCTGCGGCGCGGATGCACGGCCTGCGCCTCCAGCAGCGAGCCCACCGTGCGCAGCGGGTGCAGGAGCTCGCGGTGCGAGCGGCCGTTGATGGTGGCGGTGCCGGAGGTGGGCAGGTCGAGGCCGAGGATCATGCGCATGGTCGTCGTCTTGCCTGCGCCGTTCGGGCCCAGGAAGCCGGTGACGAGGCCGGGCCGGACCGTGAAGGTGAGATCGTCCACGGCCAGGACGTCGCCGTGGCGTTTGGTCAGTCCGTTGAGCTGGATCATGTGGTCCAGCGTGGGGCGGTGGGTTGGGGGTGTTCTGAGCGCTTCTGTGAGTTCTCTGTGAGCGGTGCCGCCGTCACGTGGGAGTGTGGTGGCGGGACGGGCAAACCCACAGAGAACTCTCAGAGGGATTCGGTGCCGGCGGGCGTGGCTGTCAGGTGATGTATCCCGGCACCGAGGCAGCGCTCATGGGAGGCGGGCGACGAGTGTCTTGGGGGCGATCTGCCGGTAGGCGTCGATCACGATCTCGCCCACCTCGTCCCAGTCGAGGCTGGGAACGTCCAGATAGACGCCGACCCACCCGCGATGCCCCACATACGGCGGCCGGAAGAACCGCTCAGGGTCTTCCAGCACGAGCTCCTCCTGCACGCCGGGAGCGGCCGCGCACCAGAACGCCAGCCGGTCGTCATGGTGATGGTCGGCGAACATCACGAACGTCTTCTTGTCCCTGACGAACCACGTGGGTTCGCCGTGACTGAGCCGTTCCGTGGTCTCCGGCAGGGCCAGGCAGAGCTCGCGCAACTGCTCCAGTTCTTGCATGGCGGGCCTCAGCGGGTGAGCGTGAGCGGGTTGATCAGGTCAGCGTAGACCACCAGGCCCGCCGTGATCATCATCGCCGTCCAAGCCTTCGCCAAAAGCGTCCCGGGGCGGGCGGGTCAATCGCGGGTCCGCATGGCGGTGAGGACGGTTTCGGCGGTCTGCGCCAGGGCGATGACGCGGGCCGTGGTTCTTCTGGTGAGCCAGGCGAGTGCGCTACATGAGCGGGGGAGTCCTGTGATGGGGATGTAGGCCACGCCCGGGTAGCGGTAGTGCTCGGCGAAGGAGCCTACGGTGGCGTGCGCGGCCGTTCCGAGGGCGACGAGAGGGAGGACCTCGGTCAGGCGGTGCACCTCGTGGCGTGGGATCAGTCGTCCTGACGGGGTGTGGGGCGGGAGGAAGGCGTTCATCAGCTCACGCGGGACGGTGGCGATGTCGATCATCGTGAGGTCGCCGAGGTCTTCGGCGTCCGCCTGGCCACGGCGGGCGAGGGGGTGGTCTGCGGTTATCGCGAGCACCCGTTTTTCGTCGGTCATGATGGGGCCGACGGTCAGGTCCGAGGCGGTGTTGGGCAGGCGGATGACGAGCGCGTCCCCTGCGCCGGATCGCAGCCAGTCGAGTTGCGCCTCGAACGGGATGTCGCGCACGACCACCGTGCAATCCGGGTAGCGGGTCTCGAAGGTGCGGATGATAACAGTGAGGTGCGGGCCGCCGTATATCGGCGGGTCGAACATTCCCAGGTGAATCGTTCCCGCCACGCCACGGGCCATCTCACGCGCTGATGTGAGCGCCGCCGCGAGAGCGTCGTGCGCCGGCTGCAGGTGGTCGCGAAGCTGCCGGCCCAGTGGGGTCAGAGTGACGCGGCGGCTGGTGCGGTCGAACAAGGCGCCACCGATACGCGATTCCATGGAACGGATGGTCTGGCTCACCCGTGAGGACGTGAGTCCGACCCGCTCCGCCGCCCGCCCGAAGTGCAACTCATCGGCGACCGCAAGGAATGTGCGGATTTCCCGCAGTTCTATTCCCTCGATCATGTAGCCAGGCTACCCGGTGGAAGAAGAGATCTGTTCTTGATCGGCCTTACCCGAACTGCCGAAGATATGGCTTGTCCAGCCAATTCATTTGGAGGCCATATGGCAATCGAGTTCAACCACACGGTGGTCGCGGCGCGTGACAAGGAACGATCGGCGGCCTTCCTCGCCGAGGTGCTGGGGCTGCCGCAGCCTTCGGCGTTCGGCCCCTTTGCGGTGGTCGAGACGTCCAATGGCGTCAGCCTGGACTTCTTCGCCACCGACGGGCCGGTGCTCTCACAGCACTACGCATTCCTGGTCTCGGAGGCGGAGTTCGACGCCGTCTGGGACCGATTGCGAGCCCGGGACATCACGTTCTACGCCGACCCCGGTCACAAAGAGGCGGGCACGATAAACAGAAATGACGGTGGCCGTGGCATGTACTTCGCCGACCCGGACGGGCACAACCTCGAAGTGATCACTCGTCCCTACGGCAGCGGGGAGGCGCGGTCATGATCTCGCGCATCGCGGTCATCTACTACTCGGCGACCGGCAACGTGTACGCCACGGCCAAGGCCCTGGCTGAGGGCGCGGAGGAGGCCGGTGCCGAGGTGCGCCTGTTACGGGCTGCGGAGACGGCCCCGGACCGGGCGATCGATCGCAACCCCGACTGGCGGGCGCACCTCGACGCGACCACGAACGTGCCGGTCGCCACCCTCGACGACCTGATCTGGGCCGACGGCTACGGCTTCGGCACCCCGACTCGCTTTGGCAGCATCGCCGCGCAGCTCAAGACCTTCCTCGACACGACGGGAGGCATCTGGGAAGCCGGTCATCTCGCCGGCAAGCCGTTCACCGCGTTCACCAGCACGGGCGAACGGCATGGCGGGCAGGAGTCCACGCTGCTGTCTGTGTACAACGTGGCCTACCACTGGGGCTCGATCATCGTCCCCACCGGTTATGTCGACTACGACATCATCCACGCGGCAGGCGGCAACCCCTACGGGCTGAGCAACATCTCCGGTGAGGGCGAGCCGAGTAAAGAACTGCTGGTGGCCGCACGATTTCAGGGAGGCCGGCTGGCGCGCATCGCCGCCGCGGTGGCCCATCTGCGCGCCGCATGACCACGGCCGCGGCCGCGCCGGCGCGACAGGCCGGCGCGGTGCCACGCGTCGCGCTGATGGCACTGGCGGCGAGTGCCTTCGTGATCGCGGGTCTGCTGCCCGCGATCGCAAGCGGGCTCAAGGTGTCCATCCCGGTCGCGGGTTCGTTGATCTCCGGGTACGCGTTGGCGATCGTCGTCGGCGGGCCGTTGTTCACGGCGGCCGGTTTACGGGCGCCTCGGCAGAGGTTGCTCGTGCTGGCCGCCCTTGACTCAGAAGCGCTTCGTGTAGCGGGTGCCCCGGTAGTAGATCTTCACGCCATCCGGCTCGGAGGCGCTGTGCCCGAAGGAGTACTTGCCGATGTTGCGATAGTGGGACTTGCCTGAGGCGACCGAAACATAGCCGAAGTCGGACTGCCGGTCGCGCACGATGGCGTACTTGGTCGTGCGGGCGCAGCGGTTCTCCACCCGGACCTGCCACTTGGGATCGGACCAACCCTTGTTGTTCAGCTTGGTGCGGGTGGCTTTCACACAGGAGGGCCAGGCGGCGGCCGCGCGCTGGGCGCTCGAGCTTGCTACCTGGGTCAGGCCGGTGGCCGAGCCGGTGGCGGCCTGCGCGGGGAGTGGGGCGGCGAACAAAGTGGCGCCCGCAGCCAGGAGGGGGAGGACTCGCATCGGGTTCCTTCCGGAGTAGTGAGTTTCGCCGGGGGTGGCGTACATATTTGGATGCGTCCAAAATTGGATTGGTTCGTCCTGGGAGTTCAGTGGTGGCCCGAGCGCTCGGCCGCTGTGCCTCTTCGCCCGCTCGCGGCGACTCGGCCGCGAAGTTGTGAACGCCGATCAGAAGCCTGTCCGGATCAGCCGCTACGCCAGTGCCTGCCGGACGCGGGCGGCCAGGTCCTCGGCCTGTGCCTGCGTCCAGGGGATCACGCCGTGCTCGGACATGAGCGCGTGGAACTGCTGCCGTTCGTACGGGGTGCCCGGTGGGAGCGGGGCGATGTGCCAGTGCAGGTGGGCGTTGCCCTGCTGGCTGCCGAGTGAGAGCAGGTACGTGCGTTCCGACGGGACGACCGACTCCACGGCCAGCGTGACCTTCCTGACCACGCGCATCAGGTCGAGGTAGGCGTCCTCGTCGAGGTCGCGTACGGCGTGTTCGATGTGCTGCTTCGGGCTGACCAGCAGGTAGCCGGGCATGGTGGGGTAGCGGGCCAGGAAGGCGAGGTGGCGGTCGTCCTCGTAGACGATCTGCTCCAGGGTGTAGGCGGGGTCGCCGGCCACGATGGCGCAGATGAAGCAGGGGGACGATCGTACGCGGGCGACGTATGCCTCGACGTCGAAGGGCACGTTCCTGTCAAGGTCCATGCCCTGATGGTCTCAGGCCGCGATGTCGGCGGCGCTGGCCGCAGGTGAGCACGCCACCTCTCCTTCCTCAATGGTGCGGATGAACTCCTCGTGTGCTGGACGGCCTCGCAGACCTAGCGCCACGTCTCCTCGAATTCGGCGTTGTGACGCTTCTCCAAGTAAAGGATTTGCCACACTTCTGGGGTGGGGGAGCGGAGTACCTGACCGAACGCGAGGCGGAGGAGAAGGACCGATGACGAATTTTCCCAAGTGGAGCGACGTCCGTGCCGACATCGTGACCACCTCCGGCGGTGAGGAGGTCGTGGCTGAGGCCCGGCGGCGTAATCAGGCCTACATCGATGGATACCGGCTGGCCGAACGGCGCAAGAGCCTGGGCCTGTCACAGGCCGAGGTCGCTGACCTGATGGGAGCCACTAAGAGCCGGGTCTCCCAGGTCGAACGCGGTGAAGTGTCCACCGTGGAGGCCATCGCCCGCTACGTGCGGGCCCTCGGTGGGCAGCTCCAGATCTCGGCCGTGTTCGGCGATGACCTGTACATCCTGCGTGGCACCGACACCCACGCCGCATAACTCGAACACCCTCTGCACGGCCCGATCACGCAACTCGGGAGTACTTCCTCTGTGCGAGCTTGGCTCCCAGCCTTCCAGCCTTGACGAGAGCCGAGAAGAGCGGAGGTCTCCGTGACGCCCCTGCCCTTTTGCTGGGCAGGGGCGTCACGACTTGCCTTGCTCAATGGTCAGCAGGGACCGCAGATCCCCAACTATCGGCCGGTCCCGTTGATCCAACGGCACCGCCCGCAAAACCATGCGTGTGGTTTGTGCGATGGCGTTCGTCCGGTAGGTCGGTTCGATGCCGTCCAAGACGGCGGTCGCCTGCTGCACACCCCGGTCCACACCGCCGCTCACCACCAGGCACAGCGCCGTAAGCAGCTGCGCGTTGGCGGTGTACTGATAGTCCCCGCTGATGGCCAACACCCGAGCGTGTGCCTCGGCCGTTTGTTCTTCTCGCCCCGCGCCCGCAGACACCCACAGCTGCGCATAGGTGAGCTGCCCATGTCGCCAGTACTCGGGCATGATGCTGACTGGCAGGCCGCCCGTCTCCAGCCGGTCGCGGATACCGTCGAGCACGTCTCCTGCCTCGACGTGGCGACCGAGCATGCTCAGGGTTCGAGCCCGCACGACGTCAATCAAGGCCGCCCCGTAGGTGTGTGGTGCCTGATGCACGATCCTGTCCGCACTCTCCACCAGGCGTAGGACGGTTTCGGGGGCGCGCTGTCCACTGCCGAGGCCGATCCCGGCTTCGGTCGCGCGGACCCCCAACTGGAGATGCAGGTCACGGGATACGTCGGCTTGCCGTCGAGCCGTGCTCCACCAGCGCAGCGCCTCCCCGTACTTCCCCAACCGCGTCAGCACGTTGGCGTTCAGAGTGGACAGCGCGGCCAGCACTCGATACATGTCACCGGCCTGGGGGTGATCCGGCCCGAACTGCGCGGTGATCTGCTTCGCCTGACGCAATGCGGCTAGGAGATCGATGTGCAGGTCGTGCTGTGCTTGCGCTGGTGGGCGATTGCGTATGGCGTGAAGGTGGTCCGCGCACGCCAGCTCCCAGTCCTCGACTGATCGCGAGACGGGGATGCTGAGGTCGATGAGCTGGCGGAGGGCCTCGGCCGGTCCCAGCGCTCCGAGCCCGGCGGCTATTTGGAGTAGTCGGCGGCGTTCCGTGGCTTGCTCCCTGCTTGCGCGATACAGGTCTCTTTGGTTAAGAGTATGCGTGTGATGCATCTCGCTGGAAAGCGTACAAAACTCTGCATCTCGCCCTTGAGTCACATCCTCATCAAGAGCATCGATGAGCCTGCCGCCAGCGTTCAATCTTTGGTCTATAGAGGCGGCAGTCTCCGGCGTCGGGAGTTTTACCCCCTTCTCCAGTTTTGTCACATAGCTGGGGGAAATATGCGCGTGAGCTGCGAGTGCGCGCACCGGCATGTTGCCCCGCATTTCCCGCAATATCTCGCCAAACCGTGTGCCCATAAAGCGCCCACCGCCCTGACCTGCATTGACCGTTGTTGACCCTCGTAGGTCAACAACAGGAACTCCTGGTCACCAGCTAGCCCCTAGAACTGGCTCTTTGCACTGGTCACGCTACTCCTGGATGGCGGAACTCACATCGGGTTCAGTTCATCGCGTTCCACCGCCAAAAGGTGGCTCGAATTGATCTGTTAGGAGAGGCAGGGAAATGCATGGCTGGCTCCACAGTGCGCCGACTGGAAGCGCATCGTGCCCGGCGGAAGGCCTGGCCCGTCAGATGGCGGACCATCTGCGGCATCTCGGCATCGAGTCCCGCATCTCAGCGTGCGAGGGGATCGCGCTGGTGGGGATCTGGTCGGTGGGGCTGACGGTGTGGTGCGAGTGCGTGGCGGAGGGCTGGCGCTTCCGCTGGTGCGTGAACGGCCTGGATGAGCGGTCGCGGTGGAGGTACACCTCGTGTCCGGCCACGGCGGTGGAGACGGCGGCGCTGCGGATCGAACGGCTTTACCGGAGTCAGTACCTGGCCATTCACGGGGACGTCCCCACGGAGTTCCAGTGACGGCGGAGAGCGAGACCGGCTGTCGGACGGCTAGGCAGAGCCGTTGACGTAAGGCCTTACGGCTGGCCGGGGTCCTTCCCCCTCGGCCGGTCGATCCTGCCCTGGTGATGCCGTCGCGGGATGACGGCTGCCGCCATGCCAGGGCGTGCGGCCCCTGCTTGACCCGCTTGCAGGGGCCGCACATTCATCAACGGGCGGACGTCGGCGACTCCGGCATCCGGATCTGGAAGGTGACGCGGTGAGCGAACGGTTTCTCGCGGAGATGGTGGTCCCGGGAGTGGAATGTTCGGTGCCGCTGCTGCGGCGTTTCGTCGGGCAGGTGCTGACGGCGGCGGGGCACCGGAGTGTGGACGATGCGCAACTGGTGGCAGGCGAGTTGGCGGGCAACGCCGTCGTGCACACGCGATCGGCGCGGCCGGGCGGCTTGATCGTCGTGGGGGTGGCAGCGATCGGTGACGCGCTGGCCCGTATCGAGGTGATCGACGAGGGGGCGTTGACCGTTCCTCGGCCCCGTAAGGCTGGCGTCGGGGACTGTCATGGGCGTGGTCTGTGGCTGGTGGAGCAGGTGTCGGCGCGGTGGGGAATCGGCCAGGAGCCCTTCGGCGGGACCGTGGTCTGGGCCGAGGTGTTCACTGCGGAGGACACGCCGGACGGTGCTTTCGCCGTGCCGGCCTGCGAGGTGGAGGTGTGACGCCGCCGACCGGGGAGGCAGGAGGGGCCGGGTGGATCAGCCGGGGCGACAGGCCGCCGCGCTGCCTGAGCCCTCACGTCAGTCCGCCGACGTCGCATTGCGAGCGCCTGAACTGGACCGCTCCGGACCGGTGGCTGTTCGACGGGCGAGTTCTCAGATGGACGTGCGATTGCACGGGCAGCTTCTACGAACTGCGCCAGGCGGGCGGCCTGCGGTTCATCCGCTGGACGCTCCGCGAGCAGGAAACGGACGTGATCAGGGTGAGCGACCCGTGGCCCGCCAAGGTGGCAGACGCGCAGTGGACCGCCCTTCTGATGGGCCACCTCCGATAAGGCGAGCTCAGATAATCGGACGGCGAAGAGGGCCAGCCCAACCTGGCCCGGTCGGACAAAGCAGATTTGAGGGAGGTACTCGCCTGACGAGTCGGCGAAGCGGCTTTTCGGCGGGGGTTTGGGGGGCTGTGCCCCCCAATGTCGCAGCCCGAGCTCCCAAGCGCGAAGCGCCCCCTCCGCGAGGACCGCGCTTGTAGAGCCGGGGGTTTGGGGGGCCGCGCCCCCCAAACGACACAGCCTGAGACCTTTCGCGCGAAGCGCCTCCTGGGCGAAGACCGTATCGAAGGGCACGTTCCGCTCAAGATCTATCTCAGGCCGCGATGTCGGTCGCCTCCCTGGCGGGCAGCGGGGTGACCTCGGCCGGGCCGGGGCGGGGGAGGAGCCGGGAGGCCAGCGCGATCAGCACGCCCAGCAGGACGCCGACGCCGAGCGCGGTACGCAGCGATGTGGCGTCCGACACGAAGCCGATCGCCACGGGCCCGAGGAGCAGGCCCGCGTACCCCATGGCGCCCGCCTGGGCGATCGCGGGTCCGGGGGAGTCGGTCGCGGTGCCGGCCAGCGACAGCGTCAGCGGCGAGATCGTGGCCACGCCGAGCCCGACGAAGAACATCGCCAGCACCGCCACCAGGGCCGTCGGCGCCGCCAGCACGACCGCGAAGAACCCCGCCGTCGCCACGCCGGAGACCGTCAGCATGCCGCGCACCCCGAACCGCTCCCGCAGCCGGTCGCCGGTCAGCCTGGCGACCAGCATGCCCACCTCGAACACCGGGTAGCCGAGCGCCGCCAGCGCCTCCGGGGCGCCGAGCTCGTCGCGCAGGTACAGGCCGTTCCAGTCGGCCACCACGCCCTCGACCATGAAGGCGAAGAACATGATCGCGCCGAGCAGGTAGACGATCGTCGGCATGCGCCGCCGGGCCGCCGTCGCGGTCGGCGCCGCCGGGGGCTCGTTCAGGTACGTGCGGCCGATCAGGGCCATGACCGGCAGCGAGACCAGGCCGATCAGCGCCACGTTGGCGGTGAACGACAGGCCGGCCGCGATCGCCAGGCTGCCCAGCGCGCCCGCGGTGATGGCGCCGACGCACCAGCCCGCGTGCATGCCGTTCATCAGCGGACGTCCGTGCGCCTGCTCGACCGTCGACCCCTGGGCGTTCATGGCGATGTCGACCATGCCGAAGGCCATGCCGAAGAGCACCACGGCCGCCAGCAGCACCGGGAGGTTGGGGGCGAAGGCCACGGTTAGCAGGCCGATCGCCGTGAGCGGGCCGCCGACCCGCAGGACCGCGCGGCTGCCCACGCGCGCCATGACGCGCCGCATGGACTGCATGGTCACCAGAGCTCCCAGGCCCCATGCCAGCAGGATCGAGCCCACCGTGGCCTCGGACAGGCCGAGTTTGTCGGTCAGGGCGGGGATGCGCACGGTCATCGTGCCCACCATCAGGCCGGCAAGGACGAAGGTGAGGACCGCGCCGTGGCGCGCGTTCCTCAGCTCGCGGGTCATAGGGCATCTACCTTTCGTGTTCTCGCGTATTGCGATATTTCGTGATAAATCGGGCGCACTCAGCCCGCCGCAGTGCCGCAGTGCGGCAGCGCGGAGGTGTAGAGGGTTCAGGGGGAGGGCGGGGACAGCACGACGCCCCGGCCAGTCAGAGGGCCGGGACGTGGCGGTGATTCAGTCGGAGGAAGGTCAGGAGGGCCGCGGTTTGAGCAGCGCTTTCATGCGGCTCTCCAGCTCCTGGAGATCGTCCTCGCTGTTGAGCTCGGGATCGTGGCTGGCCACGTCCCACAGCCCCTCGCAGGCGAGCCGGACGATCTGGGACGCCCGAGGGTCGGGCTCCTCGCCCAGCTCCTCGCGGTGCCATCGGGCCATCGCCTCACGCAGCGGCGCGAGCAGGAAGAGGTTGCCGGACGCCCCCGTGACGACCGCCCATCGTCGCAGCCTGCCCGACCGGACGGCGGCCAGCGTGGCGCCGAGGTAGCGCTCGGTGTAGGTCTGGCCGGGCTGGGTGGACACCAGCTCGTCGAAATCGTCGATCAACCGCTCCACCATGCCCTTGATCAGGGCTTCTTTGGAGCCGTAGTGATACAGGAGCCCACCCTTGCTCACGCCGGCGCGGTCGGCTACGGCGGCCAGGGTGAGCGCGGCCGAGCCCTGGTCGCAGAGGAGCTCCTCCGCCGCGTCCAACAACTCGTCCTTTCGCATGCGTCGACTGTACCGTCCGGACGGTACAGTCGCAAACGAGATACCCTGATGGCGTGACCAGACCGTCGGCCTACCTTGACCATGCGGCGACCACGCCCATGCTGCCCGAAGCAATCGAGGCCATGACGGAACAGCTCAAACAGGTCGGCAACGCCTCCTCGCTGCACGCGGCCGGCCGCCGGGCACGCAGGGTCGTCGAGGAGTCACGCGAGACGATCGCCGACGCGTTGGGCGCCCGTCCGAGCGAGGTCGTCTTCACCTCCGGCGGCACCGAGGCCGACAACCTCGCCATCAAGGGCCTCTACTGGGCGCGCCGGCCGAGGCGGCGGGTCCTGATCAGCTCGGTCGAGCACCACGCCGCGCTCGACCCCACCCACTGGCTGGCCGACAGCCAGGGCGCGGAGGTCGAGCTGCTGGAGGTCGACGAGCTCGGCCGGGTCCACCCCGACACGCTGCGGGCCGCCGTCGAGCGCGACCCCGACGGTGTCGCCATGGTCAGCGTCATGTGGGCCAACAACGAGGTCGGCACCGTCCAGCCCGTCCACGTGCTGGCCGCCATCGCCCATGATCACGGCATCCCGTTCCACACCGACGCCGTCCAGGCCGTGGGGCAGTTGCCCGTGTCGTTCGCCGGCTCGGGGGTCGACGCGCTCACGCTGACCGGGCACAAGGTCGGCGGCCCCATGGGGGTCGGCGCGCTGCTGCTGGCCAGAGGGCTGACGCCGGTGTCGGTGCAGCACGGCGGGGGTCAGGAGCGCGACGTCCGCTCCGGCACGCTCGACGCGCCCGCCATCGCCGGCCTGGCCGCCGCCGTCAGCGCCGCGGTCAAGGAGCAACAGGCCCTGGCCCGCCGCCTGACGTCGCTGCGCGACGAGCTCATCCAGCGTGTCCGCCAGGCCGTGCCCGGCGTCGTGCTCAACGGCGACCCGGAAGACCGGCTGCCCGGCAACGCCCACTTCTCCTTCCCCGGCTGCGAAGGAGACGCCCTGCTCATGCTGCTCGACGCCAAGGGCGTGGAGTGCTCGACGGGCTCGGCCTGCTCGGCGGGTGTGTCGCAGCCGTCCCACGTGCTTTTGGCCATGGGGGCGCAGGAGGCGGCGGCGCGCGGGTCGCTCAGGTTCACGCTGGGGCACACCTCGACCCGCGACGACGTCGACCGCCTGATCGAGGTGCTCCCCGCGGCCGTCGAGCGGGCCCGCAGGGCCGGGCTCAGCTGAGGAAGGCCAGCACGGCCGACCACGAGGGGTCGGTGGCCACGTCCACGCGCGGCTCGCCCTCCTCCCAGCTCACGATCAGCTCCTTGGCGTGGATCGCGGCATCGCCTGTCGGGTCGGCGTACACGTGGATGATCCGGTGCCCCTCGGCGCTCAGGTGCGCGGCCAGCACGGCGTCGCCGCGCAGCTTGAGCAGGCGGGCCGCCAGCCGCTCCTCGAAGTCGCGCAGCGCCGTCAGCGAGTCGCCGACGGGCAGGCCGTTCTCGTCGCGGTGGGCGTACGGGAGCGTGATCGCGATGTGCTGGTCGAAGAGCGGGTAGTCGACCGGGCGCAGGGGGTGACGGGCCGTGGCGACGAGCGGCGCGCCGCTGCCGGTCTGGCCTTCGAGCAGCACCCACTCCTCATCCTGGTAGCCGGAGGCCAGGTCGGCCACCACGGCGGGCAGGTGCACGGCGGCCACGGCGTCGATCGGCTGGAACGTGGCCGGCGTGATCTCGCCCACCCACCTGGCCACGTCGTCCTCGCCGAGCAGCCAGTCGAGGGCCAGCAGCGTGGCTTCCATCCTGGTCTCGTCGTCGAGCTCGCCGAAGATCGGATGGTAGGCGGACACGTCGACCCTGGGCTGGTCGCGCGGCACCCGCAGGCCGAACATCAGCTTGTCGAGCGCGAACTCGTAGCCGCCGACGTCCAGCGTGAGCTCCAGCGCCTGCGGATTGGCCCGCCGCGAGGGATGGAACTCCCACAGCATGTCGGATTCGGGCGCCGCCATGGCCCAGCGGTGCGCGAGCGAGCGCAGCTCCGCGTCGCCCGCGGCCGTCACCACCAGGGCGTGCGCCGCGTTCCTGCCGGGAGCCACCTCCCAGACCAGGTCGGAGTGGATCGCGGCCACGGCGGGGGCGAGCAGCTCCTCCAGCCCCTCGGCCGCGCCGCCGGCCACCATCGAGTCGAGCCGTGGCCTGGTTTCCTGCCACCACGTCCAGAACTCGGCTATGCCGTCGCCGGCCTCGTCTTCCTGTGCGTCCTTGCGCCCGAACAGTCGCATGGCCCGATACTCCCAGACCGGCGCCATGGTCGTGCACTCCCCGCCGGACAGTACGCTGGAAAGGTCATGGGACTGCGTGTGCTTGCCGCCATGTCGGGCGGCGTCGACTCCGCCGTGGCCGCTGCCCGGATCGCCGAGGCCGGTCACGACGTCACTGGTGTGCACCTCGCGTTGTCGGCCAACCCCCAATCCCACCGCACGGGAGCCAGGGGCTGCTGCACGATCGAGGACTCTCGCGATGCGCGCCGCGCCGCCGACGTGATCGGCATCCCGTTCTACATCTGGGACATGGCCGAGCGTTTCCAGCGCGACGTGGTCGAAGACTTCGTGGCCGAGTACGCGGCGGGCCGCACGCCCAACCCGTGCCTGCGGTGCAACGAGAAGATCAAGTTCGCGGCGGTGCTCGACCGGGCGCTGGCCCTCGGCTTCGACGCGGTCGCCACCGGCCACCACGCCAGGCTGGTCGACGGTGTCCTGTCCAGGAGCGTCGACCAGGGCAAGGATCAGTCCTACGTGCTCGGCGTGCTGACCCGCGAGCAGCTCGGCCACGCGATCTTCCCGCTGGGCGACTCGACCAAGGTCGAGGTGCGCGCGGAGGCCGCCAGGCGCGGCCTGACGGTCGCCGACAAGCCCGACAGCCACGACATCTGCTTCATCGCCGACGGCGACACGCGCGGCTTCCTGGCCAAGCGGCTCGGCGCGGCCGAGGGGCCCATCGTCGACCAGGGCGGCGCGGTCGTCGGCAGCCATCAGGGCGCCCACGGGTTCACGAT
This sequence comes from Nonomuraea purpurea, assembly GCF_042650645.1. NCBI lineage: Bacteria > Bacillati > Actinomycetota > Actinomycetes > Streptosporangiales > Streptosporangiaceae > Nonomuraea > Nonomuraea purpurea. Next base: position 33,815 of record NZ_JBHSBI010000005.1, read on the forward strand.
CGGCCAGCGCAAGGGCCTGCACATCGACCGTCCCGCCGCCGACGGCCGGCCGCGTTACGTGTTGTCGATCGAGCCGGTGTCCAACACGGTCACGATCGGCCCGCGCTCGGCGCTGGAGGTCACCTCGATCACGTGCGGCAGCCCCGTCTGGAACGGCCCGTCCGCCGATGGCGAGCTGACCGTCCAGCTTCGGGCGCACGGCGAGGTCTACGGCTGCCGCTACGCCGAGGCCGAGGGCGGCCTGCGCATCGACCTCGACCGCCCGGCCACGGGGGTCGCGGCCGGCCAGGCCGCCGTCCTTTACTCGGGGGCCACGGTCGTCGGCTCGGCGACGATCGTCTCGGCTAGCTGAGGGTGATCGGCTCGCCGATCTGGAGGCGGCGCATGTCGGCGTTCTGCCGGTCCGCCTCCATCTTCAGCCAGTTGTCGACCAAACGCAGCCCGATGTCGCTGTAAAGACCGTCGTGGGTGGAGTACGCCCGTGCCGGCCGGATCGTACGGAGATATTCAACAATCTCCATGAGCTTCAGCCACGGCGCCCCGGTCGGGACCAACAGGGTGGGCACCTCCGCCTCCGGGACGGTCAGGGCGTCACCCGGGTAGAAGACCTCATCGTCGACCAAAAACCCGACATTCTGGACGATGGGCTGGTCGGGGTGGTTCTTGGCGTGCCACTCGCCGAACGCCCGCACCCGGAAACCGGCCGTCTCGAAGTCGTCGCCGTGGCGGACCACCTGGATCTTGGCCGGCACGTCGGCGAGCTGAGCGGCGACGCCCTCGCACGTCCAGACCTCCAGATCGGGCGAGGCCGCCTTGAGCTTGGCGACGTCCACATGGTCGAAATGCTCGTGGGTGATGAGCACGGCGTCGGCGCCGTCCAGCACCGGCTCGTCGGTGAACGAGCCCGGGTCGATCACCAGGACCTTGCCGTTCTTCTCCAGGCGTACGCACGCGTGAGTGTATTTGGTGAGCTCCATTCGCCAGAGCCTACGCTTGTCCCCATGTCTACGTGGGAAGCGACTGGGATCGGCGCGCATCCGGGCGAGGATCACCTTGAAGCGATCAGGGTTGTGTTCGGGGAGGCGCCCGGGCTGCCGTATCTGCCCGAGTTGCCCGGCAGGGGCGTCGGGGCCGACATGGTGGGCAGGACGGCCGGGCTGCTCGTCGATCTGCCCGTCGAAGTGCAACCCTCCGGGTGGCGGCTGGCCGACCGGCCGGGGCGCGACCACCAGCGGGCCGTCGATCATCTGCGGCGGGATCTGGACGGGCTGGAGGAGATCGGCCACGACTACGCCGGGCCGCTGAAGCTGCAGGTCTGCGGGCCATGGACGCTGGCGGGGGCGATCGAGCTCAAGCACGGCGACAAGATGCTCTCCGACGTGGGCGCCGTACGCGACCTCGTCGCCTCCCTGGCCCAGGGCGTGGCCGACCACTGCGCCGAGGTGCGGCGGCGGCTGCCCGGCGTGACGGAGATCGTGCTGCAGCTCGACGAGCCCGGGCTGCCCGGGGTTTTGGCCGGGACCGTGCCGACGGCCTCCGGGTTCGGGCGGCTGGCCGCCGTCGAGGAGTGGCGGGTGGAGGAGTCGCTGCGCTCGTTCGAGGCCCCGATCGTCCACTGCTGCGCGCCGTCGGCGCCGTTCGACCTGCTGCGGCGGGCCGGGGTGCGCGGGGTTTCCGTGGACGCCGCGCTGCTGCGGCGCAGGGACGAGGACGCGCTCGGCGAGGCCGTCGAGGCGGGCCTGGCGTTCTTCCTGGGGGTCGTGCCCGGCACCGACACCCGGCTGCCCGGCCCCGGCGTGGTGGCCAAGCCCGCGCTGGAGCTGTGGCGGCGGCTCGGGTTCGCGCCCGACCGGCTGGCCGCGCAGGTCACGCTGACCCCCGCGTGCGGGCTGGCAGGGGCCACGCCCGGGTACGCGCGCGCGGCGCTGGCGGCCTGCCGCAAGGCGGCCCAGGTGCTCAGGGAGGATCCGGAAAGCGGGTCGTGAGGCGGGTTCTCCTTCGCGCGGTAGCGTTTGCACGGGACGTCGGATGGAAGGGGGCCAGCCGTGAGTGAGGCGCAGACCGGGGGCGTGCCCGTGGCCGCGCTCAAGCGGCATGCCGAGGTGAGCGAGCTGGTCGAGGAGGCCCGCTTGCGCTACTACGTGCTCGACCAGCCGACGGTGAGCGACGCCCAGTTCGACGGGTGGTTCAAAGAGCTGCTCGCGCTGGAGGAGGCCCATCCGTCGCTCCGGACGCCCGATTCGCCCACGCAGAAGGTGGGCGCGCCGGTCTCGGGCGACTTCGCCGAGGCCGTGCACCTGAACCGGATGGAGAGCCTCGACAACGCCTTCAACGACGCCGACCTGGCCGCCTGGACGGCCAGGGCCGAGCGGCTGGCCGAGGGAGAGCCCGGCCCCTACCTGTGCGAGCTCAAGATCGACGGGGTGGCGATCGCGCTGGTCTACCGCGACGGCAAACTGGAGCGGGGCGCGACCAGGGGCGACGGGCGCACGGGCGACGACGTGACGGCCAACGTCCGCACGATCAAGGGCGTCCCGCACCGGCTCCACGGCGACGACGTCCCCAGCCTGGTCGAGGTGCGCGGCGAGGTCTACATCCCGGTCGAAGACTTCAAGAAGTTCAACGAGCAGCTCGTCGAGCAGGGCAAGCCGCCCTTCGCCAACCCGCGCAACTCCGCGGCGGGCACGCTGCGCCAGAAAGACTCGCGCATCACCGCCCAGCGGCCGCTGCGAATGCTGGTGCACGGCATCGGCATCTGGGAGGGCGCCACCGAGCCCCGCGCGCAGTCCGACGTCTACGACCGGCTGCGCGAGTTCGGCCTGCCGGTCAGCGATCTCTACAAGGTGGTTCCCGGGCTCGACGGGGTCGGCGAGTTCATCGAGTACTACCGGGAGCACCGCCACGACCCCCCGTACGAGATCGACGGGGTCGTCGTGAAGATCGACGACTTCCGCACCCAGCGCGAGCTGGGCTCCACCTCGCGATCTCCGCGCTGGGCGATCGCGTTCAAGTACCCGCCGGAAGAGGTCAACACCAAGCTGCTCGACATCCAGGTGGGCGTCGGCCGCACCGGGCGGGTGACGCCGTACGCGGTGATGGAGCCCGTGCTGGTGGCAGGCTCGACCGTCGAACGGGCCACGCTCCACAACGCCGCCGTCGTGGCCAAGAAGGGCGTGCTCATCGGCGACACCGTGGTGCTGCGCAAGGCGGGCGAGGTCATCCCCGAGATCCTCAGCCCGGTGACGGCGCTGCGCGACGGGTCGGAACGGGAGTTCGTCATGCCGACGCGCTGCCCGGAGTGCGGCACGGAGCTGGCCTACGAGAAGGTGGGCGACGCCGACCTGCGCTGCCCCAACGCGCGGAGCTGCCCAGCGCAGATCCGCGAGCGTCTCTACTTCGCGGCCGGACGGCGCGCGTTCGACATCGACGGGCTCGGCTACGTCGCGGCCACCGCGCTCACCCAGCCGCTCCCGCCGCAGGAGCCCGTGGTGCGCACCGAGGCCGACCTGTTCGACCTGACGCTTGACCAGCTCATCCCGATCAGGTCCGTCGTCCGCGACCAGGACAGCGGGCTGCCCAAGATCGACCCCAAGACCGGCGAGCAGAAGGTCGTCTCCTTCTTCTCCAACCTCGACGGCGAACCCAGCGCCAACGCGCGCGTGCTCATCGAGGAGCTCGACCGGGCCAAGCAGGTGTCGCTCGCCCAGCTCCTGGTCGCCCTGTCGATCCGGCACGTCGGCCCGCCGACCGCCCGCGACCTGGCGGGCGCCATGCGCTCGATCGAGGCCATCATGAACGCCTCCGAGGAGGAGTTGGCCGCCGTCGCCGGCATCGGGCCCCGGGTGGCGGCGACGATCAAAGAGTGGTTCGAGGTCGACTGGCACCGCGAGATCATCGAACGGTGGCGGGCCGCCGGGGTGCGCATGGAGGACGAGCCCGCGCCCGAGAAGGGGCCGCAGATCCTCGAAGGCATGACGTTCGTGGTGACGGGGACGCTGGAGGGTTACACCAGAGACTCGGCCGCGGACGCGATCAGCGACAGGGGCGGGAAGGTCGCCTCGTCGGTGTCGAAGAAGACATCGTTCTTGATCGCGGGGGAGAACGCCGGGTCCAAGTACGACAAAGCGGTCAGCCTGGGGGTGCCGATCCTGGACGGGGCCGGCTTCGAGGTCCTGCTGAACGAGGGCCCCAAGGCGGCGGCGGGCCACGCCATCACCCCGCAACCGTAGTCGCCCCGGCCCCTGGGGGCGTGGGACTTACACGCCTCTTGAAAAGTGGCGAAGATCCCATGTCGGATCGGTCATCCGATCACGGGTCATAAGCGTCCAAGACGGGTGGCTGTCCGAAGAGTCAGGACGGCCGGTCTGGAGACGGCGAATGGGGACGACGTGGGCGACTAACCCACGCCGTTGTGCGGCAGCGTGCACGGTTTGCTACTTAGGGTGCTTTTTGGGTATATGTCGGAAAGGAGAAGTGACGGAACGTACGCGCTTGGTTTCGCGAAGTGGGGTGAAGGTCGTACCCTCCCATAGTGACCTAATGGGGGTTCTGTTACCGATGACTGACCCAACCGACACCCGCGACACAGGACCACGCGTCGGCACGCCGTTGTGGGCGTTCCTCGCGGGCGTAACCGTGATCGGCTTCACCGCCCTGGTGGTGGCCATGCTCAGGCTGAACCCGGGCTGGCTGGTGGAACTCGCCCGCACGCCGCTGTTCTGGATGCTGGCCGTGCTGGTGATCCTGGGTGAGCTCAGGCCCGTGATGCTGTCGTCCGCGACGGTCGTGGGCGGCACGTACCCGTCCACGATGTTCACGTTCGCAGTGCTGCTGCACCTGGGGCTGCCCGTGGCGGTGCTGATGCAGGCCGTCGCCGTCGCCATGAACGGCGTGGTGACGCGCAAGTCGTGGCATCGGGTCATGTTCAACATCGCCCAGTCGACGCTGGCGCTGACGGCCGCGGCCGTGGTGCTGGGGATGTTCGGGATCGTGCCGAGCCCCGCCCTGCCGTGGGTGCCGGGCAGCGGCGACGTGCTGCCGATCGTGCTGGCGGGAATCGCGTACTTCGCCGTCAGGGCCACCCTGGTCAGCGGCGCGGTCGCGCTGCACGAACGGCGTTCGATCACCCGCGTGCTGAAGTCCACCTCGGGCCCGCAGAGCCTCGTGTACGCCGGGCTGCTGGGCCTGGCGCCCCTGGTCGTCGTGGTCATGAACCACTCACCCGGCCTCGTGCCCCTCTTCGTCGCACCCCTGGCCGCCGTCTACTTCACCGCCACGCTCTCCATGCGCCGCGATCACCAGGCCATGCACGACGAGCTGACCGGCCTGCCCAACCGCAAGATGCTCATCGTCAGCACCGAGGAGGCGCTGGCCGAGGCCCGCCAGGACGAGCGGGTCGGCCTGTTCCTGCTGGACCTCGACCGGTTCAAGGAGGTCAACGACACGATGGGCCACCCGGTGGGCGACCGGCTGCTGCAGATGGTCGCGCACCGGCTCACCCATTCGGTGCGCCCCGGCGACGTGGTCGCCAGGCTGGGCGGCGACGAGTTCGCCGTGCTGCTGCCCTCGATCAGGGACACCCACGCGGCCAGGGAGGTGGCGGCCAGGCTGCGGGCCGCGCTCACCGAGCCGGTGCGCCTGGAGGGCATGACGTTTGACGTGGACGGCTCGGTCGGGATCGCGCTCTACCCGGACCACGCCCCCGACTTCGAACTGCTGCTCCAGCGGGCCGATGTGGCCATGTACCTGGCCAAGGAGGGACGCACCGGCGTCGAGCTCTACCAGCCGGACAAAGATCGCAACTCCCCAGAACGCCTCAATCTCCTCGGCGACCTGCGCCGCGCCATCGACAACCGCGAGCTGCGCCTGCACTACCAGCCCAAGGTCGGCCTCGGCAACGGCGCCGTCCACGGGGTCGAGGCGCTGCTGCGCTGGCACCATCCGGCCCATGGGCCGATCCCGCCGTCGGAGTTCGTGCCGCTGGCCGAGCAGTCGTACCTGATGCGGCAGCTCACGGCGTACGTGATCGAGGTGGCGCTGGACCAGGCCGCGCGCTGGTGGCACGCCGGGCTGCGGGCGCAGGTCTCCGTCAACATCTCCGCCCGCGACCTGCTCGACTCCGCCCTGCCCGAGCAGCTCGAACTGGGCCTGGCCAGGTACGGCCTGCCGCCGGGGGCCATCCAACTGGAGGTCACCGAGCGCATCCTGACCGGCGACCAGGCCTACACCCAGGAGACGATCAAGGCGCTGGCCACGCTCGGCGTGCCGCTGGCCCTCGACGACTTCGGCACCGGCTACTCCTCGCTGATCAGGCTGCAGCGGCTGGCGGTGTCGGAGGTGAAGATCGACGCCTCGTTCGTGCGCAGGATCGCCGAGTCGGAGGACGACGACCGGATCGTCCGCTCCATCGTGGACCTGGTGCGCTCGCTCGGGCTGCGCTCGGTCGCGGAGGGCGTGGAGACCGACGAAGTCGCCATGCGCCTGGCCGAGATGGGCTGCGACATGGGGCAGGGATGGCTGTTCGGCGAGCCGATGCCGGCCGCGGACGCGACGGCGTGGCTGCACGAGCACTACGAGGCCGCGCCCGACGTGGAGTACGGCTACAGGGCCGAGGTCAGCCGGACCGCTTAATGGTTCGGGCCTGCTCCGTGAGGCCCCCTAGGATGGCAGTGTCCAAAGACTCCATCCACGAAACGGGTTAACCGACTCATGTCCGCCATAACCCGCGACGAGGTCGCCCACCTGGCCCGGTTGTCCAGGCTGGCGCTCACCGACGACGAGCTCGACCACTACGCCACCCAGCTCGATGCCATCATCGAGGCGGTCGCGAAGGTGGCCGAGGTCGCCGCCGAGGACGTGCCGCCATCGTCGCACGCGCTTCCGCTGACCAATGTCTTCCGTGCCGACGAGGTGCGACAGTCCCTGACGCCCGACCAGGCGCTCTCCGGCGCGCCCGCCGTCGAGGACGACCGCTTCCGGGTGCCGCGCATCCTCGGGGAGGAGGCATGAGCTTGATCCGCAAGACCGCCGCCGAGCTGGGCTCGATGATCGCCGGTGGCGAGGTGTCGGCCGTCGAGGTGGCCGAGGCCCATCTCGACCGCATGGCCGAGGTGGAGCCCAAGGTCAAGGCGTTCCTCCACGTCGATCGCGAGACGACGATCGAGCAGGCGCGCGCCGTCGACGCCAGGCTCAGGGCGGGCGAGCGGCTCGGCCCGCTGGCCGGGGTGCCGATCGCGCACAAGGACATCTTCACCACGCGCGACATGCCGACGACGGCCGCCTCCAAGATCCTCGAAGGCTGGCGCCCGCCCTACGACGCGACCGTCACCGCGCGGCTGCGCGAGGCCGGCCTGGTCATCCTGGGCAAGACGAACCTCGACGAGTTCGCCATGGGCTCCTCCACCGAGAACTCCGCCTACGGCGCCACCCACAACCCGTGGGACCTGACCAGGGTGCCCGGCGGGTCCTCCGGCGGTTCGAGCGCCGCCGTGGCCGCCTACGAGGCGCCGCTGTCCACGGGCACCGACACGGGCGGCTCGATCAGGCAGCCGGCCTCGGTGACCGGCATCGTGGGGATGAAGCCGACCTATGGTGGCTCGTCCCGTTATGGGCTGATCGCGTTCGCGAGCTCGCTCGACACGCCAGGGCCCTTCGCCCGCAACGTCCTCGACGCGGCCCTGCTCCACGAGGTCTTCTCCGGGCACGACCCGATGGACTCCACCTCGATCGACGCGCCCGTGCCCGGCGTGGTCGAGGCCGCGAGGAACGCCGACGTCGCCGGCATGCGCATCGGCGTCGTCAAGGAGTTCGCCGGCGAGGGCTACCAGCCCGGCGTGCTGGCCCGCTACAACGAGGCCGTGCAGCTTCTGGAGTCGCTCGGCGCCAAGGTCGTCGAGGTCTCCTGCCCGTCGTTCACGACCGCGCTGCCCGCCTACTACCTCATCGCGCCCTCCGAGTGCTCCTCCAACCTGGCGCGCTTCGACGCGATGCGCTACGGCCTGCGCGCCGGCGACGACGGCACCCGCAGCGCAGAAGAGGTCATGGCGCTGACCAGGGCCGCCGGTTTCGGCCCCGAGGTCAAGCGGCGCATCATGCTCGGCACGTACGCGCTGTCCAGCGGCTACTACGACGCCTACTACGGCCAGGCACAGAAGGTCCGCACGGTCATCTCCCGCGAGTTCGAGGCCGCCTACCAGCAGGTCGACGTCCTGGTCTCGCCGACCACGCCGACCACGGCCTTCGCGATCGGCGAGCGCGCCGACGACCCGATGGCGATGTACCTCGCCGACCTGTGCACCATCCCGTCCAACCTGGCGGGCAACGCGGCCATCTCGGTGCCGGTCGGCCTGGCCGATGAGGACAACCTGCCGGTCGGCCTGCAGATCATGGCGCCGGTCCTGGCCGACGACCGCTGCTACCGCGTCGGCGCGGCCGTGGAGAAGGCGCTGGAGGGCCGCTGGGGCGGCGGCCTGCTCTCCAAGGCGCCGGCTCTGTAGAGGAGAGAGGGGGACGGCGGCATGCTCACGCGAATCGAGATCGACGGGTTCAAGTCCTTCCTGGACTTCGAACTCGACGTGCCGCCGTTCCTCGCCCTGGTCGGGCCGAACTCGAGCGGCAAGTCCAACCTGCTGGACGCGCTGGCGTTCGTACGTTCGGCCCTGTCGGCCGGTGATCCGGAGCTGCGGGACGACGACCCGCTGCTCAACGCGCGGAGAGGCAAGCCACAGGAGCTGTTCCACCAGCCGGTCGGTCAGGGCTCCGTCCCGCGGTTCACGATCGCGCCAGTGGCCGAGGTGGGTCGCGAGGGTGATCGGAGACGGATCGGCGCGAGGATCGAGGCCGCCCGAACCGACGCGAGCTGGTCGGTGGCGACAGACCCGCTGGATGCTCGCTCGAAGCTGTGGCCCGCCGAAGTGAAGCACTGGCATTTCCACGTGCCCGACCCAGCGGCCATGCGAAGGCCGACCTCCGTCCACGACCGTCGGCCTTTGACGGAAACCGCCGGCAATCTGGCCGCCGTGCTGGGCAGGATGAAGGGCACGGGCGAGCTGGACAACCTCATGGTGGACGTGTCCGCGCTGGTGCCCGACGTGACAGGCGTCAGCCCGGTGCTGGACGAGCGGCAGGAGGAGTGGTCGTTCGACATCCTCGTCGATCACGAGCCCCTGCCGGGCAGACTCGCCTCCGACGGCACGCTGCGGGTGCTGGCGCTGCTGGCCGCGCTCTACGACCAGTCGTCGTCGGGCCTGCTCATGGTGGAGGAGATCGAGAACGGCCTTCACCCGAGCAGACTCGGCCGGCTGCTGGAGCGGATCGCACAGCGAGTGGGGGTGTCGGGAAGGTCCTGGCGGCAGGTGATCCTCACTACTCACTCGCCCGTCGCGGTGTCGACGCTCTACCAGGCGGCTCCGGAAGCCCTGGTCTTTCTCGACTCGGCATGGCGCACGGGCGGGGGGAATCCTCGTTCCAGGCTGACCGTGGCCAAGCCGGTGCGTGAAGAGGGAGAACCCGGGACCTTTGTGTCCCCACGTCAGGTCCGCACCTACCTGAGCGCCGTGGGGCAGGTGCCATGAGCCGGCCCCTTGTGCCGGGGCTCGTGACCGAGGGAGACACCGACGTGCTCTTCCTCAGCCGGGTCATCGGACGTCAGCTACGCGCCTTGACCGACTATGCGCCCCGTCCCGTGGACGTGCAGGCGGTCCAGTACAGCGCATGCCGGATGATCAAGGACGACGAACGGATCCGGCAGGCCATCCACGAGTTGGCGGGCGACTGCCACCTGATCTTCCTGCACAGCGATCATCGGGAGCGAGCCAAGGCCGACCGGCACGCGGGCAGGGAGGTGATCCCTCTCATCCCGGTGAAGGAGACCGAGGCCTGGCTGCTGGCGGATGCGCAGGTCTGGGCTCGCGTTCCCGGCGCCGACGTCCGGCGTCTGCCGGCCAAGCCGCGTGAGGTCGAAAGGATCTCCGATCCCAAGGCCGTGCTGCGGACTGTGCTGTCGGGTGTCGGTCACCGGAAGGTCGACGAGCACTTCGCCTTCGCCGGTGACCATGTCGATCTCGCCGTGCTGGCCCAATTACCCGCCTATGCCGAATGGGTGGATACCACCTCGAAGGCGCTGAGAAGCCATGGCTTCCTCTGAGTGCCGAAGCGATAGCGTGAAATACAACGATCTGAACTAAGGACCTCACTATGACTGCCGGTACGCTCATGCCGTACGACGAAGCGCTCGAGCGGTTCGAGCCGGTGCTGGGGCTGGAGACGCACGTCGAGCTGGGCACCAGGTCGAAGATGTTCTGTGGCTGCAAGACAGCCTTCGGGGCGCCGCCCAACACGCAGGTCTGCCCGACCTGCCTGGCCTTCCCCGGGGCTCTGCCGGTGGCCAACGCCGAGGCGATCGAGTCGACGATCCGCATCGGGCTGGCCCTGAACTGCTCGATCGCCGAGTGGTGCCGCTTCGCCCGGAAGAACTATTTCTATCCGGACATGCCGAAGAACTACCAGATCTCGCAGTACGACGAGCCGCTCTGCTTCGACGGCTACATCGACGTCGAGGTCGAAGGCGAGACCGTGCGGATCGAGATCGAGCGGGTGCACCTGGAGGAGGACACCGGCAAGTCCACCCACGTGGGTGGTGCCACCGGGCGCATCCAGGGGGCCGACTACTCGATCGTCGACTACAACAGGGCCGGCATCCCGCTGGTCGAGATCGTCACCAAGCCCATCCCGGGTACCGACCGGATGGCGCCCGAGGTGGCCAGGGCGTACGTGACCGAGCTGCGTGAGATCATGCGCTCGCTCGGCGTCTCCGATGTGCGCATGGAGGAGGGGTCGCTGCGCTGTGACGTCAACGTCTCGCTCATGCCGCGCGGCGCCGGCGAGTGGGGCACCCGCACCGAGACCAAGAACGTCAACTCGCTGCGCAGCGTCGAGCGCTCCGTGCGCAGCGAGATCGAGCGGCAGGCGGCCATCCTCGCCGGGGGCGGGAAGATCTTCCAGGAGACGCGGCACTTCCACGAGGACACCGGCACCACCACGTCCGGCAGGTCCAAGGAGGAGGCGCAGGACTACCGCTACTTCCCCGAGCCCGACCTGGTGCCGATCGCGCCCGACCAGGCGTGGGTGGCCGAGCTGAAGGCGGCCCTGCCCGAGCTGCCCTCGGTCAGGCGCAGGCGGCTGCAGTCCGAGTGGGGGCTGTCCGACCTCGACATGCAGGCCATGCGCAACGCCGACGCGGTCGACCTGGTCGAGGCCACGATCGCGGCGGGCGCGCCGGCGGCCGACGCCCGCAAGTGGTGGATGGGTGAGCTGGCGCGCCGCGCCAACGAGACCGGCGTCGCGCTGGCCGGTCTGCCCATCACCCCTGAGCAGATCGCCAGGGTGACCGAGCTGGTCGCCTCCGGCGCGCTCAACGACAAGCTGGCCCGCGAGGTGCTCGAAGGCGTCATGGCCGGTGAGGGCGGGCCCGACGAGGTGGTCGAGCGGCGCGGGCTGCGGATCGTCAACGACGAGGGCGAGCTGGCGGCGATCATCGACCAGGTGCTGGCCGACAACGCCGACGCGGCCGAGAAGGTGCGCTCCGGGAAGCTCGCGGCGGCCGGTGCGCTGGTCGGCGGGGTGATGAAGGCCAGCAGGGGCAAGGCCGACGCGGCCAGGGCGCGGCAGCTCATCCTTGAGAAGCTCGGGGTGAGCGAGTAGGAGAACCGGCAGGCCCCGCCGACGCGGACACGTCGGCGGGGCCGTTTGAAGAAACTATTCGGCGTGTGAGGTGATTTTCCGTCGTGTCGCGAGTTTTCTGTACAGCGGCATGAGCAGCGCCAGGAACGACAGCGTCAGCAGCACCACGGCGATCGGGCTGCGGACGAGCACGCTCACGTCGCCCGCCCCGATGGCCAGCGCCCTGCGGAGCTGGATCTCCGCCATCGGGCCCAGGATCATGCCGATCACGGCCGGGGCGACCGGCAGGCCGAAGCGCCGCATGGCGAACCCGAGCAGGCCGAGCAGGTACAGCACGACCAGGTCCACCACCGTGCCGTTGAGCGCGTAGACGCCGAGGGCGGCGAACAGCACGATCCCGGAGTACAGGTACGGGCGCGGGATCCGCAACACGCGGGCCCACAGCGGCGCGAGGGGCAGGTTGAGGATCAGCAGCATCGTGTTGCCGATGAACAGCGAGGCGATCATGGCCCAGACCAGCCCAGGGTTGTGGTCGAAGAGCTGCGGGCCGGGCTGCAGGCCGTACTGCTGGAAGGCCGCCAGCAGGATCGCGGCCGTGGCCGACGTGGGCAGGCCCAGCGTGAGCAGCGGGACCAGGGTGCCCGCCGCCGAGGCGTTGTTGGCCGCCTCGGGGCCCGCCACGCCCTCGATGGCGCCCTTGCCGTACTCCTCGCGGGCCACACCGTGCGCCAGGCGCTTCTCGGCCGCGTACGACAGGAACGTGGGGATCTCCGCCCCGCCGCCGGGCAGCGCGCCGAACGGGAAGCCCAGCGCGGTGCCGCGCAGCCAGGGCGCCCACGAGCGGCGCCAGTCGGAGGCCCCCATCCACGCCCGCCCGACGGGCACCACCTCAGGGGTGGCGTGGCGCAGCCGGGAGGCCACGTACAGGGCCTCGCCGAGGGCGAACAGGCCGACAGCGACGATCACCACGTCGATGCCGTCGAGGAGCTGCGGGATGCCCAGCGTGAGCCGGGCCTGGCCGGTCTGCTGGTCGATGCCGACGAGCCCGATCACCAGGCCCAGCCCCAGGGAGGCCAGGCCGCGCACGATCGAGCGGGACAACACCGACGACACGGCCGTGAACGCCAGGATCGCCAGCGCGAAGTAGTCCTCGGGACCGAAGGAGATCGCGATGTTGACGACGGCCGGCGCGGCCACCACGAGCAGCGCCGTGGCCAGCGTCCCGGCCACGAACGAGCCGATGGCCGCCGTGGCCAGCGCCTGGGCCGCCCGCCCTCGCTTGGCCATCTTGTTGCCCTCCAGCGCCGTGATCATCGAGGACGACTCACCGGGCGTGTTGAGCAGGATGGAGGTGGTCGAGCCGCCGTACATGCCGCCGTAGTAGATGCCGGCGAACATGATGAACGCGCTGGCCGGCGGCACCGTGAACGTGATCGGCAGCAGCAGCGCCACCGTCATCGCGGGCCCGATGCCGGGCAGCACGCCGACCAGGGTGCCGAGGGTGACGCCGATGAGCGCGTACATGAGGTTGACCGGGGTGAGCGCGGCGGCGAAGCCGTCGAGCAGGAGCTGCAGCGAGTCCACTCAGATCACCCCCTCCAGGGGCCCGCCGGGCAGCGTCACGCCCAGGCCCTTGACGAACAGCAGGTACGTCGCCACGCCCATGACCACGGCGATCCCGGCGGCCCGGGGCTTGTGCTCGGCTCCGAGCACCACCGACAGGCCGAAGAACAGCAGGCTCGCGGCGATGACCCAGCCGACGGCGTTCAGGATCGCGGTGAAGGCCAGGAAGACGCCGCTGACCAGTCCGACGCTGCGCCAGTCCGCGGGCGCCTCCGCGTCCACGTCCTCGCTCTCCTCGGGCTCGCCGCGGCCGCCGCGCAGCACGTCGATCACGTAGAACAGGCCGATGACCACCATGGACCCGCCCACCAGCATGGGGAAGAAACGCGGCCCGAGGCCGAGCTGGGAGGCCGCGGCCGAGACGTCCAGCGTCCCGACCACGACGAACACTCCCAGCGCCAGCACCACGACCGCCAGCCCGAGTTCGGGCCGCCACCAACGGGACATCAGGACACGAGCCCCATCTCGGCGATGATGGCCTTGACCCGGGTCTGCTCGGCGCTCAGGTAGTCGCTGAACTGCTGCCCGGTCTGGAAGGAGTCGATCCAGCCGTTCTTGGCCACCGCGTCCTTCCAGGGCTGCGAGGCGTGCATCTTGGTCACCAGGTCGGTCAGCGCCTTCTTGTCGGCGTCGGACAGGCCGCCGGGGGCGACGAAGCCGCGCCAGTTGGCCAGCTCGACGTTCAGGCCGCCCTCCTTGAGCGTGGGCGCGTCCAGGCCGGGGATCCGCTCGGCGGACGTCACGCCCAGGGCGCGCAGCTTGCCCGACTTCACGTGCTCCGCGAACTCGGCCACGCCCGAGACGCCCGCGCTGACCTTGTTGCCGAGCAGCTCGTTCAGCGCCTCGCCGCCGCCCGAGTGGGCGATGTAGTTGACCTGCTTGGGGTCCACGCCCGCGGCCTTGGCCATCAGCCCGGCCACGATGTGGTCGGTGCCGCCGGCGGACCCGCCCGAGATCGACACCTTCGTCGGGTCGGTCTTCCAGGCGGCCACCAGGTCGGCCAGCGTCTTGAACGGGGACGAGGCCGGGACGACGACGATCTCGTACTCCTCGGTCAGCTTGGCGATGGGCGTGGTCTCCGTCAGCGTGACCTTCGACTTGTTCTGCTCGATGGCGCCCACCATGACCAGGCCCATGGTCATCAGCAGGTTGCCGTTGCCCTTCTCGCCCGCGAGCTGGGCCAGGCCGATCGTGCCTCCGGCGCCGGGCACGTTGAACACCTCGACCTTGCGCTGCGGGTCGGCGGTCTTGAGCGCCAGCTCCGCCGTGCGGGAGGTCTGGTCCCAGCCGCCGCCCGGCGCGGCCGGGGCCATGATCCGCAATGAGGCGTTGGCGGAGGTGCCCGACTGGCCGCCGCAGCCTGTCAGCGCGCCGAGAGAAAGTGTCGCCAAGGCGGCGAATACGCGCAAGCGCATGATCACTCCAGGGGGTGTTTTCACGGTTATGAAACTGGGATCGTGAAGTGTGTTCGCGCTCCCGTCGAGGCTTTGCGCGCTTGCCGTCATAGTGGTCGTATTGGTCGCGACCTGGACGTGACCTGCGTTTGTTTCCATGTGCCCTGTGAGAAGGGTGCGCGACGCGTCCCTCGGGACCCAGTTGTTCGTGCTCCAGATGGTGATCGTGTTGCTCGCCATCGGGGGCACCGGTGGAGTGTGGGCCGAGCACACGCGCGACCAGCTCGACTCGCTGCACCAGCAGCGGGCGCTGGCGATCGCGCAGTCGGTGGCCGGGCTCCCGCAGGTGCGCGAGGCGTTCAAGCTGAACAACCCGGAAACCGTGCTGCAGCCGCTGGCCATGAGCGTGCAGCAGGAGACCGGCGCCGACTACGTGGTGATCGCCAACGACCGGCAGATCCGCTACGCCCACCCCAACACCGCGCTGATCGGCAAGCGGCTCTCGACCGACGGCACGGTGGTGCTCACCACGGGCAGGGGCTGGGTCGGCACCGAGACGGGCACGATCGGCACCACGGTCAGGGGCAAGACGCCCATCCGCGACGAGTACGGCCAGGTGATCGGCCTGGTCTCGGTCGGCGTGCTGGAGACCACGGTCATCAGCCAGGTCGCCCAGGCGCTGCCGCCGCTGCTCTGGACGGCCCTGGCGGTGCTGCTGGCCGGGCTCGCGCTGGCCGCGGTGATCACCGCGCGGGTGCGCAGGCAGACGTTCGGTCTGGAGCCGCGCGAGATCGCCGCCCTGCTGGAGCAGCGCGAGGGCGTGCTGCACGGCGTCAAGGAGGGTGTGCTGGCGCTCGACCTGGAGGGCCGCGTCACGCTCGTCAACGACGCCGCCCGCGAGCTGCTCGGCGAGGTGGGGGAGGACCTCACCCAGATGCCCGTCTCCGAGCGCATGCGCGACGTGCTCGGCGGCGCCGACCCGGGCGAGGACCGCGTCGTGCTGCACGGCGAGCGCGTGCTGGTGCTCAACCGCACCCCGGTCTCCGTACGCGGCCAGCACCGAGGCTGGGTCGTCACCCTGCGCGACCGCACCGAGCTGGTACGCCTGGCGCGCGAGCTCGACGACACCAGCAGCGCGACAGAGGCGCTGCGGGCCCAGGCCCACGAGTTCGCCAACCGCATGCACACCGTCGTCGGGCTGCTGGAGCTGGGCGAGCACGAGGCGGCCATCACCTTCATCACCCGCACCACTCGCGGCACCTACGCCACCGACCTGCGCGAACGCGTCCAGGATCCCACCCTGGCGGCCCTGCTGCTGGCCAAGTCGGCCGAGGCGGCCGAGCGCGGCGCCAATCTGGTGTTGTCGGAGGACTCCGCCGTGCCCGAGGGCCTGCTCGGCGACCCGCAGGACGCTGTCCTCGTCGTCGGGAACCTGGTCGCCAACGCCATCGACGCTCTCGACGGCGCTGAGGGCACAATCGAGGTATCGGTGCAGGCCGACGCACACGGGTTGCGGGTGAGGGTCGGCGACTCCGGCCCCGGCATCGCCCCCGACCTGGTGGAGGAGGTCTTCAGGGAGGGGTTCACGACCAAGGCCGCGCACTCGGGCCCGCGCGGGCTCGGCCTGGCGCTGACGCGGCAGGCGTGCCTGCGGCGAGGGGGATGGGTGCGCGTGCGCAACGCGGGCGGCGCGGTCTTCACCGCCCTGCTGCCCGCGAAGGCGGCGGCCCCCGTGAACGACGGGGCGATGGTGAGGCCATGATCCGGGTGCTGGTCGTGGACGACGACTTCATGGTCGCGCGCATCCACAGCGGCTACGTCTCCCGCGTGCCCGGCTTCAGTGTGGTCTCCATGGCGCACACCGGCGCCGACGCGCTCGCCGCCGTGGCCGAGCTCCGGCCCGATCTGGTGCTGCTCGACATCTACCTGCCCGACATGTCGGGGATTGAGGTGCTCAAGGCGCTCACGGGCGTGGACGTCCTCATGATCAGCGCGGCCCGCGACGTGGCCACCGTCAGGGAGGCCATGCGCGGCGGCGCGGTCAACTATCTCATCAAGCCGTTCACCGCCGCCGCCCTGACCGAACGGCTCCAGCAGTACGCCGACACCCGCAAGCGCCTGACCGCCATCGGCCCCGAGGCGCGACAGGACGACCTCGACCGGCTTTTCGGCACGCCCAAGACGGGTGCGCCCATGCCGAAAGGGTTGTCGGCGGCCACGTGCGCGCTGGTGGCCGATACCCTGCGGGAGGCGGGCCGCGACCTGTCGGCCGCCGAGGCTGCCGAGCTCACGGGCCTGTCGCGGGTGAGCGCCCGCCGCTATCTGGAACACCTGTGCGCGGTGGGTCAAGCCGGGCTGCGACCGCGTTACGGAACGGCCGGTCGTCCGGAACATCGCTACCGGTGGCTAGGTTGACACACTTCCGTAGCCATTTCCCGTGACATACGCGGATCTCCGTGCCTTACTGTTGCCTGAGACTTGGCTGCGGAGCGGGAGGAGATTGAGGCGTGCGAAACGCCGGACCGATGCCTACCGACCCGTTCGCTTCGGTGCCCATGCCCTCGTCGGGCGTCTCCAAGAAACCGCGGATCGAAGGTCTCCCCCCGGGCGTCTCCCGGGACATCTTCGGCCCGCAGGACAGGCAGGAGTCCCCACGGCCGGCTCAAGCTCCGAGCGCTGCGGGCGGTCCTTCTGGCGGTGCGCTGCCTCCTGCGGCGCCGCCCGCGCAGCCGTGGCCGATGAAGGGTGAGGATCCGCCGGCCCCCGTGTTCGGCGTGTCCGGTTCTCCTGGACGGACGCCGGAATACGAACCCGAGCCGCCCAGGCGGCGCAGGCTCTTCACCGGGTTACTCGCGTTCATCGTGATCCTGCTGGCGCTGGCCTACGTCGTGCCCGCCGTGCTCATGTCCGGTTCCGTGCTGCGCGGCACCCACGTGGCCGGCGTCGACATCGGCGGGCTGACCGTGACGCAGGCCGCCGACAAGCTCCGCGCCGAGCTGGGCGCCAAGCTCAGCAAGCCCGTCGTGGCCGACATCGGCGGCAAGAAGGACACCATCCAGCCCGACGAGGCCGGGCTGGAGCTCGACGTGGTCGGCACGATCGGTCAGGCGCCCAGCGGGTTCCCCGGCCCGGTGGAGGTCTGGCAGGGGCTGACCGGCAGGACCGAGCTGGAGCCCAAGGTCAGCATCGACTCCTCCCAGCTCACCAGGACCGTCGAGGGCCTGGCCGAGGGCGCCGACAAACGCTCGCACGAGGGCAGGGTGTTCTTCTCCGAGCTGGAGCCCAAGGTCCGCCAGCCGCAGGACGGCGTCCTGCTCGATCGGCCCGACGCCGTCAAGCGCATCAGCGACGCCTTCCTGCGCGGCGGCGGCGACGTGTCGCTCACCCTGCGCCCGGCCAAGCCCGTCACCACCGAGGAGAGCGTCCAGGCCGCGCTGACCAAGGCGCGTCAGGCCGTCTCCGGGCCCATCACGCTGAGCCTGGGCGCCAAGCAGGCGCAGATCACCCCGGCCATGATCGCCGCGAACCTGACCTTCAACGCCGACGCCGACGGTGTGCTCGTGCCCAAGTTCGACGCCAAGGCCGTGCTGGCCTCCGTGGAGAGCGGGCTCGTGGACGCCGCCCAGCAGCCGCGTGACGCCACCTACGAGATCGTGGACGGCAAGCCGGTGCTGGTGGCCGCCCGTACGGGCCGAGGGGTGAACGACAAGCTGCTGGCCCGGCACGCCGAGAAGATGTTCGACCAGGGTGGCGACCGGGTCATCCCGGTGAGCCTGGGCGCGGTCGCCCCCGAGGTCGAGACCGAGAAGATCCGCGGGCTCGGCATCAAGGAGAGCGTGGGCTCCTTCAACACGACGTTCGAGTGCTGCACGCCGGGGGCGAAGAACATCCAGCGCATGGCGCAGGAGCTCGACGGCCACATCGTGCAGCCCGGCGAGACGTTCTCGCTCAACGACGTGATCGGCGAGCGGACCGTCGAGGACGGGTACGTCGAGGCCGGACAGGTCATCGGCGGGCGCACGGTGAACATCGTCGGCGGCGGGGTCTCCCAGTTCGCCACGACCATGTACAACGCGGCGTTCTTCAGCGGGTTCGAGGACGTCGAGCACCAGGCCCTCGACTCCTTCACCCAGCGTTTCCCCGCCGGGCGCGACGCCGCGCTCGTCTACCCGGACACCGACCTGAAGTGGCGCAACGACTCCGAGTCCGGCGTGCTGATCAAGGCGGCCACCACCGCCACGACCGTGACGGTGACCTTGTGGAGCACCAAGCGGTTCGACGAGGTCGAGGCCGTGGCGTCGGAGCGCAGGGACTTCAAGCCGTTCCGGCGTGAGACCAGCTCGGCGGCCGACTGCGTGCCCTCCACCGGGGAGCAGGGGTTCACGATCGATGTGACCCGGGTCTTCCACGACGACGGCAAGGTGGTCAAGCGGGAGGAGAAGCAGACCACCAAGTACCGCCCCCAGACCCAGATGACCTGCACCGCCACCG
Organism: Nonomuraea purpurea; assembly: GCF_042650645.1. Lineage (NCBI taxonomy): Bacteria > Bacillati > Actinomycetota > Actinomycetes > Streptosporangiales > Streptosporangiaceae > Nonomuraea > Nonomuraea purpurea. The sequence continues at coordinate 53,002 of NZ_JBHSBI010000005.1, forward strand.
GCTGACCTCTCCCGACCCACGGCCCGTTCGCGGTCAGCCCCGCCGCACTTCGGCGGGGTGAGGCCGGGGGCGGCCGAGCTGCTACGGGCCGGCAGGTGCTAGGGGGTGGTGACCGACAGGATGCGGTCGTCGCCCGGCCGGGGCGAGCCGCGTCCGTCCTTGTTGCTGGTCCCGACCCACAACCCGCCGCCCGGGGCGGCGGTCACGGCGCGCAGGCGCCCGTACCGGTCGGTGAAGTGGGCGACCGGCCGACCGGCCGCGCCCTCGCCGGAGAGCGGGATCTGCCACAGCCGGGCGCCGCGCAGCGCGCCGACCCACAGCGAGCCGTCCCAGTACGCCATGCCCGACGGCGAAGCTTCAGAGGTCGGCCAGGTGAGGATCGGGTTGACGTAGCGCGGGTCGTTGCCGCGCCCCTCGACCTCGGGCCAGCCGTAGTTGGCGCCGGGCTTGATGAGGTTGACCTCGTCGTAGGTGTTCGCGCCGAACTCCGAGGCGTACAGCCGCCCTGAGCGGTCCCAGGCCAGCCCCTGGACGTTGCGGTGGCCGTAGCTGTAGACGAGGCTGCCGAACGGGTTGCCGGGGGCCGGGGCGCCGTCCACGGTCATGCGCAGGATCTTGCCGGCGAGCGAGTCGCGCTTCTGGGCGAGGCCGGGGTCGCCGGTCTCGCCCGTGGTCGCGTACAGGTAGCCGTCGGGGCCGAAGGCGAGCCTGCCGCCGTCGTGGATGCCGCCCTTCGGGATGCCCTGGACGATCACCTTCGGGTCGGCGATGCCGCCGTCGGTGAGCCGGTAGCGGACGATGCGGTTGTCCTGTTCCGCGGTGTAGTAAAGGAAAATTTGCGAGCCCTTGACCGCGACGCCCATCAGGCCGCCCTCGCCCTCCGGCCGTACCCCGTCGATCTTGGCCACCTCGTTCACCCGGCCCGACGGGCTGACGCGCAGCAACCTGGCCGTGTCCCGCTCCGTCACCAGCGCGTCGCCGCCGGGCAGGAACGCGATCGCCCACGGCACGGCCAGCCCCGTCGCCACGTCCTTCGGCGCGCCGGGGGCGCCGCCGGCCTGCACGGCGGCCGTCGGAGCCACCTCTCCCGTGCTGGAACAGGCGGACAAGGCGGCCACCAGCATGATCATCCAGAGCTTCCTCATGTGGTTCATACTTCCCGGGGAGCCGTAAGGTTCTGCGCATGAAGACCTGGGTTCCGTCAGATTCGGTGGCCGATGTTCTGTCCGATCTACCTGGGGTTGAATGTGCCGTTTATGATGGCCTGTCCCCGATGCCGGAGGGGATCGAGGAGGTGGAGGTCTGGATCCCGCCGCTGCTCACCCAGCTCGACGTGGAGGGGATCCTCGGCGCGATGACCTCGGTGCGGTTGGTGCAGACCGTCACCGCCGGTGTCGAGCAGTACCGTCCGTACCTGCCCAAGGGCGCGGTGCTGTGCAACGCGCGCGGCGTGCACGACGCGGGCACCGCGGAATGGGCGGTCGGGGCCATGATCGCGGTCCTCAGGGAGTTTCCCGGGTTCGTCGACGCGCAGCGCGCGGGCGAGTGGACCTACCACCACACCGGCGTGCTGGCCGACTCCACCGTGCTCATCGTCGGCTACGGCTCCATCGGGGCCGCGCTCGACAGGCGGCTTGAACCGTTCGAGGTCGAGGTCGTCCGCGTGGCCAGGAGCGCCCGCGAGGGCGTGCACGGCATGGACGAGTTGCCCGCGCTGCTGCCGGAGGCGGACGTCGTCGTGCTGCTGGTGCCCGCCACCGCCGCCACGGCCGGGATGGTCGACGCGGCGTTCCTGGCCCGGATGAAAGACGGGGCCGTCCTGGTCAACGCCGCCAGGGGCGGGGTCGTCGACACCGACGCACTGGTCGCCGAGCTCAAAACCGGTAGGCTACGCGCCGCGCTGGATGTGACCGCGCCCGAGCCGCTGCCCGAGGGCCACCCCCTCTGGAGCGCGCCAGGCGTGCTGATCACGCCGCACGTCGCCGGCAGCACCCCCGCCTCGGGCCGGCGCACCCTCAGGCTCATCCGCGCCCAGATCGGGCGTTACGTCGCCGGGGAACCCCTGATCAACGTCATAACCGACTCGTACTGAGAGGATCCCGGAACGTGGCTGGGCCGTGACCTTCGGTGCGTACGGTGGCCTTTGCAGGGAGTTCCTGACTCACTGTCAAGGAACTCTTGGCGGCAATTGGTCTGTGTGGTTATCAGATCGGTGACGACATCGGCATTGTCACCACCCGCGCACCCACGACCGCACACACTGGCGAAGTGGCCTGCCGGACTTCGGCAAGCGACTTGGTACAGAGTTCGAGACGGGATGGGCAACGACTGTGATCCGCTGGCGTGATCCACGGGTGCTGCCGGCCGCTGCGGCGGTGGCAGGCGCGGTTGCGTTCGCCGTCGCGCTCCTCACGGACGGTCAGGCCTTGCTCACCGGCGCGGTCGCCGGAGTGCTGGCGGCGTCCGCTGCCGCCGCCTCCCTGCTGGTCGCCTCGGCGCGCGCCACCAGGCAGCCGGCCAAGGAGCCGCGGGCGGAGTCGGCCGACGCGCAGCGGGCGGAGCCGACTGACGCGCAGCGGGCGGAGTCAGCTGACGCGCAGCGGGCGGAGTCGGCCAACGCGCAGCGGGCAGAAGGTCCGATGGCGCTGGGTGCGCGCTGGATGGCCGCGGGCGCGGTCGCCTGGGCCGCCGGGGTGGCGCTGCGCCCGTTCGCCGAGAGCTTCGTGGTCAGCTTCACCGACCTGTTCATCCTGCTGGGCACCGTCGTCACGGCCGGTGGCGCGTTGATCGTCGCCGACCGCAGATTCCCGGCCAGGGTCGTTTTACGGCACATCTCCGACGCCTACCTGTGTGCCGCCTCGCTCTTCCTGATCGGCTGGGTGGTGACGCTGCGCCACGTCTACGCCGACGCGGCCGACCCCGCCGGGTTCACGCTCGTCATGCTGCCGCCGATGATCACGCTGCTGGTGACCTGCGCCGTGATCCCGTCCGTGCTCACCAGCAGGTCCTCGTCCTGGCTGCTGGCTCTGGGGGGCGTCGGCCTGCTGGCCACCACGACCGTGGCGGGCCTGGCGGTCGCGGTGGCCCGCCTTGAGGGCACCGACCCGCAGACCTGGAGCCTCATGCTGGCGCCGATGGCCTTCCTGCTGCTGGCGGCCGTGCCCTGGGGGCCGCGCGTCAGCCAGCGGGGCGGGTCGGCGATCGGCAACGCGGTCGCGCTGGCGCCGATGGCCCTGGTCGCCGTGGCGGCCTTCACCATGCTCGCCCACCTGGTCGGCGGGCGGCCCGAGCAGCCCGTGACCGGCGTCGTGGTGGTGGCGGTCTCGGTGGTCCTGCTCCTGCTGCTGCGCATGTTCGTGGTGTCGGCGACCAACATGCGCCTGCGCGGCCTGGTCAAGCTCGGCGAGCGGCAGCTCAGGGAGATGGCCGACAGCGCCGGCGACGTGGTGTTCACCTGCGACTACGACGGCGTCGTCCGCGAGATGGGCGCCGGGGTCGAGGCCACCTACGGCTACCGCCCCGACGAGCTGGTCGGCGGGTCGATCTTCGACTACATCCACCCGGAGGACGTGCCCGGCATCCAGCTCGCGCTGCGCGCCATGCACCTCGACGAGGACGCCACCGCGCCGGGCACCTGCCTGATCGCCTGCCGGGTGCGCGCCTCCGACGGCACCTGGCGTCCCGCCGAGTCGGTCGCCACCCGCCACGTCCGCGGCGACGAGCTCATCCTCGTGACGACCAGGGACATCAGCGACGAGGAGGCGCTGCGCAACCAGGTCGCCCACCTGACCTTCCACGACGGCGTCACCGGGCTGCCCAACCGCGCCTACTTCGAGGAACGCACCCGCGAGGTGCTGCCTGGACGCACGTCCGGCAACGTCGCGGTGATCTTCCTCGACCTCGACGGGTTCACCTCGGTCAACGACTCGGTCGGGCACGCCAGCGGCGACTACCTGCTCGGGCAGGCCGCGCGGCGGCTGCGCGGAGCCGTACGCGCCGACGACACGCTGGCCCGCTGGGGCGGCGACGAGTTCGCCGTCCTGGTCGAGACGGGCGGCGACGCGCAACTCGCGGTCGACCTGGCCGAGCGGCTCGTCCGCGCGGTCTCGCAGGAGCCGTTCCGCGTCGCCGACCGCGACGTGGCGCTGACCGCGAGCGTGGGCGTGGCCTTCACCGAGGATGACCTTCCCGCCGCCGACCTCATCAGAAACGCGGATGTGGCAATGGCGCGCTCCAAAGAGCTCGGCGGGCGGCGGGTGGAGGTGTTCGCCGCGCAGATGCACGCCGACGTCGTACGCCGCCTGGAGCTGGCCGCCGACCTGCAGCGGGCGCTCATCGAGCAGCAGTTCGCCATCGAGTACCAGCCCGTGGTCGACCTGGCCACCTCGCGCGTCACCGCGGTCGAGGCGCTGGTGCGGTGGTGGCGCGGGTCGGTGTTCGTGCCGCCTGAGAGCTTCCTCGGCCCGGCCGAGGACACCGGGCTGATCGTGCCGCTGGGCGAGTGGATCCTGCGCGAGGCGTGCCGCGAGGTGGCCGCCTGGCGCGCGTCCTCGTGGGACATCGGCCTGTCGCTGAACCTGTCGGCGCGCCAGATCACCGCGCCCAGGTTCGTGGAGACGGTCGAGGAGGCGCTGGCCGAGAGCGGGCTGCCCGCCTCCGCGCTCACCCTTGAGGTGATCGAGGAGATGCTGGTCGAGGACGCCGAGGAGACGATCAAGCGCCTGTCGGAGCTGCGCGCGCTCGGCGTGCGGCTGGCGATCGACGACTTCGGCACGGGCTACGCCTCGCTGGCCTTCCTCAGGCAGCTTCCCGTCGACATGATCAAGATCGATCCCTCCTTCGTGTCGGGTCTCGGCAGAGACGACACGCTGACGCTGCTCACCAGCACGATCGTGCGGCTCGGGCACGACCTCGGGCTCATCGTGGTGGCCGAGGGCATCGAGCGCCCGGAACAGCTCGACCTGCTCAAGCGCATGGGGTGCACGAGAGGTCAGGGATTCCTGGTGGCCCGCCCGATGGCGGCGCGCGGAGTCGATTCGCTGATGCGTACGAGTCTCACCGTTTGAGACAAGTGTCCACCAAGTTGACACTGAGGCGTTCGGAGCGGCTATCGTGTAAGCCATGCTTCGCAGTGAGATTCTCGTAGTACTTCGCCGGCGCGCAGGCCGATAGCGAAGCACGACGACCTGCGCGCCGCCCCAGACCCGCCGCCCGGTGGGACGGGGCCTTTTTTATGTCCTTAAGCGAGTAGCCACGCAAGGAACGAGCCGATGACCGAACGGATGACAGGTGCACAGGCCCTGGTGAGGGCGCTGGAGCACATGGAAGTCGACACCGTGTTCGGGATCCCAGGCGGCGCCATCCTGCCCGCCTACGATCCTCTCTACGACTCGACCAAGGTCCGGCACGTGCTCGTACGCCACGAGCAGGGTGCGGGGCACGCGGCCGAAGGCTATGCGCAGGCCACGGGCAAGGTCGGCGTCTGCATGGCGACCAGCGGCCCCGGCGCCACCAACCTGGTGACGCCGATCGCCGACGCCTTCATGGACTCGGTGCCGATCGTGGCGATCACCGGCCAGGTCGCCGCGCCGATGATCGGGACCGACGCGTTCCAGGAAGCCGACATCTCCGGCATCACCATGCCGATCACGAAGCACAACTTCCTGGTCACCGACCCCGCCGACATCGCCCGTACGATCATGGAGGCGTTCCACATCGCCTCCACGGGCCGGCCCGGCCCCGTGCTCGTGGACATCTCCAAGGACGCCCTGCAGTCGCAGACCACCTTCAGCTGGCCGCCGACCATGCAGCTCCCGGGCTACCGCCCGGTCACCAGGCCCCACTCCAAGCAGATCCGCGAGGCCGCCAAGCTGATCGCCGAGTCCAGGAAGCCGGTCCTGTACGTCGGCGGCGGCGTCCACAAGGCGGGCGCCTCGGCCGAACTGCTGCAGCTCGCAGAACTGACGCACATCCCCGTCATCACCACCCTGATGGCCAGGGGCACCTTCCCCGACGGCCACCCCCAGCACATGGGCATGCCGGGCATGCACGGCAGCGTGGCGGCCGTGGGCGCGCTGCAGAAGTCCGACCTGATCATCGGCCTGGGGGTGCGGTTCGACGACCGGGTGACCGGGAATCTGTCCTCGTTCGCGCCCCACGCCAAGGTCGTGCACGCCGACATCGACCCCGCGGAGATCTCCAAGAACCGCCACGCCGACGTGCCGATCGTGGGCGACTGCAAGGAGGTCGTCACCGACCTCATCGCCGCCATCGAGGCGTCGGGGCAGAAGGGCGACTACGAGGAGTGGTGGACGCTGCTCAACGGCTACAAGCAGACGTACCCGCTCGGTTACGAGGAGTTCGAGGACGGCTCGCTGGCCCCGCAGTACGTCATGGAGCGGCTGAGCGCGATCGCCGGCCCCGACACCTACTACGTGGCCGGCGTCGGCCAACACCAGATGTGGGCCTCGCAGTTCGTCCACTACGAAAAGCCCGGCACCTTCATCAACTCCGGCGGCCTGGGCACGATGGGCTTCGCCGTCCCGGCCGCGATGGGCGCCAAGATGGGCCGTCCCGACACCACCGTGTGGGCCATCGACGGCGACGGCTGCTTCCAGATGACCAACCAGGAACTGGCCACCTGCGCGCTGGAGGGCGTGCCGATCAAGATCGCCGTCATCAACAACGGCAACCTCGGCATGGTCCGCCAGTGGCAGACGCTCTTCTACGATCAGCGTTACTCCAACACCGATCTGCAGACCACGCGCCGCATCCCCGACTTCGTCAAGCTGGCCGAGGCCTACGGTTGTGTGGGCCTGCGATGCGAGCGTCCCGAGGACGTGGACGAAGTGATCAAGAAGGCCATGGAGATCAACGACGTGCCCGTCGTGGTCGACTTCGTCGTCCACCAGGACGCCATGGTCTGGCCCATGGTGGCGGCAGGCACCAGCAACGACGACATCAAGATCGCCCGTGACATGGCGCCGAAGTGGGAGCACGACGATGAGTAGACACACCCTGTCCGTGCTTGTCGAGAACAAGCCGGGTGTGCTGGCGCGCGTGTCCGCGTTGTTCAGCAGACGGGGCTTCAACATAGACTCGCTGGCAGTCGGGCCGACCGAGCACGACGACATCTCTCGCATGACCATCGTGGTCAGCGTCGAGGAACTGCCCCTTGAACAAGTCACCAAGCAGCTCAACAAGCTCGTGAACGTCCTGAAGATCGTCGAACTCGACACCTCGCAGTCCGTGCAGCGCGAGCTCATGCTGATCAAGGTGAAGGCCGACGCCGACAGCCGTTCCCACGTGCTGGAGCTCGTCCAGCTCTTCCGCGCCCGCTGCGTCGACGTGGCGGCCGACGCCGTGACCATCGAGGTCACCGGCACCCGCGACAAGCTTGACGCGTTCATCAAGGTCCTCGAACCGTTCGGGATCAAAGAACTCGTCCAATCGGGCATGGTGGCCATCGGCCGCGGCGCCCGTTCCATCACCGACCGGTCCCTCAGGGCACTGGACCGTACCGCCTGAAAGGTTTATCGCAAGTGACCGAGATCTTCTACGACGACCAGGCTGACCTGTCGATCATTCAGGGACGCCACGTGGCCGTGCTGGGGTACGGCAGCCAGGGCCACGCCCATGCGCTTTCCCTGCGTGACTCCGGCGTGGACGTGCGCATCGGCCTGCCCGAGGGCTCCAAGAGCCGCGAGAAGGCGGAGAACGACGGGCTGCGGGTCGTCACTCCGGCCGAGGCGGTCGAGGAGGCCAACCTCACCATGATCCTCGCGCCGGACCACGTCCAGCGCGACCTGTACGCCCAGCACGTCGCCCCCAACCTCGTCGAGGGCGACGCGCTGTTCTTCGGTCACGGCCTGAACATCCGCTACGGCCTCATCGAGGCCCCCGAGGGCGTCGACGTGTGCATGGTCGCCCCCAAGGGCCCCGGCCACCTCGTGCGCCGCCAGTTCGAGGCCGGGCGCGGCGTGCCGTGTCTGGTCGCCGTCGAGAAGGACGCCTCCGGCAAGGCTCTCGACCTGGCGCTCTCGTACGCCAAGGGCATCGGCGGCACCCGCGCCGGCGTCCTGAAGACGACCTTCACCGAGGAGACGGAGACCGACCTGTTCGGTGAGCAGGTCGTGCTGTGCGGCGGCCTGTCCGAGCTGATCAAGGCCGGGTTCGACACCCTCATCGAGGCCGGCTACCAGCCCGAGGTCGCCTACTTCGAGTGCCTCCACGAGGTGAAGCTGATCGTCGACCTCATGTACGAGGGCGGCCTGTCCAAGATGTACTGGTCCGTCTCCGACACCGCGGAGTACGGCGGCTACACCCGCGGCCCGCGCGTCATCGGCGACGAGACCCGGCAGGAGATGCGCCGGATCCTGGGCGAGATCCAGGACGGGAGCTTCACCCGCGAGCTCGTCCAGGAGTTCGACAGCGGACAGAAGGAGTTCTCGAAGCACCGCGAGGAGCTGGCCGAGAACCCGATCGAGAAGACGGGCGCCAAGCTGCGTCCGATGATGAGCTGGCTGAAGGCCTAGTTCTTTTCCTGCGACGGGCGGGGCACGCGGGCACTCTCCCGCGTGCGCCCGCCCGTCGTCTTCAATCGCATGCGGCAGGTGGCCGATGAGTTGCGTCTTCTGCCGGATCGTGGCCGGGGACGAGCCTTCGCACTTCCACATCCACATCGGTGACCACTCTCCCCATCGCTGTTCGTTGGGTGAAAACGCGATATAGCTTGTTTACTTCGTTATATCGTTCGATATAGCATCCGACCTATGATGAACGCCCGTCGCACACCGGGCCTCGGCCCCACCGGACGCTTCTTCGGGCCGGGAGAGCTCCGCCTGGCGATCCTCGCGCTGGTCGCCGAGCAGCCCGGCCATGGCTACCAGGTCATGGGCCGCCTCGCCGACCGCTTCAACGGCACCTACGAGCCCAGCGCCGGCTCCATCTACCCGACCCTGCAGCTGCTCGAAGACGAGGGCCTCGTACGGGTCGAGCAGGCCGACGGCCGCAAGGTCTACCAGGTCACCGACGAGGGCAGGCGCGCGGTCGAGGAGCAGATCGATGAGATCGAGCGCCTGTGGGGGCGGGCGGCCAGCAGGGGCGAATGGGGGATGTTCCGCGAGCCCGAGGCCGCGGAGATCGTCGGCCCCGCGCTCCGCCTGGTCAAGGCCGCCGTGAAGACGCTCGCCCACGCCCACGGCGACCCGCGGGTGGTCGAGCGGATCCAGGAGATCTTCGTCGCCGCCCGCCGCGAGATCGAGGAGCTCGACCCGAGGCGGCACCGATGAGGGGGCGATTCCGGCAGGCGCCGCCGGTTCGGCGGCCAGGAAGGAGGAGGACGTGAAGCGCACGATCGCACGGCGGTTACTGGAGCGGATGTTCGTCACCGGCGAGGTCGTCGAGGCGGAGCAGCTCACCCCGAGCATGCGCCGCGTGAGAATCGCCGGAGAGTCCATCCCGGCGCTGGACTGGACCCCGGGCCAGCACGTCCGGCTGCTGATCGGCGACGGCGGCCTGCTCGGGAGTGTGCTGCGGACGTACTCGGTCTGGCGGCACGACCCGGCCGGGGAGTCGATCGACCTCGTCGGGTACGACCATGGCGGCGACTCACCGGGCGTCTCGTGGATCAGGCACGCGAAGGCGGGCCAGGAGATCGCGTTCACCAGGCCGGAAGGACGTTTCGTGGTACGGCGGGAAGCGTCCTGCCATCTGTTCGCCGGCGAGGAGACCGCCTCCGTGGCGTTCGACGCGATGGTGCGGGCCCTGCCCGAGGGCGTGGCGACGTACGGCGCGGTGGAGGCCGACGGCCCCGGCGACCATCTGGAGTTGCCGAAGGACCTGGTCAGGGTGTGCAGGAACGGCGCCTCGGCGGCGGGTTCGCAGCTCCTGGTGGACGCGGTCAGGAACCTGGACCTCCCGGACCGGCCGGGCGTCGCCTATCTGGCGGGTGAGGCGCGCACGATCCAGGCGATCCGCACCCACCTGGTCAAGGAGCGCGGCTGGCAGCGCGGCGACGTCCTGACGAAGCCGTTCTGGACGCCGGGCAGGCGGGGTATGGATTGACCCGAGAGGCGTGATAATAATACCGGTATAGTTATCGACGGAACCGGGAGGAGAAGGCCGTGATCGAACTCAAGAGCGCCGGCGAGATCGCCACGATGCGGGAGGCGGGCAGGGTCGTCGCCGCGATCCAGGCGGCGACGCGGGAGCAGGCGGCCGTCGGGGTGTCGTTGAAGCAGCTCGACGAGGTCGCGCGGACGGTCATCCACGAGGCCGGGGCGGGGGCGTCGTTCCTGGGCTACCAGCCGACGTTCGGGGCCACCCCGTACCCGGGAGTGATCTGCACGTCGGTGAACGGGGTCATGCTGCACGGCCTGCCGTCGCCGTACCGGCTGCGGGACGGCGACCTGCTGAGCGTCGACTGCGGCGCGTTCGTGGACGGCTGGCACGCCGACGGCACGGTCAGTTTCACGATCGGGCACGCCCGCGAGGAGGACCTGAAGCTGATCAGGGTCGCGGAGGAGACGCTGGCCGCGGGCATCAGGGCGGCCGTGCCCGGCGGACGGCTGGGCGACATCGGCCACGCGATGGCCATGGTCGGACGCGGCGCCGGCTACGGCATGCAGAACGACTTCGGTGGCCATGGCATCGGCCGGGCCATGCACGAGTCGCCGTTCGTGCCCAACGAGGCCCCCCAGGGTCGAGGGTTGCGGCTTCGTCCCGGGCTGGTGATCGCGATCGAGCCGAGCCTGATGGCCGGAGGCGACGACGGCTACCGCATGGACGACGACGGCTGGTCGGTCTGCTCGGGCGACGGCAGCAGGAGCGTGCACGTCGAGCACACCGTCGCGATCACCGGGGACGGCCCGGTCATCCTCACCCTCCCGTAGAGGCCCCAGCCCGAATTTGGTGGCCCTGCGTTACATGTACCCATTTTGGGGGGCGGAACGGGCCGCCCGCGATGGTCTGCTTTCGGTCATGAAAGGCGACGGCGACCCCTCGGCCGGACACACGTGATCGTCAAGCGCCCGGCTCTCGGTAATCATTTTGGCTACGTACCGGATTTCAGCAGGTCAAGAGCGAAAATGTGGGCGTTTGTCGAAGTCGGGGCCGGGAAAATCTTCTCCCGATAGCTACGGAGAGTAGTCGTTAGGTATCAGAGGAGAATCGATATGTACAAGCAAGGGCTCGTCCTGGCCGGGATCGTCGGAGGGCTGCTCATGTCCGGCGTCGCCGCGAACGCGGCCACGACCAACTGGCCAAGGCCCAGTGAGGACCACGACAGGAAGCTCCTCATCTGCGGTGACGAGAACATCCTCGCCAACGGTGAGGTCAACAACAGCCACAGCGCCGTGATCAACGTGGAGACCGGCGACATCCTCAGCCAGATCCTCGGCATCAAGAGCAAGGAAAACAAGTGCTCGGTCACCTGATCTGAGTCCTCAGTCTGAGAAGCGTGACTAAGGGGCCCGCCTGTGAAGGCGGGCCCCTTCACTCTGCTCAGCCCTCGAAAGCTGCTCAGCCCTCGAAAGGCGAAGGCGCGTGAAGGCGGTGCTCAGCCCTCGTACGCGAAGGCCGCCTCGAAGGAGTTGCGGGCGATCCGGTCGAGCTGCTCCTCGGTCATCCCCAGCTCCCGCCGCAACGCCGCGTAGTTGTCCTCCACGTAACCCCCGAAGTACGCGGGATCGTCGGAGTTGACGGTCACGACCAGCCCCTCGTCCAGCATCGCGGGCAGGATGTGGTCGCGCAGGGACGGTACGGCCCGCAGCCGCACGTTCGACAGCGGGCACACGGTCAGCGGGATCCGCTCCTCCCGCAGCCGGGCCACGAGCTGCGGATCCTCCATCGCGCGGATGCCGTGGTCCACCCGTTCGACGCGCAGGACGTCCAGCGCCTCCCACACGTAGTCGGGCCCGCCCTCCTCGCCGGCGTGCGCCACTCTGTGCAGCCCTTCGGCGGCGGCGATGTCGAACACCCGCCGGAACAACGACGGCGGATACCCCACCTCGGCCGAGTCCAGCCCCACCCCGATGAAGTGGTCGCGGTAGGCCAGCGCGGTTCGGAGCACCTGCTCGGCCTCCTCGGCGCCCCGGTCGCGGAGGAAGCACAGGATCAGCGCGGACGACGCCTCGCCGTCCTTCAGCGCCGCCGACAGCCCGCCGATCACCACGTCCATCGGCACGCCCCTGCTCAGGTGCGCCTGCGGGTCGAAGAAGATCTCGGCGTGCCGCACCCCCTGTTCGGCGGCCCGCCGCAGGTAGGCGGAGGCGAGGTCGTAGAAGTCCTCCTCGGTGCGCAGCACCGCCATGTTCTCGTAGTACACGTCCAGGAACGACTGCAGGTTCGCGAAGGAGTAGCGCGCCCTGATGGCCTCCACGTCGAAGGTCGGCAGGTCGACCCGGTTGCGCCGGGCCAGCTCGACGACGAGTTCGGGTTCCAGGGTGCCTTCGATGTGCAGGTGGAGTTCCGCTTTGGGACGCATGGCAACGAGTAAACAGCAACCCCTGGAGCCGGAGGTATCGTGCGAACCTCTGAAGTCTGGGGGGTCATGAATGAGAAACCTCCTAATCGGAGGCTGACATACCATCAGATTTCATGAGGCTGGCGGACCTGCTCGCGCGCGACGACCTTCGGCTGAAGCCCGTGACAGGTCACGAAGGGCTCGACCGCGAGATTCGGCGCGCCTACCCGACGGACCTGCCCGACCCCCGCCGTTACCTGCGCTCCGGCGACCTCGTGCTGACCAGCGGCGTCTGGTACGGAGAGCCGTCCGACTGCGAGCGTTTCGCCGACGCGTTGTGGGCCAGCGACGCCGCCGGGCTGGTCGTGGGCCTGATCGTGCTCGGCGAGCTGCCCGACGCGCTGGTCGAAGCCTGCGAACGCCGCCGGCTCCCGCTGCTCCTGGCCGCCCCCGACCAGTCGTTCGGCGCGATCACCGAGGCCGTGACCGCCGATGGCTTCGCCGCCGAGCAGCGCAGGGCCGAACGGGTCAGGGCGCAGACGCTGCTCGACGTGCTCGGCCAGATCCCGCCCGGCGAGGTGTCGGCGCACCTGCGGCTGCTCGGCGCCGACCCCGGGCTGCCGACGGCCGCCGTGGTGGTGAGCCTGACAGGGCCGGGCGCGTATGACCTGCCGGAGATGCTGCACGAGGGCCTGGCCAGGAAGGGCCGGCACCTGATCGTCGGCGGCACGCCCGGCGAGGCGGTCGCGCTGGTCAACGGCAGGGCCTCACGCAAGAGCCTGGCCGACGAACTGCGCGCCCTGGCGGCCGAGCAGCCGGGCCTGCGCATCGCGGCCGGGATCAGCGAGATGGCGGCCAGCGTGTCGCAGCTCGGCGAGGCGCTGGAGACGGCCAGGCGCGGCATGGAATCAGCCAGAGGGGGCGCGGGCCCCGTCTCGATCATGTCGGTGGCCGACATCGACAGCTTCGACCTGCTGCTGGCCACGCTCCCCGCCGGGGTGCGCAGGTCGTTCCGCGACCACCTGCTCGGGCCCGTGGAGGAGTACGACGCGCGGCACGGCTCCGAGCTGCTGCGCACGCTCGACATCTTCCTGGAGACCTGCGGATCCTGGCAGCGCACCGCGGACGAGCTGTATGTGCACGTCAACACCCTGCGCTACCGCATGCAGCGGATCGAGGAGCTCACCGGCAGGCGGATGTCGTCGATGCGCGACCGCACCGACCTGTACCTGGCACTGCGGTCAGGGCAGGTCGCCCGCTACGACGCGTCCTCGTGACACCACGGCCACGATGTTGCCGGTGGCCAGGTCCTCGACGCGCTCCCACGGCCGCCCGCGCAGCACGACGAAGTCGGCGCCCAGCCCCGGCGCGATCCTGCCCACCGGCACGCCGATCGAGTCGGCGGCGTCGGAGGTGGCCGCGCGCAGCGCCGACTCGGCGTCCATCCCGAGGATCCTGGTCATGTGCACGACCTCGGCGAGCTGGTCGCCGAAGTCCACGTGGTGGCCGTTGGCGTCGGTGCCGAGCACGAAGCGCACGCCCAGCGCGGCGGCCTGGGCCAGCAGCACGTTTCGGGTGGCGACCAGCTCGGCGGCCTTGGCCCTGGCCTCGGCGGTGACGGGGACGCGGCCCTCCGCGATGGCCTCGTTGATCAGCAGCGTCGGGGCGACCGGCGTGCCCCTGGCGGCCAGGGTCTCGGCCAGGTCCCTGCTCATGAGCGTGCCGTGCTCGATCGAGTCGACGCCTTCCTCGACGGCCACGCGGATGCCGTCCTCGGAGTGGGCGTGCGAGGCCACCAGCATGCCCAGCGCGTGGGCCTCGTCCACGACGGCCCTGATCTCGTCGCGGGTGTAGTTGCGCCAGCCGTTCTTGTCGCCGATCGACAGGACGCCGCCGCTGGTGGTGAGCTTGATGCCGTCCATGCCGGCGCGGGCCCAGGCGCGCACCAGCTTGCGGCACTCGTCGGGCCCGTCGGCCGTGGGCTTGCGCTGCGGGAACGCCGGCGGCACGAACAGGTCGTTGTGCCCGGCCGTCATCCCCACCACGCCGTGCACCTGGACGCGCGGCCCCGGCAGCACCCCGGCCTCGAAGACCCGGCGCAGCGCGATCTGAGCCTCGTCGCCCGCCAGGTCGCGCAGTGTCGTCACGCCGTGGCGCATGGCCCGCTGGGCGTGGGCGACGCCGTGCAGCACCTGCTCGTCGCGCGTGGTGACCAGCGGCCAGGTCGCGAAGTCCGGCGGTTCGCCGGGACCGGCGTACCCGATCAGGTGCACGTGCGTGTCCACCAGACCAGGGATGACGCACAGGTCGCCGTGGAGTGCCGGGGCCGGGGTCACCGCGGTGATCCGGTCGGGCTCCCAGCTCAGGTCGACCGGGCCGCGGAATTCGGTACCGTCCCAAAGCGGGATTCCGTCGAGTCTCATTTCACGCACGACGCTACAGGAGCCGCCGGGCCGCTGGAGGGATCTACGGTCCTTCCACCGCCCTCTCGTAGGGACCTACAGGGGTTGCCAGCGGTTTTCCCCGATTCCCGCTCCAGGACCATCGGCGGGGCAGTGCTGTCCCAAACCATCGTCACACGATGGTAATAATCGATAGATACCTTCCTGACCTGCATCTTCACCGCCGCTCAAGGATGAATTATGGCTACTTCCCTCGACCGCCGTGCGTTCCTGCGGACAACGGGCCTGACCGGCCTGGCGCTCGGCCTGGCAGCCTGCGGCGAGTCCACGGCGGGCGGTGACCAGGGTGGCGGCCTCGGCTCGGTCAAGCTGCAGCTGTCGTGGAAGAAGAACGTCGAGTTCGCCGGCGAGTACTTCGCCGACAACAAGGGCTACTACAAGGCCGCCGGGTTCTCGCAGGTCGAGCTGCTGTCGGGTGGTGGCTCCGGAACCTCGGTCGAGTCGGGCCTGGCCACCGGGCGCTGCTGGATCGGGCTGTCCGCGCCCACGATCACCGCGCCCGCCATCCTGCAGGGCGCCCCGCTGAAGATCGTCGGCGCGACCTTCCAGAAGAACCCGTTCGCCATCATCTCCCTGAGCAAGAAGCCGATCGAGAGCGCCAAGGACCTGGTCGGCAAGAAGATCGGCGTCCAGGACTCCAACGAGCTGGTCTGGAACGCGCTGCTCAAGGCCAACGGCATCGACGCCGCCAGCGTGACCCGGGTGCCGTTCCAGTCCGACCCGTCGATGCTCACCTCAGGCCAGCTCGACGGCTACGTCGGATTCGTCACCAGCGGCCCCGTGCGGCTGAAGATGCAGGGCCACGACGCCACCTACCTGCTGCTCGCCGATGCCGGTCTGCCGCTGGTCGCCGAGACGTTCACGGTCACGCAGCAGACCATCGACAACGAGCGCGACAAGCTCAAGGCGTTCCTGACGGCCGAGATCAAGGGCTGGAAGGACGCCGTCGCCGACCCGGCCAAGTCCGCCGAGCTGGCCGCCACCGTCTACGGCAAGGACCAGAACCTCGACGTCAAGGAGCAGACCGAGGAGGCCAAGATGCAGAACGAGCTCGTCGTCACCCCCGACGTCAAGGCCAACGGCCTGTTCACGATGACGCCCGAGCTGATCGAGCAGAACATCGCCTCCCTGGCCAAGGCCGGCCTGACGATCAAGGCCGAGCAACTGTTCGACCTGACGATCCTGGACGAGGTCTACAAGGCCGACCCGAGCCTGAAGCTGTCATGAGCGGGATCGCCATCACCGGGCTCAGCAAGGTCTTCGGCAAGGGCCTGACCGCCGTCGAGGGCGTGGACCTCCAGACGAAGAAGGGCTCGTTCCTGTCGCTGCTCGGGCCCTCCGGCTGCGGCAAGTCGACCGTCCTGCGCATCCTGGCGGGGCTGGAGGAGCCCACGACCGGCGAGATCCGGGTGAACGGCGAGACCCCGCGGGAACTGCGCGGAGGCCACCACCTCGGCATCGCCTTCCAGGACTCCGCACTGCTGGCCTGGCGCAGCGTCGCGGCCAACATCCGGCTGCCGCTTGAGGTCGCCGGGATCAGGCCGGAGCCCGGCGTGATCGAGGACCTGATCAAGCTGGTCGGCCTCGAAGGCTTCGAGAAGGCCAGGCCCGCCGAGTTGTCGGGCGGCATGCGCCAGCGCGTGTCCATCGCCCGCGCGCTCGTCGTCAAGCCCAGCGTGCTGCTGCTCGACGAGCCGTTCGGCGCCCTGGACGACATGACCCGCCAGCGGCTCAACCTGGAGCTGCTGCGCATCTGGACGGAGAAGCCCGCCACGACGCTGATGGTCACCCACGGCATCAGCGAGGCGATCTTCCTGTCGGACGTGGTCGCCGTCATGAGCCCGCGCCCCGGACGGGTCGTGGAGCTGGTCGAGATCGGCCTGCCGCGCCCGCGCACCCCCGACATGATGCGCACCCCCGAGTTCCACGCCATCCACGACCACCTCAGCGACCTGCTGTTCGGGCACGGCTCATGAGACGCCTCCAGGGGCTGCTCGGCGTTGTCTCCCTCGTCGCCCTCTGGTGGCTGCTGGCCGCGACCGTGTTCGCCGGCGGCGGCGCCGTGCCGACCCCGGCGGCGGTGCTGACCTCGATGGGCCAGGACGGCTGGGCCTTCTACGGGCCGAACGCCTCCGCCACCCTGTCGGCGGCGGTCCAGGGCTTCCTGTGGGGCAACGGGCTGGCCATCGGCGTGGCGCTGCTGGTGCTGCTCGTGCCCCGGCTCGAAGCCGTCGCCACCCAGCTCGCCGTGATCAGCTACTGCATCCCGCTGCTGGCCATCGGGCCCATCGTGCTGGTCGTCTTCGGCGGCGAGGCCACCGTGGTGTTCCTGGCCGCCATCTCGGTCTTCTTCACCACGCTCATCGGCGCGCTGCTCGGGCTGCGCTCGGCCGACCGGGCCAGCCTCGACCTCATCACCGTCTACGGCGGCGGCCGCCTGGCCAGGCTGCGTTACGTGCAGATCATCGCCGCGTTGCCGAGCACGTTCGCCGGGCTGAAGATCTCCGCGCCGTCCGCGCTGCTCGGCGCGATCATCGGCGAGTACCTCGGCAGCAACGACCAGGGGCTCGGCGTCTCCCTGATGATCTCCCAGCAGCAGTTCCAGGTGCCGCGCACGTGGGGCCTGGCCCTGGTGTCGGGCCTGATCGCCGGGCTCGGGTACGCCCTCGTCGCGCTCGTCGCCCGCCTGGTCACCCCCTGGTCGAGAGGCGAATCATCATGATCGGGCGGACCGTGCTGCGGATCGTCGGCCCTCTCGTCCCCTCCGTGGTCATCGTGGTGGCCGCGTGGTGGCTGGCGCTGGAGGCGTTCGGGATCAGCCCGCTCGTCGGCAAGCGCCCGCCGCAGGTCTGGGAGTATCTGACGGCGTCCGCGGCCCATCGCGAGGCCGTCTTCGGCGCGCTGGGCATCACGATCAGGGACGCCGCCATCGGCTTCACCACCGGCATGGTCGCCGCGATGGCGGTCGCGGTCACGTTCGTGCTGTTCAAGACCGTCGAGCAGACGTTCATGCCGGTCGCGATGCTGCTGCGCTCCGTGCCGCTGGTGGTGATGACGCCGCTGATCACGCTGATCTTCGGCAGGGACCTGCTCGGCGTCGCCGTCATCGGCGGCATCGTGGTGTTCTTCCCCGCATTGGTGAACATCGCCTTCGGCCTGCGCTCGGCCTCCCCGCAGGCGACCGACCTGATCATGGCGTATGGCGGCACCCGCATGACCGTCCTGCGCAAGGTCGCCGTGCCGACGGCGATGCCCGCGGTCTTCGCCTCGGCCAGGATCTCCGTGCCCGCCTCGATCATCGGGGCGCTCATCGCCGAATGGCTGGCCACGGGGCAGGGCATCGGCGCGGAGATCCTGCGGGCGATCGGCGGCTTCCGCTACGACGAGGTGTGGGCGGACATCGTGGTGGTCACGGCCGTGTCGATCCTCGCGTACGCGGTCGTGGGCGTCGTGGAGTCGCTGGTCCTGGCCCGTTTCTCCGACTGAGTTGCCTCTGACACCGTGTCAGGGCCTTCAATGGCCGGCATGGTCGCTTACCAGGGCTCCGGCCCCTACTGCTACACCCATTCGCTGGCGATGCTGCTCGGCCCGGACGCGCCGCCGCCCGGGGTGATCGAGACGCTGACGGGGTCGCCGTTCGGGATGCAGCTCGTCGGCGGCCTCACCCCGTACTTCGACCCTTACGGCTGGGATCCGGAGATCGGCGTGGACGCGGCGCTCGACCTGCTCGGCTGGACCTGCGAGCGCAGCGAGGCGGGCACCCCGCAGGAGGCGCTGACCAGGCTGCGGGCCGCCGGTCCTGCCATGGCGGGGCCGCTCGACATGGCGCTGCTGCCCTACACGCCGCACGGCGACGGCGACCACTACCTCGTGGTGCTGGCGGTGGAGGGCGACACCGTCGTCGTGCACGACCCCCACGGCCATCCCTACGCCACCCTGCCGGTCGCGGACTTCCTGGCCGCCTGGCGGGCGGAGTCGGTGGCGTACCTGTCGACGTCGTTCGTGCTGCGCACCGGCTTCGCCCGGGTCCGCGAGGTGCCCGTGCGGGAGGCGCTGCGCGATTCGCTGCCCACCGCCGTGCGCTGGCTGGACGGGCGGGACGACCTGCCGGTCCCGCCGGGGTCGCTCGGTGGGGCCGCTGCGGCGCTGCGGCTGGCCGAGTTGGTGGAGCAGGGGCTCGACGCCGGCGTGCGCGACCTGCTCACGTACTTCGGCGTGCGGGTGGGCGCCCGGCGGCTCGCCGACGCCGCCGCGTGCCTGGAGCTGCTCGGCCTGGACGAGGCCGCCTCCGTCGCGGCGGGCCAGGCCCGCGTGCTCGGTGGCCTGCAGCATCCGCTCGTCACGGGCGACGACGCGGCCGTGGCGGCGGGGCTGCGGAAGCTGGCGCCGGCCTACGAGCGTCTGCGGTCGCTGCTGGTGTGAAGAAGTGCGGACCCGGCCGCGGTCCTTGTGCGGGGGGAGGCGCGGCCGGGTCCGCCGGGAGGGGAGCGTTTGGGCGTGCGGTGGGAAACCGGCATGGGTGGGGCCGGTGAAGCCCGACGCTCCCTTGGCTCAGGGCGTGGCGAAGACCTGGGTCCAGGTGGGTCCCTTGGTGTTCTGTCCGACGCCGGTGTGGGTGTAGGAGCAGTTCATGATCGTCTTACGTAGGGGTGGGCTGTCGAGCCAGGCGTCGACCACCGCGGCGGCGGTGCGCTGGCCCTGGGCGATGTTCTCCGCGGCCTTGGTGAAGGAGAATCCGGCCGCCCGGATGCGCCGGTCGAAGCTGGTGCCGTCGCTGGAGTCGTGCGTCAGGCGGTTGGTGCGCGCCATGTCCGCAGAGTGCCGCTCGGCCGCCAGGTGCAGCCGGGGGTCGTGCGTCAGCGGGCGGCAGCGCTGCTTGGCCCTGGCCCGATTGACGATCTTGACGACCTCCTCCTCGATCTGCGAGGCGAACTCGCAGGCCAGTTTGACGGGCCGCGACTTGCCGCTGCGGCCCTTGGAGTCGAGCGCGACCACGTAGTAGTGGCGCGGGGCCGCGGCGCACGTGACGCCGGCCGTGACGCGGCCGTTGCGGACGGTCCTGGAGCCGCTCTTGAGCGCCCGGTCGGCGCCTGAGACGGCGACCATGACGCGTACCCGCAGCGTGGCCCGGTCGGCGCAGCCCGTTCTGGTGGCCGTGCCCCGCACCATGCCGCCGGTCGCGACCGGTTTGCCGGCGATCACCTTGCACGCCTGGTTCGAGTCGGCCGACGCCTGCGCAGCGGGCATGGCGGACAACCATGCCGCCAGGCTTCCAAGGCAGGCGATCGCCTGGAGCCGTCTGCGCATTCTCTCCTCCGGTCGGGGCTCGACATTGCATCGAACCCGAATTCTGGCGCTCCAAAGTCGGCTTTGTACGGAAATTCCGGATGCAACCTGGAGTTCCAAGTGGCCGAATCGTGATCCGCCCTTGTTGATCTCGGTAAACCATAGCGGTCCCCGGAACGTCCAGGGACCGCCGGATTCGTCTAGCAGTGCACCGGCTTGAGCCACGAACATTCGAGATCGCCCGCCGTGCCGGGGTCGGCGGCGCGGAGCTGGACGGCCTCGGCCGTCGCGGTGCGGGAGAACTGCGCGAGCCGGACGGCGATCTTGTCCTCGATGTCCTTCGGCGAGGCCGACAGGTACTGGTTCAGCATGATCGAGAAGATCAGCGGTTCGCCGTCGGCGCTCGTGACGTACCCGGACAACGCCGTGACGCCGGTCAGCGAGCCGGTCTTGGCGTGCACGTTGTTCGCGGCCGGCGTGCCCCGCATCCGGCTGCGCAGCGTCCCGCCGACGAACCGGTCGGCGTTGCCCGCGATGGGCAGCGACTTGTACCAGGTGTCGAACCACGGCTTGCCGCGCACGGCCGTCAGCAACCGCACGATCGAGCCGGGGGAGAAGCCGTCGCGGCGCGACAGCCCCGACCCGTCACGCATGTTGATCACCTGGACGCCGTTGGCCCTGGCGTAGTCGGTGCTGACCTTCAGCCCGGCCGACCACGTCCCCTGCCCGGCGACCTTGCGGCCCATGGCCTTGGTGAGGATCTCGGCGTGGATGTTGTTGCTCAGCTTCATGAACGGCACCAGCAGTTCGCCCAGCGTCATCGACTGGCGCGCGGCCAGTTCCTTGGCCCCCGCCGGAGCCGCCCCGGGGACGGTCTGGCCGAGGACCTTGACGCCGTGCTCGGCCAGCGACGTGCGGAACAGCGATGACGCGTACGCCGTCGGATCGTCGACCGCCACCCACTCCTGGTACGGGTCGGCCACCGTGCCGGTGATCACGACCGTGCGCGAGTTGTGCTGCCGCTCGATGAGCACGTCGGTCTCCGTGCCCACGGTGGCCCGGTTGACGATCTTCAGGTAGTCGGTCTCCGGGGTGGTCGTGACCTTGACCTTGCCGCCGTCGGCCGCGACGGCGACGACCACCGTGCCCGCGTCGTAGTCCCTGTCGGGAGAGGCGGTCAGGGCGGAGATCGGCGCCGCGTAGTAGGCGGTCTCGTCGCTCCACGACCAGTCGTTGCCGAGCCGCTGGGAGTCGAACCAGGTGTCGTCGGCGACCAGCCTGCCCGTGACGACCTTGATGCCCGCTTTCGCGATCTTCGCGGCCAGCGCGTCGTAGTCCTCGGCCAGCATGGTCGGGTCGCCGGTGCCGCGCAGGACGAGATCGCCGGTCAGCACGGCGCCCGCTTTGCGGCCGGTGCTCAGCACGGTGGTGGAGAAGCGGTAGTCGAGGCCGAGCGTCTCGACCGCCGCGGCCGAGGTGAACAGCTTGGTGTTGGACGCCGGGACCAGCAACTTGCCGGCGTCGCTCGCGTACAGCTCTTCGCCTGTCGTCGCGCTCTTGACCACGACGCCCGCTCTGGCGACGGTGAGCCGGGAGTCGCTGAGGATCTGGTTGATGTCCTGGGTCAGATCGGCCACGCCCGCCGAGGGGTCGAGCGCGGCAGCGGGGGAGGAGGGTCCGGACGCCCACGCGAGGGCCGCGACGAGCGCGCCCGCGACGAGGGATGCTGAGGTGCGCCGCATGGGGTCTCCAAGTGACTGAGAGTCATGGCGAGCATGAATCAGCGCAGGCGACCTGTATATCCGCAAATCTCCGTATTTATCGGTGGTGGGAGATCAGTGCGACGGCTGGCCCGACGTCACCATGAACCCGCAGTCGCCGAACGAGATCTCATCGCCCGACCTGACCCGGGCGGGCCCCACCAGCCGCCACCCGTTGAGCCGGGTGCCGTTGAGCGAACCGAGATCGACCAGCATCCACCCGCCGTCGTCCTCGCGCCGCAACTCGGCGTGGACCCGTGAGACCGTCAGGTCCGACAGCACGAGATCGCAGGCCGACCCCCGGCCCACCACGTAACGCAGCCGGTCGTCGTCGGGCAGCGCGAGCCGGGGCAGCCGGGGCCGCCGCCACGCCGACTGCATCTTGGTGGTGAACTCCGACACCGACGCCACCGCGTCGGTCAGCCGCTGCCGGAACGTCGGCCGTCGCGGCAGGTCGGCCACCAGTTCGTCGAGTTCCTGCCGGTTCTGCGCCCGCAGCGCCTGGTCCACCCGGCCCACGAACGTGTCGTGGGAGATGCGCCCCTCTACGGCGCGATCCCTGAGCTCGTCGATCGCACGGTCACGTTCCCCATCTGAGGCGCGAAAGGGCGGATGCGTGGAGCTCATGTAGCGAGTATCGGCCTGAACCGCGCCCCCTGTCCAGAAAAGCCGGATCAGTTGCGAAGAGCATACTCGGTATGCATACTCAGTATCTATGTCGATCAGGCACGGACTGCTCGCGTTGCTGAGCAGCGGACCGCGTTACGGCTATCAATTGCGGGTCGAGTTCGAGGCGTCGACGGGGGCGACCTGGCCGCTCAACATCGGCCAGGTCTACACGACGCTCTCCCGCCTGGAGCGCGACCGGCTGGTCGCGCCCGGCGGGGCCGACGAGCAGGGCCGCGCGGTCTACACGATCACCGAGGCAGGCCGGGGGGAGTTGGAGCGATGGTTCAGCACCCCCGTCGCCCAGACCGACCGGCCTCGGGACGAACTCGCCATCAAGATCGCGATGGCGGTGGCGGGCGGCGTCGACGTCGCCGAGGTCATCCAGACCCAGCGGATGGCCACCATGAGCTGGCTCCAGCAGCTCACCAAGGCCAAACGCACCGCCACCGGAGGGCTCGCGCAGCGCCTGGTCCTCGACTCGATGATCTTCAAGGCCGAGGCGGAACAGCGCTGGCTGGACCACTGCGAGGCCGTTTCCAAGGAGAAGAAACAATGACTGTGGTGAGTTTGCGGGACGTGACCCGCGAGCACGGCCAGGTGCACGCGCTCAAAGGCGTGAGCCTGGAGGTCTCGGCGGGGGAGCTGGTCGCGGTCATGGGCCCCTCGGGGTCCGGCAAGTCCACCCTGCTCAACCTGGCCGGCGGCCTCGACAGGCCCACCTCGGGAAGCGTGAGGATCGAGGGCACCGACCTGGCCGAGGTCAAGGACCTGGCCGCGCTCAGACGCGGCAGCGTCGGGTACGTCTTCCAGGACCTCAACCTGATCCCGTCCCTGACCGCCGCCGAGAACGTGATGCTGCCCAGGGAGCTCGACGGCGTACGCGCCGGGCAGGCACGCGAGGAGGCGCTCGCCGTCCTTGCCGAGGTGGGGGCCGAACAGGTCGCCGACCGCTTCCCCGAGGAGCTGTCCGGCGGGCAGCGCCAGCGCGTCGCCATCGCCAGGGCGCTGACGGGGGAGCGGCGGCTGCTGCTGGCCGACGAGCCCACGGGGGCGCTCGACACGGCCACCGGCGACGAGATCCTCCACCTGCTGCGCGCCCGCTGCGACGCCGGCGTCGCGGTGCTGCTCGTCACCCACGAACCCCGCTACGCGGCCTGGGCCGACCGCGTGGTTTACCTGCGTGACGGCGAGATCGTGGAGTCCAACGCCGTCCGGTTGGAGAGCTCCCGATGAGCGCCTTCCGCGCCGCGCTACGCATCTCCCGCAGGGACGCGCTGCGCTTCAAGGGCCGCACCGCGCTGATCATGATCATGATCTGCCTGCCGGTGCTGACCATCACGGCGGTGCTCACGATGGCCGAGACCACCTCGTTGACGCCGCGCGAGGAACTGCCGTCGCAACTCGGCCCGGTGGCCGATGCCAGGATCATGTCCCACTTCCACCGAACTGCCATCAGACAGGACCCGGCGGGCCGCTTCGGAAACCAGGAAGACACCGGCAAGCAGCCGCCGCCGTGGACGACGGCCGAGGTCAACGCCCTGCTGCCGGGTCGGTTGCTGCCGATCCAGGAACACCAGACGGAGGCCCTGCTGTCCGACGGCCTTGACATGATAAACGTGCTGGAGGCGGATCTGCGCGACCCGCTCGCCGCCGGCATCCGCCCGCTGGCCGAGGGCCGGATCCCGGTCACCGACGACGAGGTGGCGGTCACGCCCGGCCTGCTCGATCGAGGTGTCCGGCTCGGCAGCACGCTGAAAGTGACCAGACAGGCCAAGCCGCTGCGGGTGGTGGGCGTCGTCGAGAACCCCAACCAGCCCGGCATCGCGGAGCTCGTGAGCCAGCCGGGCGCGATTCTGCGGGACAAGAGAGACGGGCTGGGCACCGGCTGGCTCATCGACACGCCCTCTCCGGTGCAGTGGTCGGACGTGCGGCGGCTGAACCAGGCAGGACTGCGGGTCGCCTCCCGAGCGGTGATCGAGAGCCCGCGCACCGACCAGTACGACTACAGGCACTCCAACTCGGACGAGCAGATCGCGATCGCGATCGCCGTGGTCCTCATCGTCACGGAGACGACCCTGCTGGCCGGGCCCGCGTTCGCCGTCGGACTGCGGCGGCGCAGGAGAGAGCTGGCCACGATCGCCGCGCAGGGCGGCTCAGCCCGGCACCTGCGGGCGATCGTGCTCGCCGACGGCGTCGTGCTCGGTGGTCTGGCCGCCGTGATCGGCGTCGTGCTGGGGATCGGCGCGGGAGCGGCGAGCGAGACCGTTCTGGCGCGGCGGTTGGACTGGCAGAGCGCCCCACTGGACATCCCCTGGGTCCAAGTGCTCGGCGTCGCCGCGCTGGGCTTGATCAGCGCGTTGGCGGCGGCCCTTGTCCCGGCCGTGCAGGCGGCCCGGCAGAACCCCGCGCAGGTGCTGGCCGGACGGCCGGGCGAGGTGCGCGACCGGGCGGGCCGCCCGGTGCTGGGGCTGGTGCTCGTGGTGCTCGGGCTGGGCGCGATGGCCGTGGCCGTGCGCGGCAGAGAAGTAGCCGTGGTGGCGGCCTCGACGGTGGTCCTGTTCGGGCTGATCGCGTTGATGCCGTGGCTGGTGCGATTCACCGGGCGGCTCGCGAGGCGGCTCCCGCTGCCCGCGCGCCTGTCGGTCCGCGACGCCGCCCGCCACAGGGTGCGTACGGCCTCGGCCGCGGCGGCGGTCATGGCGGCCACCATGGCGGCGGTGACGGCCGGCATCGCCTACAACTCCGAGGCGATGCTCCGCGATGCGAACAGAACGTTCGACATACCTCCCGGCGCTTTGCTCGTCTATGCCGACGACCTCGACGACGCGGGGTGGGCCGCCTTGCGTGCCGAGGCCCAGACGAGACTGCCCGGAGCGAGCCTCGTCCCTGGCCTCGCGACGACCGACGCGGCGGGCCGGGGCGTGATGCTGTCCGCCCTGTGGAAGGGCAAGGCCGACTGCGGAGATTGCACCATCAGCCCCTCCAAGATGGCGATCGGCGACGCCCGGCTGCTCGCCTTCCTCCAGGGCCGGCAGGATCCGGGGGCCGCCGCGGCGCTGGCGGCGGGGAAAGCGGTCGCGTTCGACTCCCGGCTGGTGCGCGACGGCAAGGTCACCCTGGCCACCGAGCGATACGACGGTGACAAGGTTACGACGTCGCGACTTGCCGAGGTGCCCGCCGTGGTGGCCACCGGGGCCGACATCCGGCAGAGCGGTCTCCTGCTCCCGGCCTCGGCGGTGACGGCGGCGGGGCTCAAGACGACCGAGCGGCGGATGTACACCATGTACCGGCCTGACGATTTCCAACGCCTGCAGCGTGGCCTGAATGCGGTGACCGACAAGGCGATAATCAGCTTCAATACCGGAGACGACGGAAGCCTCGTCGTGCTGCTCTCGGCGGCCCTCCTCGCGGCGCTGGTCCTCGTGCTCGGCGGCACGTTCGCCGCCACCGGGCTGGCCGCCGCCGACATGCGCGCGGACCTGGACACCCTGTCGGCCGTGGGCGGACGGCCCCGAACCCGCAAGTTGGTGGTCGCGGCCCAGGCCGGATACATCGCCGGGCTGGGGGCCGTGCCAGGGCTGCTCGGAGGTGTCGTCGCCGGGATCGCGGTCACCGTGCCGATGCCCGGCTGGGGCAGTTCCCGGGGCGTCGGCATCGAGATCGGTCCCACCACGGTCGCCGTGCCGTGGCTCTTCCTGGCCGCGCTCGTGGTGGGCCTGCCCCTGCTGGCGGCGCTGCTGGCCGGGCTGTTCACGCGGACGCGTCCGACGCTGGCGCGCCGGGTGGTGTGAGCCGGTACTTCAAGGTCATCAGCGCCGACGCGAAGATGATCAGCGCGGGGACCGCGGTCTGTCCGATGAGGACCGCGGTCACCGCGCTGTCCGGTTGCTGGACCGGCCGGCTCGGCTCGGACTCGATGAAGCCGCCCAGCGACAGGATGATCCCGAAGATCAACGCCCCGAACGAGCTGACCCCGCTTTCGATGGCCGTCCACAGCCCGGTCAGCACGCCCGCCCGCCGTTTGCCGCTCCGCTGCGCGTCCGCCGCGATCACGTCGGCGAGCATCGAGAACTGCAGCAACTGCACGCCCGCGTACCCGACGCCCACCACCAGGATCGTCACGTGCGCCCACGCCGATCCGAACAGGGGCGTCGCGACGGCTGCCGTCGTCCCGCCTCCGAACAGCACCGTCGCCAGGATCATCGCGCCGCGCTTGTCGAAGCGCCTGGCCAGGCGCACCCACAGCGGCATCGTCAGCAGGATCGGGCCCACCAGCGCGGCGAAGAGCGTCTGCGTGGCGGTGGGCGTGCCGAGGGTGTAGGCGGCGAAGTACGGCGCCGCCGCCAGCATCATGCTCACGGCCAGCATCTGCGTGCAGGCCAGCACGGTCAGCCACAGGAATGCCGAATTGTCCTTGACCGCGGAGAACTGCTCGCGCCACCCGCCCCTGTCGGCCTCGGGCGCGCCGGTCATGGGGGCGCGGGCGGTGCCGAAGAACGCGCCCAGCATCGAGACCAGCATGATGGCCGCGATCGTGGCCCCCATCAGCCGGTAGCTGGCCGGCGTCCCGTCGTCGCCCTGGCTGGTGACGATGGCCGGCGCGAGCACCCCGGCGATCGCGGTGGCCGCGCCGATGAAGACCATCCGCCACTGCAGCAGCGAGGTGCGCTCGTGGTAGTCGTGCGTCATCTCGCCGGGCATCGCCTTGTACGGCACCTCGAACAGCGCGTACGCGGTGGCCGTGGCCAGGAAGCAGGCGGCGATGTACAACGCCGCGGGCACCCCGGTCAGCGGCGGCCCGGCGAAGACCAGGAAGAACGCGATCGGCAGCGTGCAGGCGCCGGCCAGCAGCCAGGGCCGCCGCGGGCCCATCCGCGACCTGGTCCGGTCCGACCAGCGGCCGACCATCGGGTTGATGAACAGGTCCCAGACCTTGGGCGCGGTCACGACCACCCCGGCCAGCCACGCGGGCACGGCCAGGAAATTGGTCATGTAGTAGAGCAGGAGCAGGCCGGGCACGGCGGTGACCGTGGCCGTGCAGAAGGATCCCACGCCGTAACCGAGGCGCACGCCCCTGGACACGGTGGACGTGCTCGCCGCCGGTGCGATCATGGCCTCATTGAAACCGAGCGGAAGCTCGGTTGGGCAGGCCCAGTTTCGGGGACCCGGTCACCCGGGTCCCCGGCTCAGTCGCAGACGTCTGCGCAGACGACGTGCGCGCCGATCTCCAGCATCCGCTGCTCGCTGCGCGCGTCGGCCACCCTGGCCATGAGGATCGGCGCGCCGGAGGCCGCGAACTGCGGCAACCGGGCCCGGACCAGGCGGTGCAGGTCGCGTACGACGTCCTCGGCGGCCGACATGTGCACCTTCACGTGCAGCATGATCCCCGGGGCTCCGGAGGCCGTGCGGGCTTCGGAGATCCAGACGTGGTGCACCAGCGGGAAGTCCATGAGCAGGTACCCGATCGCCTGCCGCAGCGCGGGCAGGATCGGATGCGTGCACCGCCGGTACCCGGGGTCCACCTGCTGCATGGGCCCGGACAGGTGCGGCCGGGGCGCGGGCACCCACGGCAGCGTGGGGGCGTGCGGAGTCGGCGGCGCCACCTGGGCCAGCGCGGCACCGCGTGACACGGTCGCCATCGCTCCCGTCGCGTAGGCGGCTGGCACCGCCCCTGACAGGACGGGCGTCGGCCCCGTACGCGTCATGGTGAGGAAGCGCTGGAGATCGTCGATGGGCACAGCCGCCGCGGCTGGTCCGGCCGCGTCGATCACGATCTCCCGCACGCCGGTGACGCGCTGGATGTCCAGGATGGTGTCGGCGTCGCACGCCGATAGGGAATGACTGCCGCGGTGCCTGGCATAGGTGGCAGGGCCGGTGTAACCGAGCAATACCCGGTCACCCGCCTGGGTCGTCCCGAGGACGACCGAGCGGTCTGGACGCACTGCTACCAGGACTCCACCGTCGGCGAGAGCGCCCAGCAGGCGGTGCGGAGTGCCATGCTGGGCGAGCACGTCGGCAAGCGCAGAATTCCCGATGCTCATATGACGAACCATAGGTAGTCGGCCACGGCTTATCAGGCTAATGGTGAATAAATCCCCCGATCAAGACAAAGATGGCCGCGATGTGGATGAGTTTGCCGCCACGGGGTACCTCAGGACCCGTCTCACATCGTGAGTCCCTCGTGAACGCGTTCACAAGCGGTGGATACACTCTGTGGGACAGCCGGGGGATCCGTGCAGGTGTCCCCCCGAAGCCCGCCGTCCCGCTAAGGATCCACACCCGTGAACAAGCCCGTCGTTCTGGTCGCAGAGGAGCTGTCCGAGGCAGGCCTCGCCGTGCTCGCCGCTGATTTCGAGGTCCGCCACACCGACGGCGCCGACCGTTCCAAGCTGCTGCCCGCCCTGGCCGACGTGGACGCGCTGATCGTCCGCTCCGCCACGCAGGTCGACGCCGAGGCCGTGGCCGCGGCCCCCAAGCTGCGCGTGGTCGCCCGCGCCGGCGTCGGCCTCGACAACGTCGACGTCGAGGCCGCCACCAAGGCCGGTGTCATGGTCGTCAACGCCCCGACCTCCAACATCACCAGCGCCGCCGAGCAGACCGTCGCCCTCATCCTGGCCAGCGCCCGCAACACGCCGCAGGCCCACGCCGCGCTGAAGAACGGGGAGTGGAAGCGCTCCAAGTACACCGGCATCGAGCTCGACGAGAAGGTCATCGGCATCGTCGGCTTCGGCAAGATCGGCCAGCTCGTGGCCCAGCGGCTGCTGCCGTTCGGGGTGGAGATCATCGCCTTCGACCCCTACCTGCCCCCGGCCCGCGCCGCCCAGGTCGGCGTGCAGCTGGTCAGCTTCGAGGAGCTGCTGAAGAAGTCCGACTTCATCACGCTGCACCCGCCGAAGACCAAGGAGACCGTCGGGCTCATCGGCGCCAAGGAGCTGCAGCAGGTCAAGCCGTCGGTGCGGATCATCAACGTGGCGCGCGGCGGGATCATCGACGAGAACGCCCTCTACTCGGCGATCAAGGAAGGGCGCGTCGCCGGCGCGGGCATCGACGTGTTCGCCAAGGAGCCGTGCACCGACAGCCCCCTGTTCGAGCTCGACCAGGTCATCGCGACCCCGCACCTGGGCGCCTCCACGCACGAGGCCCAGGAGAAGGCCGGCACCCAGGTCGCGCGGAGCGTGAAGCTGGCGCTGGCGGGCGAGTTCGTGCCGGACGCCGTCAACGTCCAGGGCGGCGCGGTGGCCGAGGACGTCAAGCCGGGCCTGCCGCTGGCCGAGAAGCTGGGCCGGGTGTTCACCGCACTGGCCGGCGAGGTCGCCACCAAGCTCGACATCGAGGTGCGCGGCGAGATCGCCTCCGAGGACGTGCGGGTGATCGAGCTGGCCGCGCTCAAGGGCGTGTTCGCCGACGTGGTCGAAGAGCAGGTCACCTACGTCAACGCGCCGCTGCTGGCCAAGGACCGCGGCCTCACCGTCGAGCTGGTCACCAGCACCGAGAGCCCCGACTGGCGCAACGTCGTGACCGTGCGCGGCCTGCTCGCCGACGGCCGCCCGGTGTCGGTCTCCGGCACGCTGTCGGGGCCCCGCCAGATCACGAAGATCGTCGAGGTCAACGGCTACGAGATGGAGATCGAGCCGACGGCCCACCTGTGCTTCTTCACCTACACCGACCGTCCCGGCATCGTCGGCGTGGTCGGCAGGCTGCTCGGCGAGCACAGCGTCAACATCGCCTCGATGCAGGTGGCCCGTGACGTCAAGGGCGGCAAGGCGCTCATCGCGCTGACCGTCGACTCGGCGATCCCTGCCGACGTGGTCGAGCAGATCAGGGCCGAGATCGGCGCCGACAGCGGTCGCTCGGTCGACATCGAGGACTGACCTCACCTCGCGTGAAAGGCCGTCACCCGTTCGGGTGGCGGCCTTTTCTGTCTCAGCATGCGAGATACTAGGACGTCCAACGAGATGGCTGAGGTACTGTTACTGGAAATGCGCCAGGTTCTCGTACTCATTACCTGCCGCGGCGGGGCCTGTTAGGGGCAGGTCGACGACCCGTCGCGGTGAGCGGCGTGTGTCGGCCACTAAGTCCCTTTCGTCCGGGTCCGTGATCCGGACCGCGAGTGCAGGCCCGGTCGGGTTCGCGACCGGGATCCGACGTCCCCCGATGGAACACATCCGCGAAACGAGATGAGCCACATGTACGAGATGTATGCCTGGAACCGTGCCGAGGACCACGAGGACGAGGCCGCCGAGGCGTTGCAGATGGCGCTGGACCGCAGGGACAACGGCGGCGCGCCTCAGAACTCCAGCCGGTAGATCACGGCCGTCCGCTTCAAGCTCGGGAGCAGTTCGGCGAGCCAGAACATGATGCGGTACGGGAGCGACAACGTGCCGAACCCGGCCGCGTCGAACGCGCTCAGCGCCGACACGCAGCGCAGCTTCGGATGGATCGCCAGCAGGTCGGCCGGGCCGTCGATGGCCCAGTGCATCGTGGCCCCGGCCCTGCGCACGGGTCCGTTGAACCTCTGTAGCCGCAGCCCCAGCGTGCTGAGCGCGTCGAAGACGAACTGGCCGCAGGGGAAGCGGTCCACGATCGTCCGCAGCAGCCGGGCGCCCTCGGCCGGATCGAGGTAGTAGAACAGGCCCTCGGCGACGACCAGCGCCGGAGCGTCGTCGGGGATCTGGTCCAGCCAGGCCAGGTCGGTGACCGACGAGCCGATCATCGTGTAGCCGGGCGGCCTCGGGAACAGGCGGGCACGCAGGTCGATGACCTCGGGGTAGTCCACGTCGTACCAGCGCACGCTGGGCGGCACGGCCATCCGGTGGTAGCGGGTGTCGAGCCCGCAGCCCAGGTGGAGCACGACGGCCTCCGGGTGCTCCGCCAGGTACTCGGCGGCCCAGTCGTCGACGGAATGCGCCCTGAGCGCGACGGCCGGGGCGATGGCGGGGCCGATGCCCGTCTTGGAGAAGTCGTAGTCGATGCGGTCGATCGTCTCGGCGGCCAGTTTGTCGCCGAGGATCGGGTGACGGGATCGTGCGTCGAGCGCCCTGCCGTACAGGGTGGCGAGCAGGGTGGCTTTCTCCCCCGTCAGGTGCACTTTCTGCTGCCCCATACCACCACGCTACGTCTGCGGCCGAGGGTAGGGACACCTCACCGTCCGGATACGCAGAGCATTGGTAGCGTCACGATCTGTATCCGATCGTCGAGGAGGCCCCCGCATGCCCCTGATCCAGCGCGCCGTCGCCGTCCCTGCCTTCGCGGCCGCCCTGTTCGTCACGGCCGCCCCCGCCCATGCCGAGATCGGGCAGCTGGAGATCACGCGGTACGACGTCCGCTCGGGGGAGAAGCAGCAGTGGTACCTCGCCTGCGATCCGGACGGCGGCACCCACCCTGATCCCGTCGGCGCCTGTGACCGGCTGCGCGGGAGCGACGCCGACCTGGAGCGGCTCCGGTTCGGGCCGGCGCCGTGCCCGAAGATCTACGATCCGGTCGAGGTCGAGATCGTGGGCTACTGGAACGAGGAGCCCCGGCGCTTCCGTCACCGATACCCGAACCCCTGTTCTGTCCGCTACCAGGCGGCTCCTGTCGTGCTGTAGGCGTCCCGGCCCGCGGTGTCCGCGTCGGGCTCCCCGGCATGGGAGGGGGGAGTCGTCCGCACGCCGTGGAAAGACGCGAACACCGCGGGCCGGGAGATGAGGGCTCACCTCAAAGGGTGGCGACGGGCATGGACGGGGCAGGGGTGAGGCTCTGCTTGATCGAGAGCCGCACGCCCTTGGGATCGGGCCGGACGGCGCCGACGAAGGCGTCTCTGCGCCAGTTCGACAGCCGTTCTTCCTTGACCACGTCGCCGGAATGCGGCGCGTGCACCATGAAGCCGGGCTTGGAGATCATCCCGACGTGGCCCAGATTGCTGAAGAACACCAGGTCGCCCGGCTTGAGGTTCTTCCAGGAGATCTTCCTGTCGAACGCGGCGTACTGGTCGTTGGTGACGCGGGGCAGTTCGATCCCCGCGGCTTCGTAAGCTCGGAGCATGAGCCCCGAGCAGTCGTAGCCACTGTCGCTCGCTCCGCCCCAGACGTACGGGATCCCGCGTTTGTCCATGGCGAACTTGAGGGCGATCTTCCAGGCGGGCTTGTTCTGCTTGTCCTGGATGCGCTTGAGCTTAGGGCCGGTCAGAGTGATGTCGGCGCCGTCCTGGGGATCGGCGGCCGCGTGCGCGGGGGTGACCAGAGCGAAGAGCCCTGCTGTGCCCGCCGCCACGAGAATGGCGATGCGAGACAGTGAACTGATCCTTCCACGTGGCCTACCGGGTTAGCTGACGGGCTCGGGCCTGGAAGTAGCCCTACGGCTTGCGCCGATTCGCCCCAGGGGAAAGGTGGGTCCCCGGCTCCACACAGGGCTGTGTGGATTAGGCTGGCTCGGACTCTAACGAAACGGTCAAAGCGTGGCAAATCTGTTAAAACCGGGCGTCCGGACAATGAGATGATGTGTTCGTCAGTCGAGACGAGCCGGTAAGGTACCGCCCATGGACTCGCGTAACATCCGCCTGGCCGTCATCCCCGGGGACGGGATCGGCACTGAGGTCGTAGCCGAAGGACTCAAGGTCCTGGAGGCCGTCGGCACGAAGATCGAGCCCACTCACTACGACCTGGGCGCCGCACGCTACCACCGCACCGGCGAGACGCTGCCCGACGCGGTCCTCGAGGAGCTGCGCGGCTACGACGCGATCCTGCTCGGCGCCGTGGGCGACCCCAGCGTGCCGCCGGGCGTCCTCGAGCGCGACCTCCTGCTCCGCCTGCGTTTCGAGTTCGACCACTACGTCAACCTGCGGCCGGTCAAGCTGTTCCCCGGCGTGGAGACCCCGCTGGCCGACACGCCCGCCGAGGACATCGACATGATCGTCGTCCGCGAGGGCACCGAGGGCCTCTACGCGGGCACCGGCGGCGTCATGCGGCGCGGCACGCCGCACGAGATCGCCACCCAGGAGTCGCTCAACACCGCCTACGGCGTCGAGCGCGTGGTGCGTTACGCCTTCCAGAAGGCCCAGTCGCGGCCCCGCAAGAAGCTCACGCTCGTCCACAAGACCAACGTCCTGACCTACGCGGGCGACCTGTGGCAGCGCACGGTCAACCGGGTGGCGCAGGAGTTCCCCGAGGTCACGACCGACTACTGCCACATCGACGCGGCCTCGATGTTCTTCGTGAGCCAGCCTGAGCGCTTCGACGTGGTCGTCACCGACAACCTGTTCGGCGACATCATCACCGACCTCGGCGCGGCCATCGCCGGCGGCATCGGCCTGGCGGCCAGCGGCAACATCAACCCCGAACGCACCTCGCCGAGCATGTTCGAGCCGGTGCACGGCAGCGCCCCCGACATCGCCGGGCAGGGCAAGGCCGACCCCACCGCCACCATCCTGTCCGTCGCCATGCTCCTCGACCACCTGGGCCTGCACGATGCGTCGGCCAAGGTCGAGCAGGCGGTCGCCGACGACATCCTGGAGCGGCTGACCGGCTGGGCCGGCCGCACGACCCATGAGATCGGCGACGACATCACCGCGCGAGTATCCGGCTAGGACCGCCTAGCCCCGATCAGCGCCTGGCGGTCCGAGGAGGACTGCCAGGCGCTTTTTCGCGTCTACACGGGCGAACCCCGCCAAGGGCCGCTAGCCATCCCATATGGCGAGACAATAGGAAGTACGGACTGCCCTCAGCCGCCGTCAGGCATCGTGAATCCGCAGATCCAGCAGTTTCGGTAGATTTCGCAGAAGTCGCAGAGAGAAGGACCGCCATGACCATCGCTCAGAAGCTCAGCTTCGACGTGCAGCTATCCGACCACGCTCGCACCGCGGCCGAGCGGGAGCAGGTACTGGCGAACCCCGGCTTCGGCCAAACCTTCACCGACCACATGGTCTCGATCGACTACACCGAGGGCGCGGGCTGGCACGACGCCAGGCTCATGCCGTACGGGCCGCTCTCGCTCGACCCGGCCACCTCGGTCTTCCACTACGCGCAGGAGTTGTTCGAGGGGCTCAAGGCCTACCGCCAGACCACGGGCTCGATCGTGACCTTCCGCCCCTACGCCAACGCCGCCCGCTTCAACCGCTCCGCCGTCCGCATGGCCATGCCCGAGCTGCCCGAAGAGGCGTTCGTCGAGTCGCTCGAACTGCTGGTGGAGACCGACAGGGAATGGGTGCCCACGACCGAGGGCCACAGTCTCTACCTGCGCCCGTTCATGATCGCCACCCAGGCGGGGCTCGGGGTCAACTACCCGTCCAAGAGCTACAAGTACCTGGTCATCGCCTCCCCGGCGGGCTCGTACTTCACCGGCGGCATCAAGCCCGTCTCGGTCTGGCTGTCCACCGAGTACACCCGCGCCGCCCCTGGCGGCACCGGCTTCGCCAAGTGCGGAGGCAACTACGCCGCCGCGTTCGTGGCGCAGCGCCAGGCCGTCGAGAACGGCTGCGACCAGGTGGTGTGGCTGGACGCCCACGAGCACCGCTACGTCGAGGAAATGGGCGGGATGAACCTGTTCTTCGTCTTCGGCGACAAGCTCGTCACCCCCGCGCTGACCGGGACCCTCCTGCCCGGCATCACCCGCGAATCCATCCTGGAACTCGCCGGCGACCTGGGCCTGGAGACCGAGGAGCGCCTCATCACGGTCGACGAGTGGCAGGCGGGCTGTGAGTCCGGCGAGCTCACCGAGGTCTTCGCCTGCGGAACGGCGGCCGTGGTCACCCCGGTCGGCTCGGTCAAGGGCGCCGACCGCTCCTGGACCGTCGCCGACGGCACCTCGGGCCCGGTGACGATGCGGGTGCGGGAGGAGCTGGTGGGCATCCAGTACGGCGTCCGCCCCGACCCCCACGACTGGATCCACAAGAT
Source organism: Nonomuraea purpurea (assembly GCF_042650645.1). Lineage (NCBI taxonomy): Bacteria > Bacillati > Actinomycetota > Actinomycetes > Streptosporangiales > Streptosporangiaceae > Nonomuraea > Nonomuraea purpurea. The sequence continues at coordinate 88,511 of NZ_JBHSBI010000005.1, forward strand.
CGTCTGATCTGCCCGCCCCCTGTGCCGTTCCTCCCGGCATGGGGGGCGTGAAAATCCGTCGCCGATAAAGCCTCCCCTGTCACAACCCTCGCGCATTACCCTGGGTAACATCACGACTACCCGAGGACGGCGGCATGGTCAGGCCCCTGGAAGAGCGTTTCCGCACGGTCCGCGATTTGTTCCCCGAATTCCGGGTGGAAACCCGGAGAGGGCGGCTCCTGGTGAACGAGTCGGGTACCTGGCAGCACAACACGATTCTTTTTCAGCTGCTTTTCCAGCTCGTCGGCCCGGTGGCCGCGCGAGGCTGGGAAATCTGGCCCAACATCACCGTCTACCTGGGCCAACACGCCGACCGCTACGTGCCCGACCTCACCGTCGTCCCCGAGACTCCGCGCATGGAGGAGGACCACACCGTCCACGGAGATTCGACGCTGCTGCTCGTGAGCGTCGTTTCCGCGAGCAGCTTCTACGACGATTACTTCGTCAAGCCCGGCGATTACTCCCCGAACGGGGTCCCGTTTTATCTGGTGATCGATCCGTTCCGGCGCGAGGTCAAACTCTTCAGCGAGCCGGGAGGCAAGGAATACGGGCGGGAAACGGTCGCGATGGGCGGCGAGCCGCTCACCCTCCCCGACCCGTGGAACCTCGCCCTCGACACCGGAAAACTGCTTTACGGGGACGACGGCGCGTGAGGGCCCCGACGCCACGACGCGCCGGCTGCCGGGGCCACGATCAGCCTGCTGCGGGTCAGGGTTTCTGGAGGCGTTCGAGGGCCGAGCGCAGACGCTCCTTGGCGCGATCGCGCCCCAGCACCTCGATCGACTCGAACAGCGGCAGCCCCACCGTACGGCCGGTGACCGCGACCCGGACCGGCGCCTGGGCCTTGCCGAGCTTGAGCCCGTGGGCCACCCCGACCTCCTCCAGCGCCTGCTTGAGCGACTCGGGGTCCCAGCTCACCGCCTTCAGCCGGTCGAGGTAGTCGGTGAGGATCTCCACCGGGGAGTTCTTCATCGCCTTGTCCCACGACGCCTGATCGAACACCGGCTCCTCAAGGAAGAGGAAGTCGACGTTCTGCCGGATCTCCGACAACACCGTGATGCGGGTCTGGGCGAGCGCGGCGACCTTGCTGAACAGCTCGCGATCCCAGGAATCGTCGAGGTAGGACGTGCAGCGCGCCTCGAACGTCTCCAGCGGCAGCGCCCGGATGTACTCGCCGTTGAACGCGCGCAACTTCTTCTCGTCGAAGAAAGCGTTGGACGGGTTGACGTCCTCAAGGCTGAAGCGCTCCACCATCTCCGACCACGGCATGATCTCGCGGTCGTCACCGGGGCCCCAGCCGAGCAGCATGAGGTAGTTGACCATGGCCTCGGGCAGGTAGCCCTCGGCGCGGTAGTCCTCGAGCGCCACCTTGTCGCGTCGCTTGGACAACTTCTTGCGCTGCTCGTTGACGATCACCGGCAGGTGGGCCCAGACCGGCGGGGTCGCGCCCAGCGCGGGCCACAACAGCTCCTGCCTGGCCGCGTTGGGCAGGTGCTCCTCGCCCCTGGCGACGTGGGTGACGCCCTGGGTGATGTCGTCGACGGCGTTGGCCAGCACGTAGAGGGGCGAGCCGTCGCTACGCGCGATGACGAAGTCTTCCTGCGCGTTGTTGGGGAACTCCACCCGGCCCCGGACCAGGTCGTCGACCACGGTGACGCCTTCGTCGGGCGTGCGGAAGCGAACCGCGCCGGCCGTGAGGCCACGCTCGCGGCAGTGGCCGTCGTAGCCCTTGTCCTTCGAGCCCGTGCGCTCCTGCACCTGCTCACGGGTGCAGTCGCAGTAGTAGGCCTTGCCGTCGGCGAGCAGCTTGGCCACGGCCTCGCGGTGCTGCGGCTCGTAGGCCGACTGGAAGTAGGGCCCCTCGAACACCGGGTTGGTGCCGTTGATGCCGATCCAGTCGAGCGCCGAGATGATGCCCTCGGTCCACTCAGGACGGTTGCGCGTGGCGTCGGTGTCCTCGATGCGCAGGATGAACCGGCCCCCGGCGCGTTCGGCCACGGCCCAGTTGAACAGCGCGGCGCGGGCGCTGCCCACGTGGAACATGCCAGTAGGGGACGGGGCGAACCGGACCCGTACGTCAGTCACGGGAGACCACCTTGTTCGTGAGTGTGCCGATGCCTTCGATGCCGACGCTGACCTCGTCGCCGATCTCCAGCGGGCCGACGCCGGCCGGTGTGCCGGTGAGGATCACGTCGCCGGGGATCAGGGTCATGACCGCGCTGACGTACGCGACCAGCGCGGGGATGTCGTTGATGAGCTGGCTGGTGCGGCCGCTCTGGCGGATCTCGCCGTTGACCGTGGTCGTCAGCGCCAGGTCGCCGGCCTCGAGATCGGTCTGGATCCACGGGCCCAGCGGGCAGAACGTGTCGAACCCCTTGGCCCGCGTGAACTGCACGTCCTTCTTCTGCAGGTCGCGCGCGGTGACGTCGTTGGCGCAGGTGTAGCCGAAGATGACGTCCTTGACCCGCTCGACCGGCACCTCGCGGCACAGCCGGCCGATCACCACGGCCAGCTCGCCCTCGTAGTCGACGCGGTCGGACAGCGACGTGGGATAGGCGATGTTCTCGCCGTGGCCGATCACCGTGGTGGACGGCTTCATGAAGATGAGCGGCTCCTCGGGCACTTCGTTGCCCAGCTCGGCCGCGTGCTCGGCGTAGTTCCTGCCGATGGCGACCACCTTGCTCGGCAGCATCGGGGCAAGCAGCTTCACCTGGGAGAGCGGGAAGCGCTCACCGGTGAACTGCACCTGGCCGAACGGGTGACCGGAGATGCCGGAGACGAACTCTTCCCCCGGACCGCCTTCGACCACGCCGAACGACACGCCACCTTCGCCTGTGGAGAACCTCGCTATACGCACCCGACAAGGCTATCGCCGCTGTCGGAGGGCTCCACCCATTAACGTCACCGCCACGTCAGGAACTGTCGATAAATGCACCTAGAGTCCGCTTTGTCAGGCATCACCCGTGTTGTGACGGTTATCTCATCCTATTGAGCAATGTACGTAGGGGGTGACGGACCGTGTCGGACACGATGTCTACTCGGCCCACGGGCAGCGGCCAAGCCGGGGCCGTGCCACGGGCGAGAACTCAGGAGGACGGCCCGGTGAGCGCGTTGGTCACCGACCGGGGGACCACGACCATCGAGGACGTGGTCGTCGCCAAGATCGCCGGTCTGGCCGCGCGCGAGGTGTCCGGCGTGTACGCCATGGGCGGAGGCGCGGCGCGGGCCTTTGGGAGCGTCCGGGGCATAGTCGGCGGAGACCGGAATCTCGCCCAGGGCGTCTCGGTCGAGGTGGGCGAGCGTCAGGCCGCCATCGACCTCGACCTGGTGACCGAATACGGGACGGCGATTCCCGATCTGGCCGGGGCGGTGCGCAAGAACGTGATCCAGGCGGTGGAGCGGATGTGCGGGCTCGAGGTGACCGAGGTCAACATCAGAGTTGACGACGTCCACCTTCCCGATCAGGACCGGGATCGGGGCATGGAGGACGTCGAACAGGAGCCCAGGGTCCGATGACGGACGCCCCGCCCGGATCCGCCGCGCCCGGCTCGGGCAGGCCCGGCTCCAGCGCGGGATCCGCCGCCCAAGCCGGCGGGAGAGGCGCTGCCGGGGCGGGTGCCGAAGCTGAGGTGTATGCGATCGCCGAACGGGCGCGCCAATGCCCCGGGGTGGTCGGCCTGTCCGGCGGGTTGTTCGGAACGGTGGCCACGTACCTGCCGGGAGGCCGCCTCATGGGCGTGTCCGCGAACGACCGCACCGTGGAGATCTCCATCGTCGCCACCCCGGATCGGCCCCTCCCGGAAACCGCCGCCGAGCTGCGGCGGGTTCTGGCGGGCCTGGCGGGAGAGCGCAAGGTGAACGTCCGCATTGCGGACATCGTGGAGGAAGTATGAACAACAGCCGCAACACGGTCCACTGGCTGCCCCTGATCGGCATGGCGGTCGGCATCATCCTCGGCCTGACCGGCGCCTTCGGCGGCCTCATTGCTTTCCTGCTCGTCCTGGTGCTGGGCGCGGTCGGTCTTCTGGTAGGCCGCATCGCCGAGACGGGCGAGCTGAACCTGCCGGGTCAGAGGCGCAGATGAACTCCACCGTGACGGTCCCCGCGCAGCGCCGCCCGCCGCTGCCGGAGCCGGAGCACCGGGGCCGGACCGAGATCGCCCCCCGTGCGGTCATCAAGATCGCATGTCACGCCGCCAGAGAGGTCCCCGAGGTGCGTGAGGTGCAGATGCGCCCCGCGGGACGGCCGCGGGGACGTGTGTCCAGCGTCCGGGTGCACCGTGACTGGGCCACGGTCCGCCTCAACGTGAGCGTGGTCTACCCGTCGCCGCTGCGCGCTGTGGGGGAGCGGCTGCGGCAGCACGTGATCGAACGCGTCGTGTCCCAGACGGGCCTGAAGGTGGTCCGTCTGGACGTGATCATGACCAACCTGGTTGAACCATGACTGCCGTGATGCCCAGGCCGCGGAACAAGGCGGCCGACCGGGCCGCGATCAGGGCGTTCCGGTCGTATCTGAGGATTCCCGCCATCGTGGTGGCGGTGCTGCTCACGCTCCTGGGCCTGCTCGTCGCCGCCGAGACGATCTCCGCCCTCCTCGGCCGGCCGCTGCGGCTGCTCCCCTATGACGCGATGTCGGCCTGGGCCTCCAGAACATTGTGGTCGGACCCGCAGGCCCTGGCCATCTCCGCGATCGTGGCGCTGGTCGGGCTCGCCCTGCTGGCGACGGCGCTGGTGCCGGGCCGTCCGAAGATGATGCCGGTACACACGGGGGACTCCTCCCTGATCGTCGGCCTGCGTCCCAAGACCGTCAGCAGGGCGCTGGCACACGCGGCCGAGGACGTTCCCGGCGTGCTCTCGGCCCGTGCCGCTCTGCGCGGTGCCAAGATCACTGTCAGGCCGCTCATCGAGGGGCCGGACAACGGGATCGGCCAGAACGTCCATGACGCCGCGCTCGCCAGGCTGACGGCGCTGGACCTGGTCAAGCCCTACCGGGTGGTCGTCAACGTCAGGGAACGCAAATGAACAGGAGGATCAGAGGAGTCAACCGGCTGGGACTGGCGCTGGTCGGGCTGGTGCTGACGGTCCTCGGCGGGCTCGCCCTGGCCCGTGGGCTGGGCGCGTACTCACAGGATTGGGCCGCCGCGCGGACCCCCATCGTGGACGCCAACGTCCGGGACTTCTTCGCGCACACGAGCCCATGGATCTGGTGGGCGGTGGCGGCGGCCGGGATCGTCGTGGCGCTGCTCGGGCTGCGGTGGCTGTTGGCGCAGGCCCGCAGGGACGCACGCCGCCCCGTGCGCCTGGAGAGCGGCCCCGCCGGCGTTACCGAGGTCTCCGCCGACGGCATGGCGCACGCCCTTGCGGCCGACGTCGAGTCGAGCCCCGTCGTGCTGAGCGCGCAGCCGCGCCTGGCGGGCGCCGAGGCGCGGCTGAACCTGGTCGCCGATGAAGCGGCGCCGATGGAGGAGCTCACCAGGCACCTGTCCACGACGGTTCTCCCGCACCTGGCCGACGCGCTGGACCGGGATCGGGTACCGGCGCTGGCCCGCGTTAGCCTGGAGCCCTCATCCGCGCCGCACCGAGTGGTGCGCTGACGAGAGGGGCCCCAAGATGTCCGTCGTGAAGATCAACGTGCTGACCGTGCCCGACGAGATGCGCGAGGAGCTGGAACGCCGTTTCGCCAAGCGGGCGGGGATGGTGGACTCGGCCGACGGCTTCGAGTGGTTCGAGCTGCTGCGGCCGGTGGAGGGCACGGATCGCTACCTCGTCTACACGCGCTGGCGCAGCGAGGAGGACTTCCAGAAGTGGCAGCAGGGCGAGGCGTTCCAGCGCGGCCACGCCCAGGCCGCAGCCGCCGCTCAGGGCCAGGGTCACGGCCACGGGCATGGGCCCGCGGCGACGGGCTCCGAGCTGTGGAGCTTCGAGGTCGCCGAGAGCGCCGGCCCCAAGTCCTGACGGATCACTTCAGCGCGCGGCCCGGCGGAGGAATCAGTCGAGCGGGTTGCGCGCGATCCGGTCGAGGATGCCGCCGCGGACGAACTGTCCGGCGAAGCTCGACGGCTTGCGCGCGCCCTGGTCCGAGATGCAGGCCGCGAACTCCTTGGCGATCTCCAGCCGGGGATGGCGCTCCAGGACCTCTTTGCGGATCGCCTCGGGGAGGTCCTCGGTGCGGCGGCCCGAGATGTCCATGCCGGTGGACAGCTCCAGCAGATGCCCCTCCGGGTCGTCCTCCAGGGGGACCTCCTCCCACATGTGCCGGATGATCACCTCGCAGGCGCGGGTCCGCCGCTCCGGCGACCAGCCGGCCCCGGCGCAGAACGCCCAGGCCACGTGCCCGCCCGCCTCCTCGTAGGGCACCGTGTGGCTGTCGAACTCGGCGACCAGCCCGATGTCGTGCAGCATGGCCGAGACGTAGAGCAGTTCGGCGTCGAACGTGATGCCGCGCTCCCTGGCGTAGGCGGCCGCCCACAGGTAGGCGCGGATCGAGTGGTTGAGCAGGGACGGCGAGTGGTAACGGGCGGCCACTTCGAGCGCGCCGCGGCAGGCGGGTGTGTCCGGGGTCACGAGGTCGTCGAATGTCACGACCCCAGCATGTCGTGACGGGTACGCCGCCGCCAGCAGGGATGGCGGCGACGCCGCATCGGGCGGCTAACGAATCGGACAATCAACTTGACCAGTTGATCAAAGGTCCGAAAGCATGTCCCGCCCTCATCATTTGTCCCGGAAGGAACTGGCGTGCGCCGGTTTGCGATACCTCTTGCCCTGATGCTCGCATTAGGAGCTCTTACGAGCCCTGCCGCGCACGCCGACAAGGTCACCCGCACCGCCGAGTGCCAGGGCGACTGGCTGCCGGGCACACCGACGGCCGACGACGTCATGCGAGGCGAGATCTCGCTGGTGGGCCTGCCGGACTTCAAACTCGGCAAGAAGATCAACTGGGGTGCGAGCCCGTACGGGAACCGCTCGTGGGAGTTCGTCTTCCAGTCGTTGCGCTGGATGGGCACGCTCGTCGTCGCCTACGAGAACAGCGGCGAACGGCGCTACCTGGACCGCGCGACGGAGATCACCAAGGACTGGGTCGCCAACAACAAGTACGGCGCCCGCGGCACGAAGCCGTACGTCTGGAAGGACCACCCCGTCTCGCTGCGCACGCAGCCGCTGCTCTGCCTGAGCAAGCACGTCAACGAGAGCTGGCTGAAGGACAGCCTGGCCACGCACGCGGGGCTCCTGTCGGACCCCCGCCTGTACAAGAAGGGCCACAACCACGGCATCGACCAGGACATCGCCCTCATGGGCATCGGCTGCAGGTACGGCCGCAAGGACTGGGCGAACCTCGCCTCCAAGCGCCTGACCGGCACGGTCAAGCTCGACGTCGACTCGCAGGGCGCGCTCATGGAACAGGCGCCTCGGTACGCGGTGTACGTCTACGGGCGGCTGCAGGTCGCGATGACCAACATGAAGTCCTGCGGGCGCAAGGTGCCAGGCGACATCGCCGAACGCACCGAGGCGATGAAGGACTTCGTCGCCCACTCCACGATGCCCAACGGCTACATGGTGCCCATCGGCGACGGCAGCGCCGAGGTCGAGCCCAAGATGGAGACCGGCACGCCGAAGCAGGAGGTCAAGACGTACCGGGCGGGCTACGTGTTCGGGCGCACGGCGTTCGGCAAGCCGGAGTCGGCCTTCTACTCGATCAGGTTCGGCCCGGGGATGAAGTTCCACGGCCACGAGGACCACCTGGGCGTGACGTACTACGCGCAGGGGCGCGACATCCTGGTCGACGGCGGGTTCCACTCCTATGAGAAGAGCGCCTACCGCCACTGGACGCTCTCGCCCGAGGCCCACAACGTGCCCACCGTCGTGGGCGCGCGCTTCAAGCCCCGTACGGCCTCCAAACTCGTCAAGACCGACTACGGCAAGGACCGCCAGGCCTTCAAGCTGACCGACCAGGCCTACGGCGTCAGCCGTACCCGATCGGTGCTGGTCAACCACGGCGAGGACCTCATGGCGGTGCTCGACACCGCCTCCGGCGGCAAGAAGATCAAGAACGTGTGGCGCTTCGACCCGTCGCTGAAGGTCGTCTCCAACGGCGGGGGCAAGGTCGTGCTCGGGGACGGCAAGTTCAAGGTCACGATGCTCCAGCTGACCTCCTGCTCCAAGGCCGGCGGGCAGAAGGTTGAGCGGGGCGGGAAGCTGGGCTGGGTGTCGCCGACGTACCTGTCGAAGAAGCCGACCAACGTCGTGCTCTCGCCGGCGGCGAAGTCCCTGCTCACGGTGATCGTGCCGGGTACGGACTCGCCCAAGGTGTCGTGCGCCGGCGGCAAACTCACCGTCGACGGCACCACCTTCTCCACCAACCTCCTCTGACCGTGCTACGGGTGGGCCGCCGACGCCCACCCGTCGCCTGGCTACGCGGTGGGCGCGCATCGGGTTCGGATATGTCGCAAGATTGCCGTCATGCGTGCTGTCTCGCTGCTCTGCGGATGATTCGCACTCGCCTCGCTGCTGACATTGGGTGAGGCGAGTCGCGCCGGCGCTCGGCACCGCCGTACCGGTCAGAACGGACGTACGCGCTTCGTCCTGTCGGAACGCAGCCTGGAAAGCCGCGTCCGTGGCGATCAGCGCGGCGGCAGATGGTGGGGCCTGTACCCGAACCCGGACCCGCCTGCACGCCCCGGTCCCGCAAACCCGCCGAACGCCGCCCGTCCCGCTGCTGCATGAAGAGGACGTCCGGATTGCGTCGGAGATGGTCCGCGCAGGGAGGTCGCCGGGCCGGTTGGCTAGGGCGGTGAGGAGGCGGCTGATCGGCGTAGATAGGCGGTGGTTTCGGCGTCGGCGGGGAAGAGGGATTCGACGGCGATCTCTTCGAGGGTGATGTCGAAAGCCGCGCCGAACGTGGTGATCGTGCTGAAGAAGGAGAGTTCGGCCCCGTCGTGGCAGAGGCGGATGGGCATCGCGATGTCGGCGGGGCCGGCCGTCGGAGGATCGTCGCCGGCGCCGTACGAGCGTAGTTCCTCATACAGGGAGCTCAGCTCGGGGTCGCCGGTGCGGGCGGCCTGGCGGGCGAGCCTCGGGAGCAGGTACGCGCGTACCTGACCCAGATTCCGCAGCCGCGGCGCGAAGCCGCGCGGGTCCATGCCCAGCCGCATCATGTTGACCGGCGGCTCCAGCAGCGCGGGGTCGACTCCGTCCAGGAAGATCCCCAGGGCGGAGTTGGCCAGGAGAACGTTCCAGCGATGGTCCACGGCGACCGCCGGGAACGGCTCGTGCTCGCGTAACACCCGTTGGACGGCGTCATATGCCGTGGCCAGCTCCGGATCCTCCAGGGGGCGGCGCGCGTACACGGGGGCGTATCCGGCCGCCACCAGGAGTTTGTTACGTTCCCGTAGTGGTACGTCGAGGTGTTGGGCCAGGTGAAGGAGCATGGGGCGGCTGGGAGTCGTACGTCCCGTTTCGACGAAGCTGATGTGCCGGGTGGACACGTTCGCCTGTATGGCCAGGTCGAGCTGGGTCAGGCGGCGACGGTTCCGCCACTCCCGCAGCAGGGTCCCCACCGAGCGATCGCGTTGCATTCCTCAGTTGTATCCGCTCGCCACACCAGTCAGTCCGGCGGTTGCACATTCCGCGACATGGAATGTGAGACGGGCGGATGCGCCGCGAACTCGCCGGTCGCCCGGTCGCGGCTCGATCTCAAGCGAGTCGTCGCCGATGCCGAGCACGTGGCGCTCCACTCCCACCTGGACTCGAAAACGAGATCTTCGCTCCCGGCCACCCATCAACGAAGGCCGCATCTTGCACTGGTCACACTGGTGACGACACCACCAAACCCGCCAAAGTCACTACCGGCGATGACAACTCAAAGATCGATAAGTGCGGCTGGAGTAATTGGCTGCCGGGCCAGAACGGGCAACGTCTCGGCGAACCCCGGTCATCTATCCATGCGCTAAATGACTGTGTGTGATGCGATGCTGTATGCATGTTCCGTCTCAGCTCCAGGAACCGCCAAGAGTTCTACTACCGCCCTGATCGGCGCAGGTGGTGGTGGCAGGGCCGTGGCGATGATGACGACTTCCCCATGGAGAACCTGGCGTCCGTCGACGAGGGCCGCCAGGTGTGGCGGATCGCCTGGTGGGGCGATGGCTGGGGAGTTTGGGCCGGGCGCTACCCAGACTTGTCCACGCCGCCGGCGTACAGCACGGTCAACATCCCGCACCACATGCATGAGGCCGCCGGCAACTGGGCGCTCGGTGTCGTCCCCCCGCATCCCAACAAGGGGATCACCTGCTCGCATGGGGGAGACCCCGACGCGGTCATGTGACCGATTCCGGATGCTCACAGTCCACGCTGGTCGTGCCCGACTCGTCTTTCACGGTGTACGGCTCCCCGTTGGTGAATGTGCCTGTGATGGAGGCTCGCGCCCGGTAGTAGCCATCCCGGCAGGGAGCGGACGTCAGCGGGTAGGAGTTCGCCAGCCCGGGGAGCTGCTCGTAATAGTCGTGGGCGATCTCGTACCAGTCGCCCAGTCGGCTGTCCTTGTGGTCGATGGCGATGCGGGCGTGGAATGTCATCATGACGATCTGGTCGCATTTGACGCGCAGGCTTGCTCTAACGCGAGGCTCGGCAGTTCCGAACCTGACGGCGACCAGGGGAGCCCATGAGTTCCGGCAACCATGTCTGCCCTCGGGATGGCTGCTGCTGACGCGTCCAGCACTGCAGTCAGCGGGGGCGGAGGTCAGGAGGACGCCGACGGCCACCCCGGCGGCCCACCGCGTCAGCATGAAAGTCCGCAGTGCATCACGTCTCGGACGGTAGTCCAATAAACTACATTCAGTAGCATTGCGTAAGCAGAATGCTACCATCGGGTGAGGCGCGGCGGAGAGACGGGGCCATGTCTATGGCGTCTTTCGGGGAGTAAGTCCCGTTGGCCGTTCAGATGGGCCAGATGCGGACGAAACGCAGACCGGGTTGCACTCGACCCGCGTCGCGCAGGTCGAGCGTGAGGTAGTCCCGGCGCCAGGATCCACGCAGGTCAATGACTCCGTTGTGGAAGTGACTTCGTGTGGTGAAGGAGATGGCTCCCTCGGAGAAGTCATAGCGCGCGACGTGAACTCCGTTGAGCGGTGCCGGCGCGTCGCGGTGGAGCCACGCGGCGACGGCCTGGCCTTCATCGGGTCCTGGAGGGGGCTTGACCAGCACATCCAGCACGACGCCGTCGGGATAGAACCGGAACACCTGTGGTCCGGCCGCGTAGATCCCGGACGGGCGTGACCGGCCTCGCTGTCGTGCCATGAACCCTTCACCTCCTCGGGCGATCTCGTCGTTTCCGCAGAACGGTGACGGCCTCGCACACGCACCAGCGGTCTGCCGCTTATCAGCTCCCTCTACGGTCTTGTCCATTACATCGCATGTAATCGACAGGACTCGACCCCATCCACGAGGGTGGTTCGCATGAGCGAGAACAGCGTCGCCGAACGCAACAGAGAATTGGTCCTGCGCGGCTTCAAGGAGTTCGCGGCGGGAAACGTCGACATTCTGCGAACTCTCCTTCGGGAGGATTTCGTCGAGCACAGCCCGGGAAATCCGTCCGGGCGGGACGCGTTCGTCGAGTTCATCGCGAACTCGCCGGTCGCCCGGTCGCGGCTGGATCTCAAGCGGATCGTCGCCGATGCCGAGTACGTGGTCGTTCACTATCACATGGATACGGGGGACGGCGGGCGCGGGCACGCGGTCGTTGATCTGTGGCGACTGGTGGACGGGCAGATTGTCGAGCACTGGGATGTGGTGCAGCCGGTTCCCGAATCCTCTGACGTGCCGAACGGGATGTTTTAGTGTTGTGATTTGTCTCATCACGACGTTCGGCGACTTCGATAAGGATCGGCGTAGGGTTTCGTCGACTGTTTGACAGACTCCACGATGGGCTGCATAGCCGGGCCGGCCACATAGTAACGGCCTCTCGCCTGCCCCTCGGGTGTCAGCCAATTGAGGCGGCACATCTCTCGGATATCGCGCACGGCCTGCTGAGGGCTGAGTTCTGCGTCCTGCTGGTATACGGTCCGTCGTACGCGCGACGTCCAGAAGGCAGGCAGGAGAGCGAAGACGGTTCGCTCGTCAAGACCGTCTGCGACGGCTGCCTCCGACAGCGCGGACCATGCCCGGCTCAGAAGATCGACTCTGCGCTTCGCCTGTTGAGCCTGGAGGTGGTGGGCACGCAAACAGAATGTGATCCACCCATGTGTCGATCGGCGAGGGCTCCATTCCGGACCACCCACCTCTCCCAGGATCTGGTAGTAGGCGTAGGTGTTCTGCCCTCTGCCCAGCCACTCCTCGATGGAGGAGAACTCCGGAGGGAGCAGGGCTTCCCTGGCGAAGACCAGCGTTGACAGCGCCCGGGACATGCGCCCGTTTCCATCCGCCCAGGGATGGATGTTCACCAGGTTCAAGTGCGCCATTGATGCCCGAACATGGACTGGGGCGTCCACATCACCTTCATTGAGCCATTGAATGAGCTCAGTCATGAGGCCGGGTACCACTTTGTGATCTGGCCCCGTGTAAGCCGCGACCGATGGGTCGTCAGGGCTTGTGACATAGACCGGACCCTGCCGAAGGCGGCCCGGCCGTTTCCTTGAGTGATGCTCCTGCGTCATGAAGTGCAGGCCGTTCAGCAGGCCGAGGTCGTAGCTGAACTCCGCGCCGGCGTCGGAGAGCGCCTGAATGTAGGTCATCGCCCGCCGATAACCCTCCAACTCCCTGCGGGTCGCGTCGCTGGTTTCCAGAGGCGCCTCTCCCGCCATGAGCGCCTCCACGTCTTCGACCGACGCCGCGTACCCTTCGATGGTGTTCGAGCCGACGATGGCCCTGGCGGTGAGGCTCCGGCGCAGCTGCTTCGTCCACCGCTCTTGGGGGCGGATGTGCATGCGCAGGTCGTGCCGCATCTCTTCGATCTCTTCGACCACACGAAGGTCGGCATCGGTCAGTTTGGGCGTCCCATAGAGCATGACTTGATGACACCATTATCGTGTCATCGAGTCAATTCGCCATGGCCGTCCATGGCCGGGTCGATCGGACAGGACACCCCTGACACCGCCATGGCGCTGCGTCGCGAGATCGCCGCACAGGCGATGCTGATGGTCATGGCTGGAGCGCGAACGGGGATCAACCCGCAGGACTTCGAAGCATCGGCGCGTATTGGCCAAGGCGTGACGGCACAACTCCTCCCAGCCCTCGACCGCGTCGCTGGGACCGAACCGGACATCCCACTCGGTCATCCGGCGGTGGCACGGTTCACCGGCAGTCGCAGGCCTCTGGGCGTCATCCGCAACAGGCTTGCGACAGACATCCGTTTCCGGATCGCGTGGGATGGCGCCGCCCACGAGTCTTGACCACATAGGTTCAATCGACGTGTGGGTACGCACGCTCTAGATAGTCGTTGAGCTGCCGCCATTGCGTGGGGTGGATGTCCAGAGAGTGCAGATCTCCCGGCTCCACCCAGCGGACATCACTGGCCTCGTCGTTGGCCTCCGGTCGGCCGCCGACCGGACGGGCGATCAGCATCACCTCGTACTCCTGGCGGATCTCGCCGTCGCTGTAGGCGACGATGTGGCCCGGGTCGGAGTAGATCCCCAGGATGCCCACGGCCTCGACGCGGACGCCGGTCTCCTCCTCAGTCTCCCGCACGGCGCACTGGGACGGCGTCTCTCCGATCTCCATCTTGCCCATGGGCAGCGCCCACTGGCCGGTGTCACGGCGGCGCTGCATGAGGATGCGTCCGGCGTCGTCCACGGTCACCGTGCCGCAGGCCGGCACCAGGCTGTTCGCTTTCGGGGCGTCCGGGTCGTTCCAGTACTCGACTCGTCCCATCAGAAGCCTTTCAGGTCTCCGCACCCGACCAAGGTGCAGCCCCGCCCCAGACACGCTCGGACGATGACGTGCCATCCGGCGGTGGCACGGTAACTCGAGCTCCGCGCTTCGGGCTCATGCCGAAACCTGTACCGGCCCGAAGTCGCCGCTCGTGGGCTTGCGTGCCTTGGCGTAGTGCGCAGGGTCGGCCTTGATCCTGGCGGTGGCTCGCCAGCCCGCGATGACCTCCTGGGTCGTGACGTCGACATCCAGCTCGGCCGCGTCCGAAAGCGCATCGACCAGTTCCAGGGTGAAGGCACGCAGCTCGTCCGGGGACAGGTGGCGAACCCGAGGGAAGACCTCCGGCATGGCGATGACCAGTGCACGCGCGGTGGGATCGTGCTTGATGAAGGCGAGGAACAGCCGGGATGTGGTGGCGAACGTCCGTTCGCGCCCCTCTTCGCGGTCCGCTGCCGTCAGGTCGAAGTCGGGAGCATCCCGATGTGTTATCCGCACGCCTCCCAGGCGTGCCGCACGCTCGGCGACTGCCCTGAGGTTCCTCGACAAGTCAGAAAAGGTCACTGCGCCGGCATCGCTGATGCTCACAGCATGAATGTAGGTCAGAACACGCTCTGAGGTGGGCGAATCAGGACGGCCACAGCGGCTGACAGACCATGAAGCAAGGGCGGAGCCCAGCACTACGCTGGCCCGGTGCCCGACATATCGATGCTTGCGAGCAGTAAGGTGCCTTCCTCGACACCGATCATGGATATGTCGGTGGTCGAAGTCGGCGGAGACATGTTCGTGGTCTGCGCGAACTGGTACGGAGCCGTGTGGACCTGGGACCCGTCGCGCGACTTCTGGCAGGAACGCACCCTGGCGTACGCCTTTGCCCCGGACCCCCTCGCCGCCGAATACCCCGATGCCGAGAACTGCCTCCACGTGGTGGCCGCAGCCGTCACCGACGGACGCGTCGTGCCGGCGGCAGGCGGCCACGAACGAACGCTGACGCGCAGGCGGTCGCGCTGTCGTGCCTCGACGGCCGTCCGATCGTCGCCGCGGCCGGTCCCGGCATCTACGTCTGGGAGATCTCCGAGGACGAGGACGGCGACCCGATTTACGATCCGCTCATCGGGCACGAGGACCAGGTCCTGGCCATGGACGTCATCACGGTGGCGGGCCGGCCTGTTGCGGTGACCGGCTCAAAGGACCGGACTGTGCGCATATGGGACCTGGCTGAGGGGACGCCGATCGGGGGTCCCTTGCGTGGACACCAAGGCGCGGTCGAGTCCGTGGTCACCGCCGTGCTGGACGGCTGCGAAGTCGCTCTGACGGCGGGGCGGGACGGCGTGGTGTGTGCCTGGGATCTCAGCTCTCTGCCCGACTTGTGATCGGGCGTGATAGGGAGGAGTCATGTCGACTGGTGTGAAGACGCTATGAGCGCGCCCCCGGATGGCCTGCCCGTCTACCGGGTACTGACAGGCCCCGATGATGAGGCCTTCTGCCGTCGGATCAGCGAGGCGATCGCGCTTGGGTACCGCCTGCACGAAGGCCCCGCTGTGACGTTCAACGGTGAACGGGTGATCGTCGCGCAGGCGCTGCTGTGGCCGGGAGCGCCTGCGGCGAGTGCTTAGCGCTTGGGTGGTCAGGGGGTTTCGCGGCCGGCTCGGAGGAGGCCGTAGGTTACTGCCTGCTCCAATGCCTGCCACGACGCGTCGATGATGTTCTCGGCGACCCCCACCGTGGCCCACTCGGCCGTGTCGTCGCTGGAGGTGATGAGGACGCGGGTGATGGCGTCCGTGCCGTGCGTGCCCTCGAGTATGCGGACCTTGTAGTCGACCAGTTCCAGTTTGGCGAGCTCGGGGTAGAGCTGCTCCAGCGCCAGGCGTACGGCCTTGTCCAGGGCGTTGACGGGGCCGTTGCCCTCGCCGGTGGCGACGATGCGCTCGCCCTTGGCGTGCAGTTTGACGGTGGCCTCGCTGACGAGTTCGCCGCCCTTGGTGCGTTCGATGATGACGCGCCAGGATTCGACGTCGAAGTGGCGCTTGCGCTCGCCGTGGACGGTGTCGCGCAGGAGCAGTTCGAAGGAGGCGTCGGCGGCCTCGAAGGTGAAGCCCCGCGACTCCAGGTCCTTGACCCGCTCGACCAGCGACTTGGTGTGTTCGGGAGTGAGTTCGTAGCCCAGGGCGCGGCCCTTGAGTTCGACGGAGGCGCGTCCTGCCATGTCGGAGACGAGCATGCGCATGTCGTTGCCGACGAGTGCCGGGTCGATGTGCTGGTAGAGGTTGGGGTCGACCTTGATGGCACTGGCGTGCAGGCCGGCCTTGTGGGCGAAGGCGGAGGTGCCGACGTACGGGGCGTGGGAGTTGGGGGTGACGTTGGTGACTTCGGTGATCGCGTGGGCGATGCGGGTCATGTCGGCGAGCGCGTCCTGGGGGACGAGGTCGAAGCCGCGCTTGAGCTGGAGGTTGGCGACGACGGTGAAGAGGTTGGCGTTGCCTGAGCGTTCGCCGTAGCCGTTGGCACATCCCTGTACGTGCGTGGCTCCGGCCTTGACGGCGGCCAGGGTGTTGGCGACGGCGCAGCCGGTGTCGTCGTGGCAGTGGATGCCGACCCGGGCGCTGGTCCGCACGGCTTCGTGGACGACGTCGGCCAGTTCGTCGGGGAGCATGCCGCCGTTGGTGTCGCACAGGGCGATGACGTCGGCCCCGGCTTCCGCGGCGGTCCTGATGACCTCCAGCGCGTAGGCGGGGTTGGACCGGTAGCCGTCGAAGAAGTGTTCGGCGTCGAGGAAGACCCGCTGGCCCTCCGCGCGCAGGTGGGAGACCGTGTCGCGGATCATCGCGAGGTTCTCCTGGAGAGTCGTGCGCAGGGCCAGTTCCACGTGCCGGTCGTGACTCTTGGCGACAAGGGTCACGACCGGCGCGCCGGATTCGCGCAATGCGGCGACCTGTGGGTCGTCGGCTGCTCGCATACCGGCCCGGCGGGTCGCGCCGAACGCGGCGAGTTGCGCGTGTTTCAGATCGAGCTCTGTTCGAGCGCGTCTGAAGAACTCGGTGTCCTTGGGATTTGCGCCCGGCCAGCCCCCTTCGATGTAGCCGACTCCCAGGCCGTCCAGGTGACGTGCGACGGCGAGTTTGTCGGCGACCGTCAGGTTCAGGCCCTCTTGCTGGGCGCCGTCACGCAGCGTCGTGTCGTAGACGTGGAAGCGGTCGTCGGCCATGAGTCTCTCTTCTCTCTGGGAGCGTCCCCGGGAAAACAAAAAGACCCCTCACGGACGTGAGAGGTCTGCGCGCTGGCGGTGTCCTTCTGTCAGCCAGCGCGCCTGCCGATAATGAGCAGACCGTAGAACATGGTGCCGTCCAGTCTGCCATACGTGTTCACCAGTTGGCACATCGGTCTCACCCCCTGGACGCGGCCGTCATACCGTGACGCCGTCACCGCCGGTGATCAGGCGTTCGAGCGCGGCCGGGTGGCCGAACACCTCGACGTCCAGCATCTGCCCGTCGAGCAGCACGGTCGGCGTGGCCTGGATGGGGAGCTTGGCCGTCTCCGCCAGGTGCGTCTTCGCGTACGACTGCGACCTGATGCACGTGTCCACGGACGCCCCCGCCTTCTTGGCGGCCCCGATCAGCTCCTTGACGGTGAAGCCCGAGGCCACGCCGTGCGGCGCGGGCTGGATGGCGTACAGCTGGTTTCTGAAGGCCAGCCAGTTCGCCTCGGGAAGGCAGCGGGCGGCAGCGGCGGCCCGGACGGAGTTGGAGCGCATGGGCTCGTCCCGGAAGATCGTCACCGCGTGGAAGACGACCTTGACCTTGCCCTCCCTGGCCAGGCGCTGGATCGTGGCGTCGACCCTGGTGTGCATCTGCTTGCAGGCCGGGCAGTCGAAGTCCTCGAACACGTCGAGGACGGGCGCCTTGCTCGATCTGTCGGCCAGGACCATGGATCCGTCGGCCTGCCGTTTCAGCTGTACCCCGTCGGACGACATACCGGGCGAAGAGAACGCCAGAACCCCAAGAACGGCGATCGCCACGCACGCGGCCGCGACCACCATCAACCGCTTCATCATCAGCCACCCTCACCTCATAGATCGCGCAGACCCTACCCGAAACGGAAACAATGTCCGCATGAAGGCATACCTACTTGACCAGGCCGTGGCCCGGTACGTCCTCGAACATTCCACTCCGCCCGACCCCCTATTGCAGGAGCTGGCGAAAGAGACCGTCGAGGCCACGGGCGACAACGCAGGCCTGCAGATCTCTCCGGACCAGGGCGTCTTCCTGACCATGATCACCCAGCTCCTGGCCCCCTCGGTGGCCGTCGAGGTCGGAACGTTCACCGGCTATTCGTCGGTCTGCATCGCGCGCGGGCTGTCCGGCGGGCGGCTGCACTGCTTCGACGTGAGCGAGGAGTGGACGTCGATCGCGCGCCGCTACTGGACGGCGGCCGGAGTCGACGACCGCGTGACGCTCACGCTCGGCCCGGCGCTGGAGACGCTCGCCGCCTTCGACCAGACCATCGACCTCGCCTTCCTCGACGCCGACAAGGGCAACTACCCGGGCTACTACGAGCTGCTGATGGAGCGGCTGCGGCCCGGCGGCCTGATCGTGGCCGACAACACGCTGCGGCGGGGCTGGGTGGCCGACCCCGGGCACGACGAGCCCACGACCGTGGACATCCGCCGGTTCAACGAGCTGGTGATCGGGGATCCGCGGGTGAGCGCCCTGGTGCTGCCGGTCGCCGACGGGATGACGCTGATCAGGAAGAAATAGGGACGCCCGCCCTGGCCTGGCTCGTCCACCGCGGCACGGTGCCGTTCCCGGGGGACGCGCCGGGCCAGGGTTCCGGGTTCGTTCAGTTCAGTCCGCGGCGGACGAGGAGGGGCTCGATGCTGGGCTCGCGCCCGCGGAAGTTCCTGAAGGCGGTCAGCGGGTCGACGCTCCCGCCCCGCGACAGCAGCTCACGACGGAAGTGATCGCCGTTCTGCCTGCTCAGCCCCCCGTTCTCCTTGAACCACTCCACGCTCTCCGCGTCGAGCACCTCACTCCAGATGTAGGAGTAGTAGCCGGCGCTGTAACCGCCGGTCGAGGCGAAGACGTGGGCGAAGTAGTTGGTCCGGTAACGCGGCCTGACCTGCGGGATGGCGATCCCGGCCGCCTCCAGCGCGGCCGCCTCGAACGCCTCGGGGTCGGCCACGCTCTCGCCCGGCTGCAGCTTGTGCCAGGCCCAGTCGAGCAGCGTCGCGGCCAGGTATTCGACGGTCTTGAAGCCCTGGTTGAACTTCTCGGCCGCCTGCAGCTTGTCCACCAGGTCGGCCGGCATCGGCTCGCCCGTCTCGTGGTGCTTGGCGTAGTTGGCCAGGATCTCCGGCCAGGTCACCCACATCTCGTTGACCTGGGACGGGTACTCGACGAAGTCACGCGGCACGCTGGTGCCGGACACCCTTGGGAAACGCACCTGGGAGAACAGTCCGTGCAGCGTGTGCCCGAACTCGTGGAAGGCCGTGTTGACCTCGTCGTAGGTCAGCAGCGTCGGCCCGGAGGCGGGCTTGGCGACGTTGAGGTTGTTCATCACGACCGGCCGCAGCCCGAACAGGTGGGACTGGTCGACCAGGCTGTTCATCCAGGCCCCGCCGCGCTTGCCCTGTCTGGCGTACGGGTCGAGCAGGAACAGGCCGAGCCGGCTCCCGTCCTGTTCGAACACCTCGAACACCGTCACGTCGGGGTGGTATCCGCGCAGGTCGGGACGTTCGGTGAAGGTGATGCCGTACAGGCGGGTGGCCGCGTGGAAGATGCCGTCGCGGTAGACCCGGTTCAGCTCGAAGTAGGGCCGCATGGCGGCGCCGTCGAAGGCGTAGCGGGTCTGGCGCACCTTCTCGGAGTAGAGCGACCAGTCCCACGGCTCGATGTCGAACCCGGCCTGCTCCGCCAGCTCCTGCGCCTCCTTCTGGGCGTTGCGCACGGCGGGGCCGACGAGCTGGCCGAGCATCGCCTCGACCGCCTCGACGGTCTTGGCCGTCTGGTCGGCCACGATGTAGGCGGCGTGGGTGGGGAACCCGAGCAGCGCCGCCCGTTCGGCCCGCAGCGCCGCCATCTTGGCCGCCACCCCGAAGTTGCCGGGGGCGCGGCCGACGCTCAGCTCGTACAGCCTGCGGCGCACGTCGCGGTTGGTGAGCTGGGCCAGGGCGGGCTGGGCGGTGAAGTTGAGCAGCGGCAGGACGTAGGTGCCGTCCTTGCGCAGCGACTCGATCCTGGCCTCGTCGAAGCCGTCGAGCTCCGCCGGGTCCTCGACGACCAGCGCCGACTCGTTGGACGCCCTCAGCAGGCTCTGCGCGAACTCCGTGGCGAGCGCCGACAGTTGCTGGTTGAGCTCGCGCAGGCGGTCCTGCTCCGACTCCGACAGGTCGGCACCGGCCCTGATGAAGTCGTCGCGGTACTTCTCCAGCAGCCAGGACTCCTCAGGATCCTCCGTGCTGACCTGCTTGATCCGCCCCCACAGGGCCCGGTTGAGCCTGATGGTGTCCATGTGCCTGGTCAGCAGGGGGGAGATCTGCTTCTCGATCTCCAAGATGCCGTCGCTGGAGTTGGACGCCGCGACGGTGAAGAAGACCGTGGCCGCACGGTCGAGGATCCGCCCCGATCGCTCGAGCGCCGCGATCGTGTTGTCGAAGCTCGCCGGCTCCGCGCTGCTCGCGATCGCGTCGACCTCGGCCAGTTGCTCGGCCATGCCGCGCTCGAACGCAGGCGTGAAGTGCTCCTCGCGGATGTCGGCGAAGGGCGGCAGCTCGTAGGGCAGGCTACTTGGGGCGAAGAACGGGTTCTCGACCAACGCTCGGGCTCCTCCACATGGTGTTTTGTCCCCATCAGCTTGGCACGACCCGGGCCGTGCTGGGGGCTGTGGAGGGCCCGCCGGTCAATCGTTTTGGTCTTACCCCCGTAGCTGGGCTATTCTTTTCGACGTCGCCAAGCGCAGCTTCGCAAGGGCCGCGTAACGGTGGGGTATGGTGTAATTGGCAGCACGACTGATTCTGGTTCAGTTAGTCTAGGTTCGAGTCCTGGTACCCCAGCAGTGAACGGATGTCCCCAGTGGAGACATCCGTTTTTTCATTTGGCGAGCTTGTGCAGAATGTGAGTGATCTGACGGTACGCCTTGGGCGTCGGCGCGTGCGTGGCCTCGATCGTGAACACCTTGAACGTGTTGCCCGGCGTCGCCGCGTCCGCCTCCCTGATCATGCGGTCCTGGAGTGCGGGCGGGATCACCCTGTCCTTCGAGTGCCTGATGTAGACCCTCGGCACGCGTCCCCATGCGTTCTTGCTGCCCCTGGCGTCGCCGTTCGAGACCAGCAGGCTCTCGTCGGGCAGCAGCGAGTTCAGCATCGCGAGCAGTTCGCCGTCGGTGGCGTCGGCCATGAACGCCTCCTTGACGGCGGCCAGGAACGCCCTGTCGTTGGAGCGCCAGTTGACCCGGATCGCCTTGAGCACGCGGGGGTCGCCGACCAGGCCGCCGAGGATGCCGGTCGCCAGGCTCGGCTTGCCCTCGGGGGTCTCCAGGTATTGCGCGGGCGAGGGCAGCTTGGTGCAGCAGTACGCCGCGTCGTAGACCAGCCGGTCGATCAGGTCGGGCACCTCGTCGGCCACCTTCGTGATCGTCGCTCCGCCCAGGCTGCCGCCCACCAGGATCACCGGGCCGTGTTCGGCGGCGCGGCGCACGACGTTCACCGTGGCCTCGACGTAGTCGTCCAGCGTGACGTCCGTCACGGGCGAGGGGATGGTCGCCAGCTTCTCGAGGTCCTGCGGCGCCTGGTAGGCGAGGTGGAACTGCTCCTCGGGGCCGTGGCCCGGCAGGTTCACGCCCACGGTGCGGTGGCCGCGCAGCGTCAGCTCGGAGTCGCCCGCGGCCACGCCGTTGGCGCCGGTCACGAAGACGAACGTGGTCACCTTCTTGGGCTTGGCGGCGGCGGTGGCGCCGGCGGCTCCGGCGCCCGTGACGGCGGCGTACTGGAACATGTTTCTGCGGGTCATATCGGTCATGGGACGATGTTCGCCCAGGTCGGCAGGGGGCCACATCGTCCACGTGGCAGGACGTGCGGTTGAGGCCGGACATCCACCGATCGGTTGACGACGTGCCAGGCTTGGCCCCATGAGCTGGTTCGACGGTCGCGAGCGCCTGGTCTACCCCGGCCTCGCCTACGGACTGCTCGCGGTCTGCGCGATCGTGGCCGCCGTCTCCGGCGTGCCAGAGGGGACCGCGGGCCTCGCGCGGGCGTTGCCGTCCTGGCCCGTGCTGGCCGTGGCCGCCGCCGGGTGGCTCGCGCCGACCGCCTGGCTCTACGCCCGCCGCGACAGCCGTCGCGGGCTCGTGGTGATCCACTACCTGGTGCTGATCGCGCTCGCCGGGGCGCTGATCCTCAAGAGCGCGCCGTTCGTCGTGTTCGCCGCGATCGGCTACCCGCTGGCGATCGCCCTGCTGCCCGCCCGGCTGGTCATCGCGGGCGTGACGCTCACCGCCGTGGTCACCGTGGTCGCCCAGGCGGGGCCCGGGGCGCAGTCCACGGTGCTCACCGTGATCGCCGGCGTGGCCCTGCCGCTGGTCCTGGCCGGCTGGTACGTCTCCGCCGAGCACGACAAACGCCGCCGCCTCGTCGAGCGTCTGCGCGCCGCCATGGCCGAGAACGCCGACCTGAACGCCAGGCTCCTCGGCCAGGCCAGGCACGCAGGCGCACTGGACGAACGGCACCGGGTGGCGGGGGAGATCCACGACACGGTCGCGCAGGACCTCGTCGCCCTCATCGGCCAGCTCGACGCCGCGGGCCGCGTCGCCCAGGACGCCGCGCTCCGCCACCACCTCGACCAGGCCGCCGAGCTGGCCCGCCGCGGCCTGACCGAGGCCCGCAGGTCCGTACGCGGGCTGCGCCCTGAGCCGCTGGAGGACACCGAGCTTCCCGAGGCGATCAGCCGGATGGCCGGCTCCTGGTCGAAGGCGTCGGGCGTGGCCCTCGCCCTGGAGATCACGGGCACGCCGGTCGCCCTGGACGCCGACGTGGAGGCCGCGCTGTTCCGCGTCGCCCAGGAGGCCCTGGCCAACGTCGCCAAACATGCCAAGGCCACCAGGGCGGGGCTGACTCTGTCGTACACGGACGAAATCCTTCTCCTGGACATTCGCGACGACGGCGCGGGTTTCAATCCGCAGCGGCCCGCTGACGGCTTCGGACTGGACGGGATGCGGCAGCGGGCCCGCGGCGTTGGCGGCACCCTGGAGATCGAGTCGGAGCCGGGCCGGGGCACGGCCGTGGCCGCCGCCGTCCCCGTCATCCCCGCCGCCACGCCGCACCGCGATCGATGAGAGGCTGAATCGTGGACGACTCTCGCGGAGGGCACGGAATACGGGTGAGGCTGCTGATAGCCGACGACCACCCCATCGTGCGCGACGGGCTGCGCGCGGCCCTCGGCGGCGAGCCCGGCGTCGAGGTCGTCGGGGAGGCCGCCGACGGGGCCGAGGCCGTCCGGCTGTCCGCCGAGCTCCGGCCCGACGTCGTCCTGATGGACCTGCGCATGCCCGGCATGGACGGCGTCAGCGCCATCCGCAGGCTCAGCGGCACGGGGCCGAGGGTGCTGGTGCTCACCACGTTCGACACCGACGTCGTGCCCGCGATCGAGGCGGGAGCCAGCGGCTACCTGCTGAAGGACGCCCCTCCTGAGGAACTGGTGCGCGCCGTCCTGGCCACCCACGCGGGCGAGACCGTGCTCGCCCCCGCCGTCGCCGGCCGCCTGGCCGATTCCCTGCGCCGGCCGGCTCGGGGACGGCTGAGCAAGCGGGAACTCGAAGTGTTGCGCCTGGTCGCCGGGGGAGCGACGAACAGGGAGGCGGCGGCGACCCTGTTCATCAGCGAAGCCAGCATAAAGACCCATCTGCTACATATCTATGCCAAACTCGACGTTCGTGACCGTGCTGCCGCCGTCGGCGAGGCCTATCGTCGCGGTCTCCTGACCAACTGACCGCTCCAACCCCCTTCTTTTCATGGATGAATTTCGTATTCGCGCGGGCAGCTTCCCGCGCTTCCTCGCCCCGTTCCTCGCCCCGCTGATCTTCTTCTTCGTCGTCTGCCTCCTCCTGGGCGCCATCTTCACCAACAGCACCCCGCTCGGCGCCCTCATCGGCGCGCTGGCCACCGCGGTCCTGTTCGGCGTCCTCGCGGTCAAACACCGCCGCCTCACCGCCGGCACGGTCGTCCGCTTCTCACCCGACGGGGTGGAACTGAGCGACTCGGCCGGCTTCCACGTCCGGCTCCGCTGGCCCGACATCACCAGAATCGACGTCGTCGACACCCAACTCGCCAACCCCCGCAGCATCGGCCGCCCCGGCGGCGTGCGGGTGCGCACACAGGCCCTGCGCTCGGTGGGGCTCATCGGCTGGGGCGAGCGCACAGTGCCGCCGCGCATCCCCGGCTGGATGCGCGACCGCCTGGCCCGCGTCCCCGTTGACCCCGCGACAGGCCGGCCGGAGGTCACGATCCCGCTCGGAGAGATCGACGCGCAGTGGGAACGAGGACGCATGGGCGAGTGGGTTCGCCACCACAGGCCCGACCTGATGGGCCGGTAAGTGGTTTGGTTGTGGTCTGCGGGGTGCGGTAGAGTTACCGGCGTCGCCAGGGAGGAAACCCCCCGGCACACGAGCTTGTGGACAAGGTCCCGTCGTCTAGTGGCCCAGGACGCCGCCCTCTCAAGGCGGTAGCGCCGGTTCGAATCCGGTCGGGACTACCACTTGTCACAAGCCCGCAGAAGGTCCCGTCGTCTAGTGGCCCAGGACGCCGCCCTCTCAAGGCGGTAGCGCCGGTTCGAATCCGGTCGGGACTACGTCTACACCGCTCCGGCGCCTAACGGCCCGGAGCGTTTTGCTTTTTCCCACCGGTTTCCCGCCGGACGTTTCTCGGGGCGCGATCACCACGTCGGAGGCCCACAGCGCGCACGTCACGGCGCCCGGCCCCGTGAACCGCAGGAGCGTTCCCCTGGACAGGGCCCAGCCACGTGCGGTGGATGGGCCCTCCCGTGCGGAGCCGTAAAAGATGGACTTTAAACAGATCGCGCCTTGAACAGCGCACGCCTGGCCGCCTTGGCGACTTGTTTGTCGGGGTGGACCTGGGAGATCAGGTCGAGGAGCTCCTCCACGTGGGCGTGGGGGATCTTCCAGATCACTTCGAGCAGGTTGCTGACCATCTCGGGCCCGATGTCGCGCAGGCTGCTCACGAACTCCGACCGCCCCAGCCCAGCCGAGATCGTCCACATGTCCAGGATCAGCCAGTGGGTGTCGTCCTGCGTGGGCTCGGGCGCCCCCTCGATCTCCAACTGGCTCAGATGCGTGGCCGCGTAGGGCCGCAGCGAGGGCTGTTTGAGCGCCGCCTGCCAGGCCGGGATGGCGTCCTGGCCGAGCGTGCCGACCACGCTGGCCGCCTGCACCCGGATGAGCGCGTCGCTGTCGTCCTCGGCCGCCGCCTCCAGCAGCTCCTCGGCGGCCTTGCCCGGCTCACGCAGCCGCATCCAGGCGGCGAACTCGGCGTCGGCCTCGTCCTCCGGCAGCTCGGCGCTGAGCGCCAGCAGCTCGTGGGCGCTCATGGACTCGATCGCGGGCCTGGCGTCGACCTCGATGTCGGCGTCGTCCACCAGGTGGACGACGCCCTCGGTGCCCAGCGGCGTGAGCCGCAGCGTCGAGCCGTCGACCTCGACCATGCCGTAGCCGACCAGCCAGTCGATCGAGGAGGCCAGCGGGTCGCCGACCGCCTCCCAGGCGTCGGAGCCCAGCTCGTCGAGGTCGGCGGCGGCCTCGGCCAGCTCCTGCGCCAGCTCTTCGATCTCGCGCGCGCCGCCGGCCAGCAGCAGCCTGACGAGCACTCCCCGCGTCAGGCCCGCCAGGGCCATCGTGAGGTCCTCGTCGTCGAGCTCGGGGTCGCCGTAGTCGACCGAGTGGAGGCCGAGCATCCACGCGTCGAGCACGTCCTCGTCGTCGTCGAACGGCCACTCGGCGGTGTCGTCCTGGACCGCGACCGTGTTGGCGTCGCCGGGTTCGAGGAACTCCAGGTCGACGGCCAGGTTCCAGATGTTCCACAGGTAGGGGACGACCTCGGCGATCGGGCCGTCGGTGTCGGGCTTGGGCAGCCCGACGGCCACCAGAGCCTCCTCCACCTCGGCGTCGCTCAGCAGGGTGTCCTCGCCCACCCGGCGGCCCGAGCCCACCCACAGGGCCAGATCGCGGGCCTTGGCCACCAGCGGCACCTCGCGGGCCGCGGCGGCCAGCTCGGAGTCGGGCCGCAGCCTGATCGTGTCGAGATCGGCCAGCTCGTCGGCGAACGGCTCGAAGTCGCCCAGATCGCCGACCTCCTCCTCGTCCTCGTCGCCGCCTTCGGCGTCTTCGAGCAGCTCCTCCATGAGGTCGACGAACTCGTCCTCGACCTCGTCCAGCTCGGCCTGCAGATCGGTGAGGGAGTCGGAACCCTCGGTCAGCCTGCCGGTCTGGGAGAGGAACGTCAGGTACGCGTCCACGGCCGGGAGCATCCCGTCGGCGGCGGCGTCGGGATCCTCCACGACCTTGGGCATACGGTCGAGCAGCAAATTACGCAGGTCGGCACGCTTCCAGGTGCCGAGATCCTGCGAGAAGGCGAGCCGGTGCCAGAGAGCGGCGGGCCCCACGAGCTCGGGGTCGCTTCCGGGCGCGTTCGCACGCGCCCACAGGATGAACTCTTCGAGCAGGGGTCGCAGCTCAGTGGCGGCTACCTCGATGCGATCTGTCACGCACTCAGGCTAGTGCGCCCGCGAGGCAGTCGGCTCCCCAAATACATCCTTTCGCCGATCATGACGTGGGGAATGCCTGTTTCAGGCCAAGGGATCATGACATGGGACGCATCGGGATCATGACGTGCGGCGCATAGCCTCGGTGATCCTTTCCGCCGCCGCCATCACGGGCACCGCGTGCAGCCGCCCCGGCGCTCGGGTGAGCCGTTCGATGGGTCCCGAGACGGACACGGCCGCGACCACCTTGCCGCCGCTGCCCCTTATGGGCGCCGAGACGCTCGCCACGCCCTGCTCGCGCTCGCCCACGCTGTGGGCCCACCCCCTGCGCCGTACGGAGGCGAGCGTGGCGGCGGTGAACTTGGCGCCGCGCAGGCCGCGGTGCAGCCGGTCGGGCTCCTCCCACGCCAGCAGGATCTGCGCGGCGGAGCCCGCCGTCATCGGCAGCGCGGAACCCACGGGCACGGTGTCGCGCAGGCCGCTGGCCCGCTCCGCCGCGGCCACGCAGACCCGCTCGTCGCCCTGGCGGCGGTAGAGTTGGGCACTCTCCCCGGTCAGGTCTCTGAGCTGCATCAACACGGGAGCGGCCACCGCCAGCAGCCGGTCTTCTCCGGCCGCGGTGGACAACTCGGAAAGCCGCGGGCCGAGCACGAACCTGCCCTGCGTGTCACGACTCACAATGCGGTGGTGCTCCAGTGCGACGGCCAGCCGGTGGGCCGTGGGCCGGGCCAGACCGGTGGCCTGGACGAGCTGCGCCAACGAAGCGGGTCCCGCTTCCAGGGCATTGAGTACAAGAACGGCCTTGTCGAGTACTCCGACTCCGCTAGAGTTGTCCATACACCGATACTGCCGTCTCGACATATGAGAAGGCAAGTCGGAGGCAGACTCCCGCGGGGAGCACCGGCCGCTGAGCGGCGACCAGCGGGGCCGGGCCTCGGCGAGCGATGCGACGGCGCATCGCGAACAACCAGGAGGAGATCATGGGCCGCACACTGGCAGAGAAGGTCTGGGAGCGACACGTAGTACGGCGCGCCGAGGGCGAACCGGACCTGCTCTACATCGACCTGCACCTCATTCACGAGGTGACCAGCCCGCAGGCGTTCGACGGGCTCCGTCTCGCCGGCCGCAAGGTGCGAAGGCCCGACCTCACGATCGCCACCGAGGACCACAACGTGCCGACCGTGCTCGGCCCGATCTCCGACCCGGTGTCCAAGACCCAGGTAGAAACGCTGCGCAAGAACGCCGCCGAGTTCGGCATCAGGCTCCACCCGATGGGCGACGCCGGTCAGGGCGTGGTGCACATCATCGGCCCGCAGTTCGGCCTGACCCAGCCGGGCATGACGATCGTCTGCGGCGACTCCCACACCTCGACGCACGGCGCGTTCGGCGGCATCGCGTTCGGCATCGGCACCTCCGAGGTCGAGCACGTGCTGGCCACGCAGACGCTGCCGGCCTACCGGCCCAAGACCATGGCCATCGAGGTCTCCGGCGAACTGCCCGCCGGTGTCACCGCCAAAGACCTGATCCTGGCCATCATCGCCAAGATCGGCACCGGCGGCGGCCAGGGCTACATCGTCGAGTACCGGGGCGAGGCCGTGCGCAAGCTCTCCATGGAGGGCCGCATGACCGTCTGCAACATGTCGATCGAGGCGGGCGCCCGCGCCGGCATGATCGCGCCGGACGAGACCACGTTCGCCTACCTCAAGGGCCGCCCCCACGCGCCCGAGGGCCAGGCGTGGGACCAGGCCGTCGCATACTGGAAGTCGCTGCGCACCGACGACGACGCCGTCTTCGACAAGGTCGTGGAGATCGACGCCACGACGCTGACCCCCTACGTCACCTGGGGCACCAACCCGGGGCAGGGGCTGCCGCTGGGTGAGTCCGTCCCGGCCCCGGAGAGCTTCTCCGACCCGGTCGCGCGCTCTTCCGCCGAGCGGGCGCTGGAATACATGGGCCTGACCGCGGGCACGCCGCTGCGCGAGATCGAGGTCGACACGGTGTTCGTCGGCTCGTGCACCAACGGCCGCATCGAGGACCTGCGTTCGGCCGCCGAGGTCCTGCGCGGCCGCCAGGTGAAGACCCGCACGCTGATCGTGCCCGGCTCGATGCTGGTCAAGGCGCAGGCCGAGCAGGAGGGCCTGCACGAGGTGTTCAAGGCCGCGGGCGCCGAGTGGCGCGAGGCCGGCTGCTCGATGTGCCTGGGCATGAACCCCGACACGCTCAAGCCGGGCGAGCGCAGCGCCTCCACCTCCAACCGCAACTTCGAGGGCCGTCAGGGCAAGGGTGGCCGCACCCACCTGGTCTCGCCGCAGGTCGCCGCCGCGACCGCCGTCACCGGCCGCCTGACCGCTCCGGCCGACCTGTAAGGGAGAAGACTTCGATGGACGCTTTCACCACCCACACCGGTACGGCGGTGCCGCTGCGCCGTAGCAACGTCGACACCGACCAGATCATCCCGGCCGTCTGGCTCAAGCAGGTCAGCCGCACCGGCTTCGAGAAGGGCCTGTTCGCCGCCTGGCGCGAGGACCCGACGTTCGTCCTGAACGACCCCGTCCACGAGGGCGGCTCGATCCTCGTCTCCGGCCCCGACTTCGGCACCGGATCCTCCCGCGAGCACGCCGTCTGGGCGCTGCAGCAGTACGGGTTCCGCGTCGTGATCGCCGCCAGGTTCGGCGATATCTTCCGCAACAACTCCACCAAGATGGGCCTGCTGCCCGTCATCCTGCCCGGCGAGAAGGTCGAGGCGCTGCAGGCGGCCGTCGAGGCGGAGCCGACCCTGGAGGTCACCGTCGACCTGGTCGAACGCCAGGTTCGCTGGGCCGGCGAGGCTGTCCCGTTCGAGATCGACGACTACACCCGCTGGCGGCTCATGGAGGGCCTGGACGACATCGGGCTGACCCTGCGTCACGCCGACGATGTGGCGGCATACGAGAATGGTCGGCAGCCATGGCTGCCGACGACCGTCTAGAAGACGACGAACTGGCGCGGCGGTTGCGCGAGGCGCACCGCCGCGTCCGCATGCTTCCCGTCACCGAGAAGGAGCGGGCCGCCCGCCGATACCTGGCCATCTGCGATCTGGCCAAGCGCGATCCCGAAAGAGCCGCGGTCCGGCTGGAGGCATTTTTTGCCGCTCTCGACACGCCACGCGAGGGCGAAAACACGCTCGGTGATTGAGTTCCCCCGCAATCCAGCCTACTTTCGAGCGCGTAAGGGGTTTCTACGTCGAACTCGTGAGCTGGAACCCCGAGCCGTAACTGGGGGAGCAGAACTTTCATGAACAAGCGAGAACTCGTCGATGCCGTCGCGGATCGGTTCGGCGACAAGAAGACTGCCAGCGAGGCCGTCAATGCCGTCCTCGACGCCATTCAGAAGGCTGTGGCCAGCGGCGACAAGGTCTCGATCACGGGCTTCGGCGCGTTCGAGATGGTGAACAAGCCCGCTCGCACGGCCAGAAATCCGTCCACTGGTGCGGAAATCAAGGTCGCGGAGAGCTGGGCGCCCAAGTTCCGCCCCGGCTCTGATTTCAAGGATCAGGTCAACGAGGGCGGCAAGAAGATCGGCAAGAAGAAGTAAACCCAGCAGACCTACCACGCCCGGGCCGAACGGCCCGGGCGTGGCGCATTCATGCGCCGGGAACCGGGAAAGTCGAGAGCGTGATGTAGGTGATTTCGGCGCCGGACATCGCGAGATTGACCCGCTGCCCGGTGCGCAGCAGTCGCAGCGGGCCCGCGTCGAAAGCGGGGGCGCCGAACTCCAGCACGGTGCCGTCGTCGAGGAAGACCGTGCCGGAACGGGTGGCCTCGTCGAAACTGCGTACCGTCGCCTGCACGCAGACCAGCGTAAGGGGGCCGCGTCCGGCGGTCCACCGCAGGCGCGGGGGCTACGCGTCCGGCCAGAGCTCCACGACCACCGCCGCCGTGTGCGGGCCCAGCCCAAGGGTGATGGCCGCGCGCAGGTCGTCGGGGGTGTCCACGTCCCGCCGCACCGAGTCGATCCCCGGCGCCCCCAGCTCCTTCGCCCCGCCGGCCAGGTGCTTGGCCCGCGACTCCCCGCCGAACCTGGGCGTGAAGACAAGCCCGGGACGCACCCCGTAGAAGGTCGTCCCGACGTCGAGCGCGTCGGGCACGAACGACTGGTCGAACTCGGCCGCCGCCTCCAGCGCCACGGCCAGCTCGGCGGGCCGCAGGGCGGGCAGGTCGGCCTGCAGCGCCCCCACGCCGTCGCCGGGCGCGACCCGTACGGCATGGGCGGCCCCCGTGCGCAGCGCGGTGTTCAGCCCGCGGTCCGGGTCATGCACCACCTCGGCCCCCAGCGCGCCCAGCGGCCCCGCCGCGGCCGGGTCGGCCGTCACCACGATCACCCGGGCCACGGCGGGACACGAGAGCGCCGCGGCCACGGTGTCGCAGGCCACGGCGACGGCGAACTTCGTGCGATGCGGCCCCGTCGCCGCGGCCAGCCGCGTCTTCGCCGCGACCAGCGTCTTCACCGGGACGACCAGTGACCAGCGGATGCTCATGTGCTCTCCTCAGGCGTGGAGGACGCCCTGGCGGTGTCGAATGCTTGAACGATTCTCACGCGAACGCGCGTTACGATGTGAGGTATGCCACAGAAGGTGAAGCGACGCGGGAAGCCGCCGGTCCTCGTCGGCGCGCGGCGTCCTTCGCCAGGGGCCGGGCGGGCGGAGCGCTGAGACGCCTGTGAAGACGGTGCGAGAGCTCAATCCATTCCTCCGAACGGGCGACTGGCGGCGAAACGGGAAACCTCACGGGCCACCGTAGGCATTCCCGCCTTCCGCGAGGGGAGAAGAGGCCAAAGGCCCGCACCCCGTGCCTCGACATCCCCGGTGACCACCCGAGAGACTTGGGGCGCATCCCGTAAGTGTTGGAGGAGACCATGAGCCGCCCCACGCGACCATCGCGTTTCTGGGAGACACTGGCAGTAGTGATCGTGAAGCCGCTGTCCACGCTCCTGGTCAAGAGGGACTGGCGCCATGGGGAGCGCATTCCCCGCTCAGGCGGTGTGATCATCGCGGCGAACCATCTCTCCTGGGCGGACCCGGTCCTGCTCTCGCACTTCCTGTTCAACAACGGCCGCTGGCCGGTGATTCTCGCCAAGTCCGCCCTGTTCAAGGTGCCCTTGCTGGGCCGGGCCGTGATCGGCCTGCTGGCGATCCCCGTCGACCGCGGCAGCGACGAGGCCGCCAAGTCGCTGCGTGTCTCGGCCCAGCGGCTGGAGGACGGCTGCGCGATCCTGTTCTACCCCGAGGGCACCTGCACCCGTGATCCCGGCCTGTGGCCCATGGCCGGCAAGACCGGCGCGGCCCGGCTGGCGCTGGAGAGCGGGGCGCAGGTCATCCCGGTGGCCCACTGGGGCGCCCAGGAGCTGCTCCCGTACGGTGAGAAGAAGCCCAGGCTGTTCCCGCGCAAGACCTTCCGCGTGCAGGTGGGGCCGCCGGTGGACCTGTCGAAGTACGCAGGCAGGCCCCCGCGGGCCGACGTCCTGCGCGAGGCGACGGCCGACATCATGGCGGCGATCACCGCGCAGCTCGCCGAGCTGCGCGGCGAAAAGGCGCCCGAGACTCCCTACGATCCGGCCGGACGGTGATGGCATGACCGAGCTTGTCGAGGTCATCAATAAGCAGGGAAACATGGGCCCGACGAAGGAGGGTTCATGAGCGAGCTTGTCGAGGTCATTAATAAGCAGGGGAACATGGGCCCGACGCAGGAGGGTTCATGACTAAGGTGGCCGTTTTCGGCACGGGCTCGTGGGGCACCACGTTCGCCGTCATCCTGGCGGAGGCGGGCAACGAGGTGACGCTCTGGGGGCGCAGGCCAGAGCTGGTCGAGAAGATCGACCGTGATCACGTCAACCCCGACTACCTGCCCGGAGTGGCGCTGCCGTCCACGCTGCGGGCCACGACCGACCCGGCGCGGGCGCTCGACGGGGCCGACTTCGTGGTGCTGGCGGTGCCGTCCCAGCTTCTGCGGCCCAACCTGGCCGCCTGGCGCGAGCACATCCCGCCGCACGCGGTCCTGGTCAGCTTGATGAAGGGCATCGAGCTGGGCACGACCAAGCGCGTGAGCGAGGTGATCCGCGAGGTCGCCGAGGTGCCGGAGGAACGCGTCGCGGTCGTGTCGGGGCCCAACCTGGCCAAGGAGATCGCCCAGCGCCAGCCCGCCGCCACGGTCGTGGCCTGCACCGACGAGGCGGTCGCCGGGCGTCTGCAGGCGATCTGCCATCTGCCGCGGTTCCGTCCGTACACCAACCCTGACGTGGTCGGGGTCGAGCTCGGCGGCGCGGTGAAGAACGTGATCGCGCTGGCCGTCGGCATCTCGGCGGGCATGGGCATGGGCGACAACGTCAGCGCCATGCTCATCACCAGGGGGCTGGCCGAGATCTCCCGGCTGGGGGCGGCGCTCGGGGCCGACGCGCACACCTTCGCCGGTCTGGCGGGCATGGGCGACCTGGTGGCCACGTGCACGTCGCCGCTTTCGCGTAACCGCACGTTCGGCGAGAACCTGGGCAGGGGCATGACGCTCGACGAGGTCGTCGCCACCACCAAGCAGACCGCCGAGGGCGTGAAGTCCTGCGAGTCTGTGCTGGCGCTGGCCAGGAAGCACGACGTGGAGATGCCGATCACCGAGGTGGTCGTCGGCGTCGTGCACGACGGCATGTCGCCGGCCGAGGCGGGAATGTTGCTGATGTCACGTTCGCCGAAACCCGAGCGGTACGGGGTGTGAGAAATGCCTGACTACGGCGTGCTTGACTCGCTGTGACCGGGACGTCCCGGTAGATTCGGACACCATGAGCAAGCCACGCGTCGCCGTCGTTTTCGGAGGCCGCAATTCCGAGCACGCCGTGTCCCTGATGGGCGCGGGCAGCGTGCTGGATGCGATCGACAGGAGCAAGTACGAGGTGATCCCCATCGGGATCGCCCAGGACGGCAGGTGGGTGCTGGCCGCTTCCGACCAGCGGTACGCCATCGAGTCGGGCGAGCTGCCCGTCGTCGACACCACGGGCGCGGCGCTGGCGCTGCCCTCCGGTGGCAGCGCGCTGGTGGCCTACGACGCGGGCAGCATCCCCGTGGAGCTCGGCACGGTCGACGTGGTGTTCCCCGTGATGCACGGGCCCTTCGCCGAGGACGGCACGATCCAGGGCCTGCTGGAGATGGCCGGGGTGCGCTATGTCGGCTCCGGCGTGCTGGCCAGCGCCGTCGGCATGGACAAGGCCCACATGAAGACCGTCATGGCCGCCGCCGGCCTGCCGACGGGGTCTTACGTGGTGATCCGCGACCGCGACTGGCGGCTCGGCCGCGAGCTGGTGCTCAAGGAGGCGGAGGAGCTCGGCTACCCGGTGTTCGTCAAGCCGGCCAGGGCGGGCTCGTCGCAGGGCATCTCCAAGGCCGCCGACCGGGCCGAGCTGGAGGCGGCCGTGGAGTTCGCCAGGCAGCACGACCCCAAGGTGATCGTCGAGGCCGCGATCGTGGGCCGCGAGCTGGAGTGCGCGGTGCTGGAGTCACTCGGAGACGAGCCGGCCGCCGCGTCCATGCCCGGCGAGGTGAAGGTCGAGGGCGGGCAGGAGTTCTTCGACTTCGAAGCCAAGTACTACCCCGACCAGATGTCGCTGACCGTGCCCGCCGACATCCCCGCCGAGACGGCGCAGGAACTGCGGGCGATGGCGGTGCGCGCGTTCGAGGCGCTCGACTGCGAGGGGCTGGCGCGGGTCGACTTCTTCTACACCTCCGACGGCAAGCTGGTCTTCAACGAGATCAACACCATGCCGGGATTCACCTCGCTGTCGGTGGCGCCGCAGCTCTGGGCCGCCTCGGGCCTGACCTACCCGGAGCTGGTCGACCGGCTCATCCAGCTCGCGCTGTCGCGCTCACCGGGGCTGCGTTGAGATCCGGGCGATCGGGCTCGACAGGTCCGCGAGCACCCCGGCGGCCACGTGCTCGCCGCCGACCGTGACCTCCACGTAGGCCGTGTCCGTCACCGCGGTGAACAGCGTCGGCTTCTCAGGATCGGCGAACCACCCCACACCGTTGATCTCCCGCAACTCGTCGGTGGGCGCCATCCTGGCCGGTCGCGGCACGCCGCAGCGCAATGCGATGATCCCGCCGCCCCAGACGGCCACGTACGGCGAGTCGGGCGTGGACGTGCCACGCTCCTCGCCGTCCAGTGTCCGGGGCAGCAGGGGAGCCAGCTTGTCGCAGGCCGCCACCGCCTCGCCCTGCGGCGTGGGCGGATCGACCCGTACGGTGCCACCGCAACCGGCGAGCGCTAGGAGAACGAGCAGGACGGCGGCGGCACGCATACGACAACTACCTTCAAATGTGGACGATCGGACACGTAAGAGTACGTGTGATCCCTTCCACGGCCTGAATCTGCGCAACGACGAGCTTGCCCAGTTCGTCGACGTTGTTGGCCTCCGCGCGCACGATCACGTCGTAGGGCCCCGTCACGTCTTCCGCCTGAGTGACCCCGGGAATCCCGGAAATCTCGCGAGCCACGGCGGCAGCCTTGCCGACCTCGGTCTGGATAAGGATGTAGGCCTGCACCATTACGTCCTCCCGGGCGATTCGATCACGCCGAAGGGTAACCGTACCCTGTGTGCGTCAGGAGGTGTGTCATCACAGTCGGAGATCTCGGCGAATTCGGTGTGGTAACTCGTATTACCGGACGTCTGCCCCAAGGAGCGGCGGTAATGCTCGGCCCGGGTGACGACGCCGCCATGATCAGCGCGCCCGACGGGCGGGTCGTGGTCTCGACGGATCTGCTGCTCGAAGGCCGGCATTTCCGGCGCGACTGGTCCGGCGGCTATGACGTGGGCCGCAAGGCCGCGGCCCAGAACCTCGCCGACATCGCCGCCATGGGGGCCGTGCCGACGTCCATCGTGGTCGGGCTCGGCATCCCGGCCGACCTGTCGCTGGAGTGGCTCGACGCGCTGACCGACGGGTTCGGCGACGAGTGCGCGGTGGTCGGCGCGAGCGTGGCGGGGGGCGACATCACCCGCTGCGACCGGGTCGTCATCGGGGTGACCGCGCTGGGCGACCTGGGCGGACGGGCTCCCGTCACGCGGTCAGGGGCCAGAGCGGGGCAGGTGGTGGCGGTGGCGGGCCGGCTGGGGTACTCCGCCGCCGGGTGGGCGTTGCTGGAGGCGGACGCGCCGGCCGACTCCCCGGCCCTGCTTGAGGCGGTGGCCGGGCATCGGCGGCCGTGTCCTCCGTACGCCATGGGGCCGCAGGCGGCCGAGCTGGGCGCGAGCGCGATGCTGGACGTCAGCGACGGGTTGCTGCAGGACCTCGGCCACGTCGCGCGGGCCAGCGGGGTGCGGGTCGAGCTGGACCCGCAGGCGTTCACGATCGGCGAGCCCGTGGCGCTGGCGGCCAAGGAGCTCGGCGCCGACCCTCTGGAGTGGGTGCTCACGGGTGGTGAGGATCACGCGCTGGCGGCGGTGTTCCCTCCAGAGGTGCGGTTGCCGGCGTCGTGGCAGGTCGTGGGCCGGGTGGTCGAGGGTGAGGGCGTCGCGGTTTTCGGACGGGAGATAAGGCGCCGAGGCTGGGATCACTTTCGGTGATGACTTGTCCCGATTTGCGTGAACTTTTCCTGTTTTGGGGTATGACTAGCGGGATTGCTGTGACAACGGCGCAGCAAAGGTGTTATGAAGATTGGCGGCCACTGTAACCGCGAGAAAGGGCAGCCATGGGCCGCCACGGCACAGGTGGATCCGACGACGGGGATGAACGGGGGAACAGCGCGTTTTGGGGTTCTGACGAGCAGGACGAGCAGCCGGGCTGGCCGTCGCTGCCGGACCAGCCTGAGGTGACAGGGCAGTGGGCCCCCATGCCACGGCGCGGGGACGCCCCGCCGCCGCGCGCGCCGCAGTCCGAGCCGTTCGAGACCACCGGGGCCTTCGCGCTGCCCGTCGAACCCGCCGCCGGTCCCGCGGGCGCTTTTCCGCCGGCCCCGGATCCCGCGGGCGGGCAGGCAGGGCCGTTCGAGACGACGGGCGCCTTCGTCCGGCCGTCGGAGTGGGGCCCGCCCTCCGACAACGGGTTGGACACACCAGGCGAACGTACGGCCGTCTTCGGCCAGAACCAGGCACCCGGCGCGCCCGGCGCCGAGCGGGTGCTCGGCCCCGACGCCGTTCCCGGCGGGCCCGGACATCCCGGCCCCCTGGGCGGCCCGCCCCCAGAGGGACGTGGCCTCTTCGAACCGCGCAACAGCGGGCCGTCCGACCGGCCCGGCGCCCCGAAGGACCCCTTTGACGGGCCGGGAGCCGCGTTCTTCGACGAGCCGGGCGGCAACGACACCGCCAGGTTCGACGGGCCGGGCGGCAACGACACGGCCAGGTTCGACGGGCCGGGCGCGGCCTTCTTCGACGAGCCCGGCCAGAACACGGCCAGATTCGACGGCCCACCGGATCGCCGCCCCGGATTCGACGGCGCTCAGGACCGCGGCCCCGGGTTCGACGGGCCTGGATTCGATGGTCCTCAGGACCGTGGTCCCGGGTTCGACGGGCCTGGATTCGACGGGCCCGCGGACCGTACCGCCAGGTTCGACGTGCCGCCGCCTCCCGTGTCGGCGGGACCGCCCGAGCCCGGAGACATCAAGGTCGCCGGTGAGCCGACCGCCGTCCAGGCCCCGGCCTGGGCGAACGCCGACACCAGCTTCCTGCGCGCCGACTGGTCCGACTCCGAGCCTCCCCCCGCCTTCACCGGGCAGGAAGAGCCCAAGGGCCGCCGTGGCCGCCGTAAGAGCCGCGACGACGTGCTCGCCGCCCCGGCCGGGGCGGGCAAGGGCAAGGTTGCGCTGCTGTCCGTGGCCGCCGTGGCCGTGGTGCTCGGCGGCACCGTGGCGGGTGTCAAGTTCATGAGTTCCGCGGGAGAGACGGGCAAGTGCGTCAACACGACCTGCGCCGCCGTACAGGCGCCCTCGAACCAGCCGGGTCCGGCGGCCTCCGATCCCCCCGTGGAGGAGACCGAGCCGGAAGAGGAGCCGACGGAGGAGCCGTCCGGGAAGGACAGCGCGCAGGCCGAGACCCCGACGCCGACGGCCTCCTACAACGTCAGGACGCCGCGTCACACCGAGACCCCCACGCCGACGCCCACCAAGACCAAGGAGAAGGCGTCGGCCAAGCCGACGAAGGAGCGGGAAGAGGCCCCGCCGGCCGAGGAAACCCCGTCTCAGACGCCGTCGGAGGAGCCGTCGACCCTGGACGACGCCGACACCGGCCGCGCGCCGACCATCGACCCGATCCCCACCAACACGGGCAGCTCCGACGTCGGCACCGGCGCGTCTGCCTCGCTGAACATCAGGCAGACGATCAGGCAGAGCCTGGGCACCTACAAGGCCGACCTGGAGCTCTCGAACACCTCGGGGCAGACCCTGCAGGGCCCCACGGTCTCCGTGTCCGTCGAGGGCAAGGTCATGAGCGTGTCGGGGGCCGGCTGGACGCAGGACGGCGACCTGCTGATCCTGGACCTGCCGCAGTCGCTGGCAGTCGGCGACTCGGTCACGGTCTCCTTCACCGCCACCGGCAGGGGCGCGAAGGCCGGCAACTGCGGCATGGTCAGCGGGGAGTGCGCCATTAACTGAAGTGGTTGGATGGGGACATGACGGCTTTGACCCCTCCACGTGTGCTGACCGTCGCCGGCTCCGACTCAGGGGGCGGCGCGGGCATCCAGGCCGATCTGAAGACCATGCTGGCCATGGGCGTCCACGGCATGAGCGTCATCGCGGCGGTGACCGCTCAGAACTCCCTGGGCGTCCAGGGCTACTGGGAGCTGCCCCCTGAGGCCGTGCGGGCGCAGCTCGACTCCGTGCTGGGCGACATCGGCGCGCAGGCGGTCAAGACCGGCATGCTGGCCTCGCCGGAGCTGGTGGAGACGGTGGCGGAGGTGCTCGGCTCGTACGCCGCCCCCGTGATCGTGGACCCCGTGGGAGTGTCGAAGCACGGCGACACCCTGCTCGTGCCCGAGGCCGTGGAGACGATCAAGACCAGGCTGCTGCCCGTGGCCACCATGGCGACGCCCAACCTGTGGGAGGTGGAGCAGCTCACCTCGGTCAAGGTGGAGGACGAGAGCGGGCTGCGGGCGGCGGCGGAGGCCGTACTGGAGCTCGGGCCCCGCTGGGCCCTGATCAAGGGCGGCCACCTGCCCGGCGACCCAGTCGACCTGCTCACAGACGGCACCGACGAGTACCGTTTCGCCGCCGAACGCCTCGACAACCGGCACACCCACGGCACGGGCTGCACGCTCGCCTCGGCCATCGCCTCCCGGCTGGCGCAGGGGGACGAGGTGCCCGAAGCGGTGGAGAAGGCGAAGGAGTACGTCACGGGCGCCATCGCCCATGGTTTCCCGCTGGGCGACGGCATCGGCCCTGTGGACCACGCCTGGCGCTGGCGCTGACCCCTTTTGGACGCCCGGCCCTGAGCGCCGCCCAAGCCCCGCTCACACGTACGCCACGACGCCCCCAGCCCACGGGGCCGGGAAGCGACCACTGGGGCTGTGAAGACGGTCAGCGGTCCGGGGAGACGGGTCCGGGGCGCGGGGGAGTGGGGAAACGACGGCCACGGAACGACGAGAGCCCGCCACCCCCAGCAGGGGCGGCGGGCTCTCGTGGAAGATGGGGAACTAGCGGGTGACCTTGCCCGCCTTGATGCACGAGGTGCACACGTTCAGCTTCTTCGGCGTGCCGCCGACGACCGCGCGAACCGTCTGGATGTTGGGGTTCCAACGACGGCGGGTGCGGCGGTGCGAGTGGGACACGTTGTTGCCGAAGGTCGGCCCCTTGCGGCAGACATCGCAGACGGAAGCCACGGTATCGCTCCTTAAAACAGTCGATGTAGCCCTGTCCGCTGATGTTTTCCTGGCGGAGGGCATGCCGGGACAACCGGCCAGCCAGACGAGAATATCCGATCGACACCCATGGGCGCGAACCAGACCACTGGATCGGGCTCTGAGCGGCGATATCGTCCTCGGACAAAGCTAGCGCATTCGGGGAGATAGGAGTCGCACAGTCGTGGACGCGGGCGGCGCCGGCGCGGCGATCGTGCTGGAAACCCTGGCCGAGGTGATCACCGACTCCTACAGACGGGGAGTGAGCCCCAACGAGTGAGCGGAGCGAGGGAGCAGGGCGAGGGACCAATGAGCAGGGAGGGAGCGTCGGCGGGATTCCTGTCGGCCGCAGGCGGTAGAACTTAATGCCGTGAGCCGTTTCGACGAGCCTCTGACGAAGGCGCTCGACCCGAAGACCGCAAAGCT
Source organism: Nonomuraea purpurea (assembly GCF_042650645.1). Lineage (NCBI taxonomy): Bacteria > Bacillati > Actinomycetota > Actinomycetes > Streptosporangiales > Streptosporangiaceae > Nonomuraea > Nonomuraea purpurea. The sequence goes on from NZ_JBHSBI010000005.1 coordinate 128,428, forward strand.
GCTGCACGACGTGCTCGGCCTGGAGACGGTCGGCGACCTGCTGCGCCACTATCCGCGCCGCTACGCCGAGCGCGGCGAGCTGACCACGCTCGACGCGCTTGAGGTCGACGAGCATGTCACCGTGGTCGGCGAGGTGACCAGGCTCATGCGCAAACCCATGCGCAACCGGGGCGGCACCTGGCTGGAGGTCGAGATCGCCGACGGCAACGGCAACCGGCTCTACCTGTCGTTCTTCGGCAAGGGTTCCCACGCGGCCGAGTCGCGGCTCAAGCCGGGCACGCGCGGGATGTTCGCCGGCAAGGTGGGGCTGTTCGGGGCGCGGGCCAAGCCGCGCTGGCAGCTCGCGCATCCGGAGTTCGAGCTGTTCGAGGACGGCGATGCCGGCGCCGAGGAGTTCGCGGCGGCGCCGGTGCCGATCTATCCGGCGGGCAAGGACGTGACGCCGTGGGCGATCAGGCGGGCCGTCGGCGTGGTGCTCGACACGCTCGGCCCGCTCGACGACCCGCTCCCGGCCGACCTGCGGGCCCGTCACGGGCTGCAGCCGCTGGGCGAGGCGCTGGTGGCCATCCACCGGCCGAAGGACTTCGCCGAGATGGGGCGGGCGCGTAAGAGGCTGAAGTTCGACGAGGCGTTCGTGTTGCAGGCCGTTCTGCTCCAGCGGCGGCAGGCCGCCACCGCCTGGCCCGCCAAGGCCCGTCCTCCGCGTTCCGACGGCATGCTGGCCGATTTCGACACGAGGTTGCCGTTCTCGCTGACCGAGGGGCAGGCGCGGGTGGGCGAGGAGATCGCCGCCGACCTGGCGATCGAGCACCCGATGCACCGGCTGCTGCAGGGCGAGGTCGGTGCGGGCAAGACGGTGGTGGCGCTGCGGGCGATGCTCCAGGTCGTGGACGCGGGCGGGCAGGCGGCGCTGCTGGCGCCCACCGAGGTGCTGGCCCAGCAGCATCACCGCTCGATCACGAACATGCTCGGCGACCTGGCGCAGGGCGGCATGTTCGGGGGTACGGCGGTCACGCTGCTGACCGGCTCGATGGGCGCCGCCGCGCGCCGCGCGGCCCTGCTCGACGCCGCTTCGGGCACGGCGGGCATCGTCGTGGGCACGCACGCGCTGCTGCAGGAGCATGTGCAGTTCGCCGATCTGGGGCTGGTCGTGGTGGACGAGCAGCACCGGTTCGGGGTGGAGCAGCGCGACGCCCTGCGCGCGAAGGCCGGAGAGTCGCGCCCGCACGTCCTGGTCATGACCGCCACCCCGATCCCGCGGACGGTCGCCATGACCGTCTTCGGCGATCTTGAGGTTTCGACGCTGTCCCAGCTCCCGTCGGGCCGCGCTCCCATCACCACCCATGTCGTCCCGGCGGCCGAGAAACCCCACTACCTCGAACGCACCTGGCAGCGCGTCAGGGAGGAGGTCGCGCTGGGGCGCCAGGCGTACATCGTCTGCCCCCGCATCGGCGACCTGGAGGGCGACGAGGGCGACCTGGCGGCTCCCACCAACACCGACGACGAACGCCGGCCGCCGCTCGCGGTCCTCGACGTCGCCCAGCTCTTGACCGAGGGGCCCTTCCACGACCTGAAGGTCGGCACGCTGCACGGCAAGCTCCCGCCGGAGGAGAAGGACGCCCTCATGCGCGCCTTCACCGGGGGTGAGCTCGACGTCCTGGTGGCCACCACGGTCATCGAGGTCGGCGTGGACGTCCCCAACTCCTCCGTCATGATCATCATGGACGCCGACCGCTTCGGCGTCTCCCAGCTCCACCAGCTCCGCGGCCGTGTCGGCCGTGGCGGCCTGCCCGGTCTCTGCCTCCTGGTCTCCGACTTCGCCGAGGGCACCCCGGCCCGCGCCAGACTGGACGCGGTGGCGGCGACACTGGACGGCTTCGAACTCTCACGCGTCGACCTGGAACAACGCCGAGAGGGCGACGTCCTGGGCGCGGCCCAGTCAGGCAAACGCTCCTCACTGAAGCTCCTGCAACTCCTCCGCGACGAGGACGTCATAGCCACAGCCAGGCAGGAAGCCGCCACCCTCCTGTCACAAGACCCGGACCTGACCTCCAACGCCCCCCTGAGAGCCGAAATAGCCCGCCTGAGGGAAGACGAACGAGCGGACTACCTGGAAAAGACGTAGACCAAGGGCAGTGGGGGCGAAAACGGCGGATCACCCTGAAAACGGCGCCCAGGGTGGGAACCACGGAGCCAAGTGAACATGCGCACCGTAACGGCGCCCAGCCAGGTGCGGGTCAGCGGCCGTTCCCCTGGAGGCCGGCACGACGTGCGGCGTCTGGCACAAACCAGGCCGGCCGTAAAAGAAGAAAATAAAATGGTGCCCAGCCGCGGGGACGGCCTCCCCCCGAATGCCGTCCCCGGCTGGGCCCACCCTCGGGTCAGGTGCCGAGGGAACCGGCGTGCGGAAGGGCTCACGATCACGCCGGTCGGCCTTCACGTGGGTCACCTCGAAGGCCGCAGATTCATCATGCGGGCCCATCGACCCGATGCCAATCATCCTTGCGTACTCGAGGCAGACACTTGTCCACTCTTGACCTGCATGAATATGCGGAACAATGGACATCATGACTCGGATCATCGCGGGTAGCGCAGGTGGCAGACGGTTGACCGTGCCGCCGGGGCGCGGGACGAGGCCGACCAGTGACAGGGCGCGAGAAGGGATCTTCTTGACGCTCGATTCACTGTACGGGCTCGATGGCGTCCGTCTCCTCGACCTCTACGCCGGTTCTGGGGCCATCGGCCTGGAGGCGCTGTCGCGGGGTGCGGCCGAGGCCGTGCTGGTGGAGTCCGACCCCAAGGCGGTCCGGACGATCAAGGCGAACGTGCGGACCCTGGGTTTGGAGGGCGCCCAGGTGGTGGCCGACAAGGTCGAGCGGGCACTGATGAAGACGCCCGACGAGCCGTTCGACATCGTCTTCGCCGACCCGCCTTACGCGGTGCCGGACGACGAGGTGGTGCGGATTCTGGAGTTGCTGCGTGACAACGGCTGGCTGGTCGATGAGGCGTTGGTGGCGTTCGAACGGGAAAGCAGGGGAAAAGCCCTGATGTGGCCTGAAAGGTACGTTGAGGAGAGGGTCCGTAGATATGGCGAAGCGTCCGTTTGGTACGGTCGCGCCGCCGGGAACCCGTAGACCTGGGAGGCGTCTTGCGCCGAGTAGTCTGCCCGGGGTCGTTCGACCCCATCACCAATGGCCACCTCGACATCATCGGCCGATCCGCCCGGCTGTATGACGAGGTGACCGTGGCAGTCCTCATCAACGTCGAGAAAAGCAGCCTGTTCACCGTCGACGAACGCATCGAGATCCTGCAGACCGTGACCAAGGAGTACCCCAACGTCAAGGTCAGGAAGTTCCACGGCCTGCTGGTCGACTTCTGCCGCCAGAACGACATCCCCGCCATCGTCAAGGGCATCCGCGTGGTCAGCGACTTCGACTACGAGTTGCAGATGGCGCAGCTCAACTACCGCCTGTCGGGGGTCGAGACGCTGTTCATGCCCACGAACCCCGAATACTCCTTCCTGTCCTCCAGCAGGGTGAAGGAGATCGCCCGCTATGGTGGTGACGTGTCGGGCCTGGTACCGGATCTGGTCCACAAGCTGCTCATCGAGCGGCTCAGGGGCTGAGCTCGACCTGCTATCCTTTGATTTCGGCCTTGTACGACGGCGATTGTCTTCGCCATGCCTAGCGAGAGCAGGATGACTCAGCACCTCGACCCCCGCTCCCCATGGGTGCTTTCGACCCATGACCTGGGTAAGCGGCCGGGCACGATGCGGCAGCTCACCCTGACCCTCCCGGCACCGGCAGACCTCGGCGTCGACATGATCGGTGTCCCCAAAGACGCCGAAGTCGAGCTGGAGCTCCGGCTCGAAGCAGTGATGGAAGGCGTGCTCGTCTCTGGCACGGCGCAGGCCCCGCTCGCCGGGGAGTGCGCGCGGTGCCTCGACCCCGTCGTCTCGGATATCGAGGTCGACCTGCAGGAGCTGTTCTTCTACTCCGACGAGGACGCCTCGGAGGAGGATTCACTGCTCGACGGCGAACTGCTCGACCTCGAGCCGACGTTCCGCGACGCGGTGGTGCTCGCACTGCCGCTGAGCCCCATGTGCGGTGACGACTGCGAGGGGCTCTGCACGGAGTGTGGGATCAAGCTGGCCGAGGCCGGCGACGATCACCGGCACGAGAAGATCGACGCTCGCTGGGCGTCGTTGCAAGGTCTGGTTACCGACAAAGATAACGATCAGGAGAAGTGACGTGGCCGTCCCGAAGCGAAAGATGTCGCGGAGCAACACCCGCGCCCGTCGCTCCCAGTGGAAGACGACTGCTGTCGCCCTGGTGAGCTGCCCGCAGTGCCGTTCGCCCAAGCAGCCGCACATCGCGTGCCCCACCTGCGGCACCTACAACCGTCGTCAGGTCATCGAGCCGTCCGCCTGATCCGACTGACACGAAACCTGCCGGTTCGCATCGCAGGTTTCACGCCGGCAGTTGACGTGATGCCGACCGGGTGCCAAAGTGCCTCGGTCGGCGTTAGCGTCTCAGATGCGTGCGGCGGCGGTTCGCCCGCGGCCGTGGTGGACGCCGGGGCTACACCGTACCCCGACGCCCACCACGTTTTCGGGCATCATTCGCAGCCGACGCGCCTTGTGAAGATGTCCGAGGAGGAAAGCACGTGGGCGCAGGTCCTAAGCCGGTGGCCGTCGAGGTCGCCCGAGACGAGCTGGAGCGGGTCCTTGAGGTCGGCCTCGACCTCGACATTCTCGAGCGGGCGCTGACGCACCGCTCCTACGCGTACGAGAACGGTGGCCTGCCCACCAACGAGCGCCTGGAGTTCCTGGGCGACTCGGTGCTGGGCCTGGTGGTCACCGACACCCTCTACCGCAACCACCCCGACCTGCCGGAGGGCCAGCTCGCCAAGTTGCGGGCCGCGGTGGTCAACATGCGCGCGCTGGCCGACGTGGCCCGCGGCCTCGGCCTGGGGCGGTTCCTGCGGCTCGGCAGGGGCGAAGAGGGCACCGGCGGGCGCGACAAGTCGTCCATCCTGGCCGACACGCTCGAGGCCCTGATCGGCGCGATCTACGTCGACAAGGGGCTCGACGAGGCGTTCAGGGTGGTGCACCTGCTGTTCGACCCGCTGATCGTCCGCTCGGCCTCGCTCGGCGCCGGGCTCGACTGGAAGACCTCCCTGCAGGAGCTCACCGCCTCAGAGGCGCTCGGCGTGCCCGAGTACCACGTCGAAGAGAGCGGGCCCGACCACGCCAAGTCGTTCACGGCCATGGTGCGGGTCGGCGGCGAGACCTACGGGTCGGGCAACGGGCGCAGCAAGAAGGAGGCCGAGCAGCAGGCGGCCGAGGCGGCGTGGACCCGCATCAGGGCCCGCAGGGAGCAGCGCGAGAGCCAGCCCGCGGGCTGAGCGGGGAGCGAGGGCCGGAGTGCCGGAGTTGCCGGAGGTCGAGGTCGTCAGACGCGGCCTCGCGCAGTGGGTCATCGACCGTGAGATCGCCTCCGCGGAGGTCCTGCACCCCCGCGCGATCCGACGCCACGTGCCCGGCGCCGACGAGTTCACGGCGCGGCTCAAGGGCCGTGCCCTGCTGTCCGCCGAGCGCCGGGGCAAGTACCTGTGGCTGCCCCTGTCGGGCGCGGAAGAGGCGCTGATGGCCCACCTGGGGATGAGCGGCCAGTTGCTCGTCGTGGAGCCAGAAGCGCCGCCCGAGAAGCACCTGCGGGTACGCCTGCGCTTCGAGGACGGCGGCCCCGACCTGCGCTTCGTCGACCAGCGCACGTTCGGCCACGTCATGCTGTCCCCGCTGGCGGGCGAGGTGCCCGAGCCGATCGCGCACATCGCCCCCGACCCGTTCGAGCCGGTGTTCGACGAGGCCGAGTTCGGCCGCAGGCTGCGGGCCAAACACACCGAGATCAAACGGGCGCTGCTCGACCAGTCGCTGATCAGCGGCGTCGGCAACATCTACGCCGATGAGGCCCTGTGGATCGCCAGGCTGCACTGGGCCAGGCCCACGAACACGCTCACCCGTCCCAAGATCGCTGAGCTGGTCGCGGCCGTCCGCGCCGTCATGAGCGCCGCCCTCCAGCAGGGCGGCACGTCGTTCGACAGCCTGTACGTCAACGTCAACGGCGAGAGCGGCTACTTCGAGCGCTCCCTGGAGGTCTACGGCCGGCGCGACCTGCCCTGCTCGCGCTGCGGCACCGCGATCACGCGTGAGGCGTTCATGAACCGGTCGTCCTACTTCTGCCCCAGATGCCAGCGACGGCCGCGCTGACGACGGCCGGTCCCGCGCCCGCCCGCATCACCGCGGAGATCGACAGTCGGCCTCCGTGCCGTTGATCGGGCTGGACGGCCCGGCTCCGCGTGCGTGGCGTGAACGGTTGGCACCGTCCGTAACCCCTTCCGGACGGCCGATTTCCCGGGCCGCCACGGTGGCCACCAGCCAGGAGGGCCTGACCCAGGTGGCGCTCAACCGGGGTGGGATGCTGTTCTGCACTCCCACGGCCGACTGTCACAAGCGCCCAGACGTGCGTTTCGTCCCTGTGACCGGGCTGCCGCCGTCGATGCTCGCCCTGGCCGCTGTGACCAGGGAGTTCAGGGAGGCGGCGGCCGGGGAGGACGCCCTGGTGGCGTGAAAGCTGACGGGAGAGGAAATGCCGGAGAACATGGAGATCACCCGACTGACCGCCTGGGTTCGGGGCAGGGTCCAGGGGGTGGGGTTTCGCTGGTGGACCCGGGCAAGGGCCCTTGAGCTGGGCCTGGTCGGCTGGGCACGCAACACGGATGACGGCCGCGTGGAGATCGTCGCGGAGGGACCGCGCGCGGAGTGCGTCAAGCTGCTGGAGCTGCTCAGAGGTTGCGACACGCCCGGCAGAGTCGATGGAGTAGTGGAACGTTGGAGCGAACCCCGAGGTAGTTTGGGTGGGTTTGTAGAGCGGTAGGGCCTTTCGTTAAACCGCCTAAATAGGGTATAGTTGTATGTCGGGAGTGCCCATCAGTAGGGCGCAGCGGTTCCTTCGACTTGACCGCCCACACTGCCGGTGCGACTCTTGTTAGGTACCACGCGCACCCCTCCCGCGGAATAGAAGTGCGCGAACCAGTCTGGTCACTCAGCGTGGAGGACCCTTTACCATGGCGAAGGCTCTACTCGGCCACGTCGGCGGTCCTGACCCTCGAATGGTCTCCGAGATGCGCCGCCTGCAGCAGCGTATCCGGGATCTGGAGGCAGAACTCATCCGACTTCAGGCCACGAATGACGCTCTTGCGGCGCAAACCCGCGACGAGGCGCTAAGCCGCATGCAGGAGCGCGAGCCGGCACTCACCTGAGAGTGATCGGAGCGCAAGACCCTAGGGACGTCTCAGCGAGGCGTCCCTTGTTATTTCCCCCGAACCCCCCGGTAGACGCGGTCCCCGGCCTGTAGATGCCCACCTGGGGCAGCAAGGACCAGTAGTCTTTTCCGAAGTCCGCTCACCGGGGAAAGGGGTCGCGCTTGTATTTGAAGACCCTCACCCTGCGCGGCTTCAAGTCCTTCGCCTCCGCTACCGCCCTGCGTTTCGAGCCGGGCATCACCTGCGTCGTCGGCCCCAACGGCTCGGGCAAGTCCAACGTGGTCGACGCCCTGGCCTGGGTCATGGGCGAGCACAGCGCCAAGTCGCTGCGCGGCGGCAAGATGGAGGACGTCATCTTCGCCGGCACCTCCTCCAGGCCCCCGCTCGGGCGCGCCGAGGTGACGCTGACCATCGACAACACCGACGGCGCGCTGCCGATCGACTACACCGAGGTCACGATCAGCCGGCTGATGTTCAGGTCGGGGCAGAGCGAATACGCGATCAACGGCGACACCTGCCGCCTGCTCGACATCCAGGAACTGCTGTCCGACTCGGGCATCGGCCGCGAGATGCACGTCATCGTGGGGCAGGGCCAGCTCGACGCCGTCCTGCACGCGGGGCCGGAAGACCGGCGGGCGTTCATCGAGGAGGCCGCGGGCGTACTGAAGCACCGCAAGCGCAAGGAGAAGGCGCTGCGCAAGCTCGACTCCATGCAGGCCAACCTGACGCGCGTGCAAGACCTCGCCACCGAGCTGCGCCGCCAGCTCAAGCCCCTGGGGCGGCAGGCCGAGATCGCCCGCAAGGCCGCGGTCATCCAGGCCGACCTGCGTGACGCCCGGCTGCGGCTGATGGCCGACGACATGGGCATCCTGCGCGCGACGCTGGAACGCGAGGCCGCCGACGAGGCCGCGATCACGGCCAGGCGCAACCAGGTGGAGACCGAGCTGGCCGAGGGCCAGCAGCGCGAGGGCGCCCTGGAGAGCGCGGAGGCCGAGGCGCAGCCCAGGCTGGCCGCCGCCCAGGAGACCTACTTCAGGCTCTCGTCCCTGCGCGAGCGCATCACCGGCCTCGAACAACTCGCCGCCGAACGCCACCGCCACGCGCTCGACGCCGCCGCCATCGACCGCCGTGGCCGCGACCCGGAAGACCTCGAACGCGAGGCGGCCGAGGTCCGCGAACACGAGCTCATCCTGCGGGCCGAGCTGGAGCAGGCGCAGGAACTGCTGGAGGAGGCGATCCAGCGGCGGGCCGAGAGCGAGGCCGAGCTGAGCGCCGAGCAGCAGCGGCTCGCGCTGGCCGCCAGGGCCGCCGCCGACCGCCGCGAGGGCCTGGCCAAGCTGCGCGGCCAGGTCGACTCCGTACGCAGCAGGGCCAGAGCCGCCGAGGAGGAGATCGGACGGCTCCAGCAGGCCGTGGCCGACGCCTCCGAGCGCGAGCGGCAGACCAGGGACGAGCTGGAGACGCGGCGGCTGGAAGAGCCCGCCGTCGATCCCGCGCTGGCCGAAGAGCTGGCCACCGCACAGGCCGTGGTCGAGGAGGCCAGGGCCGTGGCCGAGGAGGCCAGGGCCGCCGCGGAAGAGGCCAAGTCCGCGCTCGACGCGCCCCGCGCGGCCGCCCAGGCCGCCAAGTCGGGGGTCGCGACCGCGCGCGCCGCCGACCAGGAGGCGCAGCGCTCGGTGGCCGCCCTCGCCGCCCGCCGCGACGCGCTTGAGCTGGGCCTGGCCAAGGGCGACGGCGGCGCGGCCCTGCTCGACGCCGACCTGGCCGGGGTGCTCGGGCCGCTGGCCGCCACGATGCAGGTCACGCCGGGCGCGGAGCTGGCCGTGGCCGCCGTGCTGGGGCCCGTCGCCGAGGCGATCGCGGTCAAGACGGTCGACACGGCCGTCGAGGCCCTGGAACTGCTGCGTACGCAGGGGTCGGGGCAGGCCACGCTGCTGGTGGCGGGCGACGATCTGGCGACGCCCGAGGCCCGGACGACGGCTCCTGAGGGCGCGAGCTGGGTGGCCGACCTGGTCACGGTCCCCGGCCACCTGCGGCCGGCGCTCGACCACGTTCTCGATGGCTACGTCCTGGTCGAGGGCCTCGACGCCGCCCGCGCGGTCGTCGAGCGCCGCCCGGAGCTGCGGGCCGTCACCGCGGCGGGCGACCTGGTGGGTGCCCATCTGGCCAGCGGCGGCGCCGAGGGCGGCACGTCCGTGCTGCAGGTGCGGGCCGCGCTCGACGAGGCCGTTCGCGACCTGGAAGAGGCCGAGGGCAGGGCCGAGGAGACCGCGGGGGCCCTCGACGAGGCCGTCGAAGGCGAGCAGGCCGCCCAGTCGGCCCTCGAAGCCGCGCAGGCCGGGGTCAACGAGGCCCAGACTGCCGTCACCACCGCCCAGGCCGGCGTCAGCGCCGCCCAGGGGGCGCTCGACCAGGTCAGAGGCCGCCAGCGGGAGGCCGACCAGCGCAACGCCGCCGCCGCCAAACGCCTGGCCCAGCTCGAGGCCGCCGCCAACGCCGCCCGCGACGAGGCCGAGCGGCTGGCCGGCAGCGTCACCAAGGCCGAGGAGGCCCGGACAGAACGCCTGGAAGAGCTGGCCGAGCTGGAGATCCGGCTGGCCGAGGCCGAATACGCCCAAGAGCTGGAGTCCGAGCCCACCACCGACCTGCGCGACGAGCTGGCCGGCGCCTGCGAGGCCGCCAGACAGCGCGAGATGGAAACCCGCCTGCAGGTGCGCACCGCCGAGGAGCGGGTCAAGGGCATCGAAGGCCGCGCCGACGGCCTCCTGCGGGCCGCCCGGCGCGAGCGCCAGGAACGCGCCCAGGCAGCCGCCCAGCGCACCAGGCGCAGGCAGCAGGCGACCGTGGCCGAGGCCGTCAGCAAGGGGGCCAAGCAGGTGCTCAGGGCGCTGGACCAGTCGGTTCAGCTCGCCTCCAGGGAACGCGACGAGGCCGACCTGGCCAGGGTCGCCATCGACGCCGAGCTCAAGCAGGTGCGCCTGCGCGTGCGCGAACTCGGCCAGGAGCTCGACAAACTGGTCAACCGCGTGCACGGCAGCGAGGTCGCCCGCACCGAGCAGCGCCTGCGGCTGGAGCAGATGGAACAGCGGGCGCTGGAGGAGTTCGGCGTCGAGACCGAGACCCTGATCTCCGAGTACGGCCCCGACGCCCCGGTCCCCGGCGACCCGCCCGTGCCCTACGTGCGTGAGGAGCAGGAGAAGCGGGCCAAGGCGGCCGAGCGGCAGATGAACCAGCTCGGCAAGGTCAACCCGCTGGCGCTGGAGGAGTTCGCGGCGCTGGAGGAGCGGCACGCCTTCCTCAACTCCCAGCTCGAAGACCTCAAGAAGACCCGGCGCGACCTGCTGACCGTGGTCAAGGAGGTCGACGACCGGGTCGAGCAGATGTTCGCCTCGGCGTTCGAGGATGTGGCCAGGGAGTTCGAGGAGATCTTCACCCGGGTCTTCCCCGGCGGCGACGGGCGGCTGGTGCTCACCGAGCCGGCCGACATGCTGACCACCGGCATCGAGGTCGAGGCCAGGCCGCCCGGCAAGAAGGTCAAGCGGTTGTCGCTGCTGTCCGGTGGCGAGCGGTCGCTGACGGCCGTGGCGTTCCTGGTCTCGATCTTCAAGGCGCGGCCGTCGCCGTTCTATGTGATGGACGAGGTCGAGGCGGCGCTCGACGACACCAACACGCAGCGGCTGCTGACGTTGTTCGAGGAGTTGCGGCAGAGCTCCCAGTTGATCGTCATCACCCACAACAAGCGCACGATGGAGATCGCCGACGCGCTCTACGGGGTGTCGATGCGGGGCGACGGCGTGACCCAGGTGGTCAGCCAGCGACTCCGCGAACGCGAATCCGCCTGACCCACCTTCCGGGCCCCTCGGGCTTCGCCCCCCAAGGACCGTAATCACGACGATGGGGCGGATGGTTTGCCGTCCCAAAGACCTCAGAGCGCTCACCCACGAGCAACTCCGTTATCTCTCATCAGGACCGTTACCGCGACGGTGGGGTGGGTGGTTTGCCGCTGTTCGGGGTTTGGGGCCCTTGGGGGTTCGTCTTCTTTCCCGAAGGGATGGGGGCGGGAGTTGGGGGTGATCGGGGTGGCCTTGGGCATGACCATGCCGGTCGATCTGGAAAACTGACATCTTGTGGATGGTTACCTCGGCGTCATCGTGATCGTGGCCGTCGTCGCCCTGCTGGCGGCCGGCGGTCTCTTCCTGCTGTTCAGGCCGGGTCGCAAGGCGCCTCCGCCGGTCGAGCCGAAGCAGGCGCCCCCGCTGCCCGAGGAGGAGAAGCGGGCGGGAACGGGTGAGGAGGGCGAGGGCGCGACCACCACGCTGCCGCCCCCGGTCAAGCCCGCCGAGCCGGCCGTGGTCAAGCCCGAGGTCGAGGTGCCGCCCCCGTCCGAGGGCCGGATGGTGCGGCTGCGTTCGCGGCTGGCCCGTTCGCAGAGCGCCTTCGGACGCGGGCTGCTTGAGCTGCTCTCCCGCGACCGGCTCGACGACGAGGTGTGGGACGAGATCGAGGAGCGCCTGATCACCGCCGACGTCGGCGTGGCGGCGACCCGGGCGATCGTCGAGGAGTTGCGGACCAAGGTCAAGGTGCTGGGCAGCCGTACGCCGCAGGAGGTGCGCGGCCTGCTGCGCGAGCAGCTTCTGACCCAGGTCAACCCCGACCTCGACCGCACCCTCCACGTGCGCAAACACGGCGAGCGGCCCGCGGTGGTCCTCGTCGTGGGCGTCAACGGCACCGGCAAGACCACCACCACGGGAAAGCTCGCCCGCGTGCTCGTCGGCGACGGCAAGAAGGTGGTGCTCGGCGCGGCCGACACCTTCCGCGCCGCCGCCGCCGACCAGCTCCAGACCTGGGGTGAGCGGGTGGGGGCCGACATCGTGCGCGGTCCCGAGGGTGGCGACCCCGCCTCGGTGGCTTTCGACGCCGTGGCCAGGGGCACCGAGGAGAAGGTCGACGTCGTGATCGTCGACACCGCGGGCCGGCTGCACACCAAGACCGGCCTGATGGACGAGTTGGGCAAGGTCAAGCGGGTCATCGAGAAGAAGGCCACGGTCGATGAGGTCCTGCTGGTCCTCGACGCCACCACGGGCCAGAACGGCATGCGCCAGGCCCAGGTGTTCGCCGAGGTCGTCAACATCACGGGCATCGCGCTGACCAAGCTCGACGGCACCGCCAAGGGCGGCATCGTGATCTCGGTGCAGCGGGAGCTGGGTGTGCCGGTCAAGCTCGCGGGGCTGGGCGAGGGGGCCGACGATCTGGCGCCGTTCGACCCGGAGGTGTTCGTGGACGCGATTCTCGGCGAGGAATAGGGCGTTTCGGGCGTTCGGTAATTGCCTCGAAAATATCCATTTCCGGATAAATGTTGATATGTGAGTTTTCAATGTGCTGACATGTTCCGGTCATCAGTGATCGCGAAGGGGCGCACATGAAGAAGATCGTCGTTCACCGGCCTGGAACCGTTAAGCCGACCGCCTCGGCCGCGCCGAGGCACGGTCACTGAACCAGTTTCCGGCCGGCGTCCCTCAACGGGGGGCGCCGGCCGTCGCCGGAGCATGCTGGAGGTGGACACGATCATCCTCGACGCCGACCGTCGCATCGACGGCCCCTACACGTTCGGCGCGGCTCTTCTCGCGCAGCTCGTCCCGAGGGCGCTGGAGCGCCGGCCCGACCTGGTCGCCGCGCACGACATCGAGATCAGGGCCGCCGCGCCCGGATTGCGCGAGGTGGTCCAGGCCCGCAGGCGGTCGCTGGCCGAGAGTCTGCCCCGAGGGCAGCGCATACTCGTCCCCGGCGCCCGGCGCAGCCTCAGGATCGCCAACGGGCTGGCCGAGTTCGTCCGCGACCATCTGCGCGATGACGGACCGCTGGCCGTCACCGTCACGAACCTGGACGCCGCCGACCCCACCGACACCGAGCTCGTGGCCGTGCTGCGGCGCAGGCTCGACCCTGGGCTCCTGCGCATCCAGGAGGGCCCGTCCGCGCCCGCGACGGGGCCGCTGCGCTCCGACTTCGACCGCTACCGCGACGAGGGCTTCCACCACGCCATGGCGGAGTCGGGGCTCGAAACGCTGAACGGCATGGCCTACGACGACGACCCGGAGGGCTGGCAGCACCTGCTGCAGCGCATCGCCGCCGCTCTGGAGGCCATCGAACGCGAGGACGAGGCCCGCGAGCTCTACGACCGGTCCAGGCGTGTCAGCACCGACCCCAAACACCGCGCCACGATCGCCTACGCCACCGCCATGACCCTCGTACGCCACCACGACCCGGCCGGCCGCGACCCCGAGCAGGCGCTGGCCTGGATCAACGAGGCGATCACGATCACCTCCCTGCTGCCCGATCCCCGGGAGCGCGCCTTCCACCTCGGGTTCGACCTCAACGGCAGGGCCCTGGTCGAGGTCCGCAGAGGCCGCCGGGAAGCGGCCATGGAGCTGGTGCAAAGGGCCATCGACCTGGCCGAGGCCGACCTGCCTGACGAGCACCCGATCCACCGGCTCGTGCTGTACGCCAACAGGGCCCAGCTCCTGGCCATGGCCGGTCGGGCCGAGCAGGCGCTGGCCGACTACACGCGCGCCATCGAGGCCGACCCTGGCTACCCCGACTACTACCTCGACCGGGGCAACCTGCTGCACAAGCTGGGCCGCCGGGAGGAGGCCCTGGCCGACTACGAGAGCGTCATACGCCTCAGCCCGCCCTTCCCCGAGGCGTACTACAACCGCGCCGAGCTGCGCTTCGAGGCGGGGGACGTCGAGGGCGCCCGCGCCGACCTGGACCACACGCTGGAGCTCGACCCCGAGTTCGTGGCCGCGTACGTGAACAGGAGCGGCATCTTCGTGGCCCTGGGCGAGGTCGAGGCGGCCAGACGGGACGTGGAGCGCGGGATGGAGCTCACGCCACGCGACCCCCACCTGCTGTGCGTGCTCGGGCAGATCGAGATGGCCGAGCGGAAGTACCCGGAGGCGCGGATCGCCTTCGACCAGGCGCTGGAGCTCGACCCCGACCTGGTCGCCGCCTGGGCGAGCCGGGCCGAGCTGGCCTACGAGCGCGGCGACCACGCCGCCGCAGTCGACGACCTGACCCAGGCGCTGAAGCTGGAGGAGAACGCGGAACTGCTGTTCAACAGGTCCGTGGTGCACCGGGCCGCCGGCCTGCGGGAGCAGGCCAGACAGGATCTGCTGCGGGCCGCGGAACTGGCGCCGGGCGACGAGGATGTCAGGCGGGCATTAGCCGAGGCGTGAGCCATGGGGGCGCGCTACTGGCTGCTGCTGAGCGCGTTCCTCTGCTCCTGCCTCGGCACGTGGATCTACCGGCTGGCCCTTCCGCTGCTGGTCTACGACCTGACCGGCTCGGCGCTCGGCACGGGGCTCGTGTACGTCATGGAGTACCTGCCGTACCTGGCGCTGGGGATGTTCGGCGGCGTGCTGGCCGATCGGCTGGACCGCCGCCGCCTGCTCGTCCTCGGCGACCTCGCCTCGGGGGCGATCACGATCCTGCTCGCGCTGCTCGTCACCGCGCAGGTGCGGCAGGTGTGGCTGATCTACGTGGTGGCGTTCCTGCTGGCCTGCGTGGACCCGCTGTACCAGCCGGCCTTCCGCTCGATCCTGCCGTCGCTGGTCGCGGTGGAGCGGCTGCCGCAGGCCAACGCGCGCGTGCACATGGGCGAGCACGCGGTGAACATGATCGGCCCGGTGGTCGGGGGCGCGCTCGTGGTGGGCTTCGGTTACGAGGTCGCGGTCTACGCCGACGCGGGAACGTTCCTGGTGTCGGCGCTGCTGATCTGGCTCATCAGGACGGCCCCGAGCGCGGCGGCGGCGCACGGATGGTCGGTGCCGGCCGACATGCGCGAGGGCCTGCGCTTCCTCACGGGCGGCGACAAGGTCGTGCTCACCACCGCGCTCAGCGCCATGGCCTGCAACTTCGGCGTCTGGCTGCTGCTCGCGGGCCTGGTGTACTACCTCAGCTCCTATCACGGGTTCACCGCGGGCGAGATCGCCGTCGTGTACGCCTTCCAGGGGGCGGGCGCGGTGCTCGGGGCGGTGCTCGGCAGCCGGTTGATCCGCCGTCTGCCGCCCGGGCCGGTGATCTGCTGGGCCACCGCGGCGGGCGGCCTGTCGATGCTGGCCTTGATCCCGGCGCGTGGTCCCGTGCTGATCGGGCTGGCCTGGATGGGGCAGTTCGCCGCTGCGGGCGCCTCGATCGTGGCCACGGCCACCATTCGCCAGCTCCTGGTGCCCGACCGTCTGCTCGGCCGGGTGCTGGGCACGGCCAGGATGATCGCCTTCCTGTCGATCCCGCTGGCCGCGCTCGCGACGGGGGTGTTCGAGTCGGTGACGCGCAACGCCTACGCGCTGATGGCCTTCGCCGGCGTGAGCTGGCTCGCGATCGCCGCGGCCGTGGCGGCTTCGCCGTTGTGGCGGGTCAGGCTCGATGCTCTGGGGGATGCGAACGGGGACCGATCGGCACCACCAGAGGAGTCCCCGCCACCGGATCCGCGATGATCTTGGCGTCCAGCTCGAACGCCTCGCGCAGCAGCTCCTCGGTCAGCACCTCGTGCGGGGTGCCCGCGGCGATCACCTTGCCCGCGCGCATGGCCACCAGCCGGTCGGCGTAGCGGGCGGCCAGGTTGAGGTCGTGCAGGACCATCACGACCGTACGACCGGCCTCCTGGTGCAGATGCCGGACGAGCTCCAGCACCTCGACCTGGTGCGCCAGATCCAGGAACGTCGTGGGCTCGTCGAGCAGCAGCAGGTCCGTGCCCTGGGCCAGGGCCATGGAGATCCACGCCCGCTGCCGCTGCCCGCCCGACAGCTCGTCCAGCGGCCGTTCGGCCAGGTCGGCCAGGCCCGTCATGGACAGTGCCGCCTCGACCGCGCCCTCGTCGTCGGAGGACCACTGCCGGTACCAGGTCTGGTGCGGATGCCGGCCCCTGGCGACCAGGTCGGCCACGGTCAGCCCCTCGGGCGCGACGGGCGCCTGGGGGAGCACGCCGAGGATCTTGGCGACCTCGCGGGTGGGGATGCGGTCGATGCGTTTGCCGTCCAGCAGCACCTCGCCGCCCTGCGGCTTGAGCAGGCGGCCGAGCGCCCGCAGGAGGGTGGACTTGCCGCAGCCGTTCGGGCCGATGATGGTGGTGACGGTGCCCGCCTCGATGCCCAGGTCGAGACCGTCCACGACGACGCGGTCGCCGTATCCGAGCTTGACCCCGGCGGCCTGCAGCCTCATTTGCGTGCCTTCCAGATCAGGTGGATCAGGTACGGAGCGCCCAGGACGGCGGTGACGATGCCGACGGGCAGTTCGATCGGTGAGAAGGCGGTCCTGGCGATCAGGTCGGCGGCCGTGGTGAGCACGCCGCCGATGATCGCCGAGCACAGCAGCGGCGGCCGGCCCGAGCGGGCGAGCCGGAGCGCGATCTGCGGCGAGGCGAGCGCCACGAACGCGATGGGCCCCGCGGAGGCGGTGGCCACCGCGGCCAGCAGCACGGCGGCCAGGATCATCAGGGCGCGGGAGGTGTTGACACGGACGCCGAGCGAGGTGACCGTGTCGTCGCCGAAGCGCAGGGCGTTGAGCGAGCGGGTGCCGAGCAGGGCCAGCGGCACCAGCACTGCCAGGGCGAGCGCCGTGGGCGTCACGTGCTCCCAGCCCCGGCCGTTGAGCGAGCCGCTGATCCAGACCATGGCGCGGCTGGTGTCGTTGACGTCGCCGACGGTCAGCAGCCAGAACTTGACGTTGGTGAACACCGCCGCCACGCCGATGCCCACCAGCACCAGGCGGTAGCCGTCCAGGCCGCGCCGCCACGCCAGGCCGTACACGACGGCCGCGCCGACGAGGCCGCCGAGCAGGGCGAGCGCGGGGATGCCGAGGGTGGACAGCAGACCGCTGGCGCCGCCGTACGCGCTGCCGCTGGCCACCACGCCGGCCACGACCGTGACGGAGGCGCCGGAGGTGACGCCGAGGATCTCGGGGCTGGCCAGCGGGTTGCGCGCGATGGACTGGATGATCGCGCCGGACAGCGCGAGCGCGGCCCCGACCAGGGCGCCGGTCAGCGCGCGTGGCAGGCGCAGTTCCATGATCACGAAATGGGCGGCGCTGTTGCGGTCGAAGGTGCCGGCGACGACCTCCGCCAGCGTCATCTGGATGTCGCCGATGCGCATGTTCAGCGCCATGAGCAGGCCCAGCAGGGCCAGCCCCGTCACGGTGATGACGACGCCGCGCGGGCGCACCTGCCAGGACAGGCCGCCGACGCGCAGGGGGAGGGTGGTCATCACAGCCGCACCGGCTTCCTGCGGCGCACCAGGGCGACGAAGAACGGCGCGCCGATCAGCGCGAGCACGACGCCGACCTCCAGCTCTCCCGGCGGGGCCACCACCCGGCCGATCACGTCGGCGAGCAGCAGCAGCGCCGCGCCGATCAGCCCGGAGTACGGCAGCAGCCACCGATGGTCGGTGCCCGACAGCGGCCGGGCCATGTGGGGCACGATCAGGCCGACGAACGCCAGCGAGCCGCAGGCCGCGACGGACGCGCCCGACAGCAGGGTGACGGCGGCGACGCCGACGGCGCGGGTCATGGCGATGTTCTGGCCGAGGCTCCTGGCCACGTCCTCGCCGAGGGAGAGCGCGTTCAGGCCCGGCGCGTTGATCATCGCGAGCACCAGGCCCACCAGGATGAACGGCATCACCTGCCAGACCACGTCGGAGCCCCTGGCGGCGATCGAGCCCGCCTGCCAGAAGCGGAAGACGTCCATCGCCTGCTCGTCGAGGAGCACGATGGCAGAGGTCAGCGCGTACAGGAAGGCGCTCACGGCGGTGCCGGCCAGCGCCAGCGTGACCGGGGTCGGGCCGCCTCTGCCGCCGACCATGCCGAGCGCGAACACCGCCACGCTGGCCACCAGCGCTCCCGCCAGGCCGAACCAGATGTAGACCAGCAGGCTCGATGCGCCGAACACGATGATCGAGGCGACCATCGCGAACGCCGCCCCCTGCGTGACGCCGAGCAGCCCCGGGTCGGCCAGCGGGTTGCGGGTGTGGCCCTGCATCAGCGCGCCCGCCACGCCCAGGGCGATTCCGGCGAGCACCCCTAAGACGGTCCTCGGGATGCGCAGGGAGCGGATGACGATGTCGTTCTCGGAGCCCGAGGGGGCGGTCAGGGCGTGCCAGGCGTCGGCCAGTGGCACGGACTTGGAGCCGATCGTGATGCTCAGCACCACCGCCACGCCCACGGCGGCCAGCAGGGCGAGCAGGACGGTGAACCGCCTGTGACGAACGTCGCGGAGGCGCGGCGCGACGGCGGTTGCGCTCACCGGTCCTCCTCCGCTGTCTTGTCGATCCTGGTGAAGTATGCCAGCTTAGGCTGGGCTAACCTAATTTAGGGTTGCCTTACTTTTCTTTGAAGGGATGTTGGATGAGACCGTTGCACGCGTTGGCCGGCGTTCTCCTCGTGGCGGGGCTCGCCGCCTGCGGTACGTCGGCCGGGCCCGCGTCCGCCCCCTCGTCGAGCGCCCCCTTCAGGACGATCAAGCACGCCATGGGCGAGACGGTCATCCCCGCCCAGCCCAAACGGGTGGTGGCGCTCGACCAGAGCTTCGTCGACGCCGTGCTCACGCTGGAGACCCCCGTGGTGGGGTACACGACGTACCGGTCGATCGACACCAAGCTGCCCGACTACCTCGGGGCCGTCGCGGCGGAGTTCGGCAAGGAGGCGGCCCCCGTCGGGACGCTGGAGCAACCCAGCCTCGAGAAGGTCATGGCGCTCAAGCCCGACCTGATCGTCTCGGCCAAGGTGCGTCATGAGAAGGACTACGACAAGCTTTCCAAGATCGCGCCGACCGTGTTCAGCGAGACCACGGGGGCCATCTGGAAGGAGAACCTCCGGCTCATGGGCCAGGCCCTGGGCAAGGAGCAGCTCGCCGACGCCCGGATCAAGGAGTACGAGGCGCGGGCGGCGAAGATCGGCCAGACCATCAAGGCCAAGGACGGCAAGCTGCCGACGATTTCGATCGTGCGTTTCGCCGGCGAGCCGACGACGCGCCTGTACGTCGAGAACTCCTACTCGGGCCTGGTGATGAAGGACGTGGGTTTCCCGCGTCCCGAGGGCCAGCCGACCGCCCCTGACGCCATCGCCGTCGACGTGAGCCAGGAGCGGATCGCGGACCTGGACGCCGACCAGATCTTCGTCGCGACCTATCCGGATCCGTCGGCTGACGGGCCGAAGGAGAAGTTCGTCGCAAACCCGCTGTGGGGCAGGCTCAAAGGCGACAAGCACGAGGTCAGCGACTTGACATGGATGAGCGCCGTGGGTATCCAGGGGGCGCACGCGATGCTGGACGACGTCGCCAGGTTCTTCGAGGTCGATCCGGCCCGCCCGGCCTCCTGACGCCGCCATGTCGTTCCGATATGGCAGCTCGATCAGATTCCCGTGAACCTTATGGGGGTGTCCGGTCGTCTTTCCATGTAGAGGTTTACGCCCCCACGCGGGGGCAGCGGAACGACGTGCGAGAGCGACCATGGTGGGCACGCTGCGGCTGGCAGGTCTTATATGCCATCGAGTGTGACTCTGACCACTATTACGGCAAAATTGGGTGGTTAGTGTTATGATAACGAGACTTGTCCGGCCGTGGACGTGACCACGCACGCCGCGAGCAGATGGACTCACACCCCTACTGGCCCAAGCGGAACCCCTAACGCGGCCCTTACCTGGGACTTGCGATGATGGTGACGCCGTCAGTGCGGCTTGTGCCGAAACGGGGGATAGCGCAAGGGGGAATGATTTGATCACTATGACCGATGAGCAGCGTCAGGACTGGTTCGAGCGCGATGTCGTGCCCGTGACGTCGCAGCTTTTCGCTTCCGCCATGCGCCTGACCCGCAACGCAGCCGACGCCGAGGACCTGGTGCAGGAGACGGTGGCCAAGGCATACACCTCCTACCACCAGTTCCGCGAGGGGACGAACCTCAAGGCGTGGCTGCACCGGATCCTCACCAACAACTTCATCAACGACTACCGCAAGAAGCAGCGCTCGCCCAAGTTGTCCGCCGCAGAAGACATCGAGGACTGGCAGTTGCACGCCGCCGAGTCGCACAGCTCGACCGGCCTGCGGTCGGCCGAGACCGAGGCGCTCGACCGGCTGCCCGACAGCGTCGTGATGAACGCCCTGCGATCCCTGCCCGAGGACTTCCGCGTGGCCGTCTACCTGGCCGACGTCGAGGGCTTCGCCTACAAGGAGATCGCCGAGCGGATGGGGACGCCCATCGGCACCGTGATGTCCCGTCTGCACCGTGGCCGCCGCCAGTTGCGCGGCATGCTGGAGGAGTACGCCCGCGAAGAGGGCGCGGTGCGCCTGCCCGCTCAGCGCGCCGCCTAGCACTAACCGGGCTGCGCGACGGCTATCAGCGCCACCGCGCCGAGCGCGCATGCCACGCCCGTCACCTGGATGGCCCGCAGCCGTTCCCCGAGCACCCGCCTGGCCAGCAGCAGGGTGCTCGCGGGGTAGAGCGAGACCAGCACGGCGACCAGGCTGAGCAGGCCGCCCTGCTGGGCCATCAGGTAGAGCACGTTCGCGGCCATGTCGAGGACGCCCGCCGCCACGATGATGTGCAGCGAACCCGCGCCGGGCCGCAGCGTCCGCCGCGTGACCAGGGCCAGCAGCGCCACCGTCCCCACCGAGCACAGCCGGGCGCCGACCAGCGGCCACAACCCCGCCTCGTGCGGCGCCATGGACAGCAGGATGAAGAACCCGCCGAACCCCGCCCCCGCCGCCAGCGAGGTCAGCACGGAGGCGAGCGAGGCGCCGCCGCCCGATCTCTCCTGGCTGACCAGCAGCACCGAGCCCAGCGCCAGCGCCACGCCCACCAGTGCCCAGAACTCCGGCCGCTCACCCGCCGCCAGCCCGAACAGCACGGGCAGCGCCGCCGAGGTGACGGCCGTCGTGGGCGCGACCACCGACATGACGCCCGTGGCCAGCGCCCGGTAGAACAGCACCATCCCGACGGCCCCCGACAGGCCGGCGGCCAGCCCCCACGCCAGCGCCGCGCCGCTGACCGCGCCGGGCAGCAGGGGCAGCAGGACGAGGATCAGCGCCAGGCCGGCGAGTTGCGAGAGCACGACGACCGAGAACACCTGGGAGCGCCGGGTGGCCAGGCCGCCGAAGAAGTCGGCCGTGCCGTACACCATCGCGCAGGCTGTCGCCAGGATCACCGTCACCAGGGGGTTCCTCTCATCAGTTCAATACATTGAACCGTTGGTACAATGCGAAGAGTACATCACACTGCAAATGTGATTCACTAGACTGCACTCCCGTGGAAGACCAGGAGCTGATCACCCAGGCCATCGCCAGCAACGTCCGGGCCCAGCGTGCCCACCGAGGGCTGACTCTCGACGCGCTGGCCGCCAGATCAGGGGTGAGCAGGGGCATGCTGGTCCAGGTGGAGCAGGGCCGGACGAACCCGAGCGTTTCCACCCTCACCAGGATCGCCTCCGCCCTCGGGGTCACCGTGGCCAGGCTGGTCGAGGTCGGCGACGTGCCGATCGTGCGGGTGGTCGACAAGGCCGACGTCGTCACCTTCCACCAGGGAGACGTGCGGGCGCGGCTGCTGGTCGGCGCCGACATGCCGATGATCATGGAACTGTGGGACTGGCGGCTCGCGCCCGGCGAGCACCACGACGGCGACGCGCACCCGCCGGGCACCCGCGAGATGCTGACGGTGCTCGACGGCGAACTGACGCTCACGGTGTACGGCAAGAGCCATCGCATCACCAAGGACGACGCCGTCCTGTTCACCGCCGACCGCCCTCATCGCTACGCGAACATGGGCGACGAGGAGCTCAGGTTCGTGATGGTCGTCGCGGAACCACGCGATACGCAGGACCAATAACGGCGAATGCCCTCCGGATCACCCGACGGAGTTTGATGATTACTCCATGTCTTGGACGGCTGATGCCCGTTGGTGGGTACATCCTTGGTGTTCGGCCGAACGTCGACAGGGGGGTGGCGTGTGAGTGAGGCCCGAGACGCGACGGAGAAGCTGCAGGCGGAGCTTCATGGTCTGGGCGTCACGAGCGCGTACGAGGTGGGGGACGACGCCACCATCTCAGTGTGGATCGGCCTGGTCGTGCGGTATAGAGATGGTTTTTACCGTTGGCAGGAAGGACCGGTGAAACGTCGGCATCTGGGTACGGATCCGGTTGGATGTGCCATGCGCGTGGCGCGCCGCCACAAGGAACTGCAGGCCGATATCCCACTCTGGTGGGACGACCTGGCCAGGGAATTGCGGGGGAGACCGGCTCAGGACTATCCATAGGCCCCCGCATGCGGCGTTTCGGGGGGAAGCATGCGCGTATGGGCCTTGCCGCTGGCCCTGCTCGCCTTGGTGAGTTGCGTCACCCAGTCGGTGCCGCGCCGCCAGCAGCAGACCAGGGCGCCGATCGTGCCCGCCAAGCCGGCCGTCATAGATCCCGTCGCACTGGCCAAACGGCTGGCGTCGATACAGGCGGGCTGGCCGCGCAGCAGGCAGTTCGACTGCGCTCGGATCAAGTGCGTGGCGCTGACCTTCGACGACGGGCCGGGTGAACACACCTGGCGGCTGCTCGACATGTTGCGCCAGCGTGATGTCAGGGCCACGTTCTTCGTCGTGGGGCAGATGGTGGCGGCCGACAAAGGGGGCCGGATCGTCCACCGCATCGTGGACGACGGTCACGAGATCGGCAACCACTCCTGGAGCCATCCATCGCTCTCGGGGGTCTCGCACGAGGAACTCCAGCGCCAGCTCCAGTACACCGACGAGATCGTGTGGCGGCTGACCGGGGTGAAGATGCGGGTGATGCGGCCGCCGTACGGGGCGACGAACAGCAACGTCGCGGCCGAGACGCGCCGCGAGGGGCTGGCCCAGATCCTGTGGAACGTCGACACCCTCGACTGGCGTGACCGGGTCGCCACGATCGTGGCCAGACGGGCCGGAGGGGCCAAACCCGGATCAATCATTCTTATGCACGACATCCACCGCAGCACCGTGGACGCCGTGCCGTCAATACTCGACACGCTCGCCAAGAAGGGCTACACCTTCGTCACCGTCTCCGAGCTGTACGGCAAGACGCCGACGCCCGGGCAGATGTACACCGAGCGCTGACTGTCGGCGCCGCATGGCACCCTTGTCGGCATGGGTTTCACCGGCTTCCCCGACGAGGCGTTCCTCTTCTACGAAGGTCTCGAGGCTGACAATTCCAAGGCATACTTCGCGCAGCACAAGCAGCTTTACGAGGACGCCGTGCGGGCGCCCATGCTGGCGCTCACCGACGAACTGGCCGCCGAGTTCGGCTCGGCGCACCTGTTCCGGCCCTACCGGGACGTCCGCTTCGCCAAGGACAAATCCCCCTACAAGACGCATCAGGGGGCCTTCGTCGATCGGATGCCCGGGATCGGGCTGTACGTCGAGATCAGCTCGGAGGGGGTGTTCGCGGCCGGGGGCTGCTACACCCGGGCATCCGACCAGGTCGCACGCTACCGGGCCGCCGTCGACGAAGACCTGACGGGCAAACCGCTGTCCTCGATCACGGACGCGCTCGTCTCCGCCGGTTACGTCCTGGAGGGCGAACGGCTCAAGACACGGCCGAGGGGCTTCGACGAGGACCACCCCCGCATCGACCTGCTGCGCCACAAGTCGCTGTACGCGGGGCTGGTATTCGAGCCCGAGCCGTGGGTCCACACGGCCGCGGTACACGGACGGGTGGCGGACGCCTGGCGCGCGTTCGGACCCCTGGTGGAGTGGATGTCCACCAACGTCCGCGGAAGCGAACTACCCCGCCGCTGACACGCTGCCACCACACCCAGAACCCGGGGACGCACGACACAGCCGGAAGAACCTCGCGCCGCTCCGGCGTCGGGTCGTCGGGGAGTCGCACGGCGACGTTCGGCGCGACGCGGTGAGGTGTGGGAGCGGTCCCGCCGCGGTTGACGCTCGGCCAGACCGGCGCCGGATCGGTGGGCCCGTTGTGTGGCGGTGTTCGGCGCGATGTGGTCGGTGGCCGACGGGGGTTGGGGTGGGAGGTCAGCGGGGGGTGGTGACTTGGTCGCCTTTGAGGATGCGGTCGACTGTTTGGCCGGCGGCTGAGGCGGCGGCCGTGGTGCCGACCGCCAGGATCAGGGCCAGGGCCGGCGCGGCGAGGCTGCGGACGCTGCGGAGGTTGCGGACGCGGGCCCAGGGTTCGTCCGCCAGGTGCATGATGCGCCACTCCCAGAACAGCCCCAGGCCGACGCACACCGTCATGACCTGCCCCACCACGATCCCCACCACCTGGGCTTTGTCGAAGGCTCCGATGTCGGGTTCGGCGAGCGTGGACAGGTAGCCGGACAGTTCGGTCAGCAGGGCGGCGGCGGTCAGGTGGAGGGCTTTGGTCATCGGCTGGGTGCCACGGACGCGCGGGTAGAAGTAGCCGAACAGGAACCCGAAGGCGGGCAGCGTGATCAGGTAGCGGGCGTCGAAGACGTAGCTGGTCAGGTCGGGGCCCTGGGGCCGGCCGTACACGATGGCGAAGGGCAGGCTGAGCAGCAGGCTGACGGTGAAGGCGTGCACCCCGTTGTGCCAGGGCGTGCAGCCGGCGGCCGTGGCGAAGGCGCTTTCCGGGTGGCGTCCGTGCTGGCGCAGCGCGGCCTCCAGCGCGTGCCGCCGCTGGTCGAAGTCGGCCATCGACATCTCGCCCGAGCCGATGCGGCCGCGGCCGATGCGGTAGAGCTCCTGTTCGGAGACGAGCAGCAGCCGTTTGTGCAGGGCGGCCCTGACGAGTCGCCGGTGCTCCTCCTGGTTGGCGGGTTCGACGATGGGTGTGTGCGGGCCGGTGAGGAGCCAGCGGGAGGTGGCCCAGGCCACGATGGAGGTGATCGCGAGGAGTGGCAGCGGTACGTCGATGTCGGCCAGGGTGGTGGTGCCGCCGGGTGTGATGTAGAGCACCATGAGTACGGCGATCATGGTGGATTCGGCGACCCGGTTGCCGATGGCCGGCAGTTCGCCGCCGAGCCGCCGCAGCCGGAGCACCAGCATCACGAAGCCGAGCAGGAGCAGCCCGAGCGCGCCTCGGACGATCGGGTCGAGGGTGAGGACGCCGATCTTGGGTTCCGGCTGGGCCACCGCCAGGCTCCACGACCCGGAGTCCAGCCATTCCGTCGGCCAGCCCTGCACCAGCAGGCTCACCAGGACGGCCCCGGCCACGGCGCCGCGTTTCCACTGCCTGGTGGCCACGGCGATGGCGGCGATCGGGATCAGGGCCCAGCTCAGCGCCGGCACCAGGCGGATGCTGTCGGGCGGGTACACCCCGGTCGTCAGCGCCCGCAGCCACAATGCCAGGGCGAGCAGCCCGATCGCGGCCTCCGCCGACAGCACCGCCGAGCGTATGACGACGGGTCTGACTCCGAGGTCCACGCTGAAGGCGATGGCCGAGCCCGCCGCGGCGACGGCCGCCACGGCTCCGCCCGCGAGCAGGATCTGGCCAGGCAGTTGCCCGTGCAGCCAGGACCAGCTCAGCATGCCGAGTCCGAGCAGGCCGCCGAGACCGGTCACGATGTGCAGGTCGCGGGTGTTCCAGGGCGGGCTGGTCGGCAGCGTCCGTCCGGCGTGCCGGAGCGCGAGCAGGGGCACCGCGACGAAGAGAATCATGTACGCGACCGGCGACCAGTTCTTGGCGAACAGCGGGATCAGCAGCGTGGGCGCGGCCAGCGCGAGCCCGATGACGAGTTCCCTGTTGGGCACCCGCCCCCACCATCCGCGTCCGAGTGAGCGCAGCAGGAACACCAGCAGCGCGACGGCCGTCAGCACGCCGAGCGCGGTGGCCCACGAGAAGTCGTCCTCCACCATGACGTCGGCGAAGCCGAAGGAGTCGGGCGCGAGCGTCATGCTGACCGGATAGGCGCCGACGGAGAACTCCAGCCGCTTGTCCTGCTCCCGCGTCGGCGTGATGCCTTCCAGGCGCAGTACCCGCCATTCGCCGGGCAGTACGGCGATCGAGCGGCTCGTGACGATCAGCGGGTGGGCGTTCGGGGCGTTGAAGTCGAGTTTGAGCAGCTCGTCCCGTTTCACCTGGCGCAGCAGCGTCACGGTGAAGCCGGCGGTGGTGCCATGGGAGTCGGAGACCAGGATCGGCGCCAGGCGCGTCGTGGGCGCCAGCCCGGGGCCGCTCGCCTTGATCGCGCCGAACGCGGCGTCCGTGACCTGCTTGAGCGCGCCGGGGAAGCCGCCGCCCTGGCGTAGCGCCTCGATGAGCGGGTCCTTGCGGGCCATCTTGAGCCGGTGGACGGCGGTGATCTTGACCTGTCGTTGGCGGGGGTCGATCCGCCCCCGTGGCGCGGGATCCAGATCGCCCTCGCCCGCCCTGGTGATCACGACCTGGGTGGTGGCCTCACGGGCCCAGCCGACCAGGGGGTCGGCGCGGGAAGCGGCCGCCACCCACGGGTTGGGCACCGCGACGTCCTTGGGCGGCGCGGGCGCCGCCACCGGTCTGGCGGCGACGGTGCACCAGACGATCGCCCCCAACGACACCAGAGCCAGCCCGAACGCTATTGCGATCCGGAGCTTCCCCACATTTTTGATGATTCTCCGGCATGCGGGTTTGTTCCATGTCTTAGGGTCACGGTGTTATTACAGCTACTCCCATGACAACTTTTCTTTACGCCAGGACTGGGGAGCATCCACACATCGCAGGTGGACAACCCCAAAGGATTACTCCACCCACTAACGCCGGAAAAAGCCGGTTGAACTCAGGCGCGCTTTGCGCGGGCCGCGGCCCGCCCGCGGGTGGCGGCGTCGAGAACGACCTTGCGGATGCGCACCGCCTCCGGGGTGATCTCCACGCACTCGTCCTCGCGGATGAACTCCAGCGCCTGCTCCAGCGACAACACCCGCGGCGGAATCACCTTCTCCGTCTCCTCGCTGGTCGAGGAGCGCATGTTGGTGAGCTTCTTCTCCTTGGTGATGTTCACATCCATGTCGTCGGAACGGGAGTTCTCGCCGACGATCATGCCTTCGTAGACCTCGGTGGTCGGCGAGACGAACAGCACGCCGCGCTCCTGCAGGTTGAGCATGGCGAACGCGGTCACGGGGCCGGACCTGTCGGCCACCAGGGAGCCGTTGTTGCGGGTGCGCAGCTCGCCGAACCAGGGCTCGTAGGCGTCGAAGACGTGGTGGACCAGGCCGGTGCCGCGGGTCTCGGTCAGGAACTCGGTGCGGAAGCCGATCAGGCCGCGCGCCGGCACCACGAACTCCATCCGGATCCAGCCGGTGCCGTGGTTGGTCATGTGCTCCATGCGGCCCTTGCGCACGGCCAGGAGCTGGGTGACCGCGCCGAGGTACTCCTCAGGGCAGTCGACCGTCAGGCGCTCGACCGGCTCGTGGACCTTGCCGTCGATGGTCTTGGTGACGACCTGCGGCTTGCCGACGGTCAGCTCGTAGCCCTCGCGGCGCATCTGCTCGACCAGGATGGCCAGCGCCAGCTCGCCACGGCCCTGCACCTCCCAGGCGTCGGGCCGGTCGGTGGGCAGCACGCGCAGCGACACGTTGCCGACCAGCTCCTTTTCGAGGCGGTCCTTCACCATGCGCGCGGTGACCTTCGCGCCCTTGACCTTGCCCACCAGGGGCGAGGTGTTGGTGCCGATGGTCATGGAGATGGCCGGCTCGTCGACCGTGATCAGCGGCAGCGGGCGCGGGTCGTCGGGGTCGGCCAGCGTCTCGCCGATCATGATCTCGGGGATGCCCGCGATGGCGATGATGTCGCCGGGGCCGGCCTCCTCGGCCGGCTTGCGCTCAAGCGCCTCGGTCATGAGCAGCTCGGTGATCTTGACCCGCTGGATCGACCCGTCGGTGCGGCACCAGGCCACCTGCTGGCCCTTGCGCAAGACACCCTGGTGGATGCGGCACAGCGCGATGCGGCCGAGGTAGGAGGAGGCGTCGAGGTTGGTGACGTGGGCCTGCAGCGGCGCGCTCGGGTCGTACATCGGCGCGGGGATGGTCGACTTGATGATGTCGAACAGCGGCTCGAGGTCATCGGAGTCGGGCATGCCACCGTCTTCCGGACGGTTCATCGAGGCGCGGCCGGCCTTGGCCGAGGCGTAGACGATCGGGAAGTCGATCTGCTCCTCGGTGGCGTCGAGGTCCATGAACAGCTCGTAGACCTCGTCGACGACGTCCTTGATGCGGGCGTCGGGACGGTCGACCTTGTTGATGCACAGAATGACCGGCATCTTGGCGGACAGCGCCTTGCGCAGCACGAAACGGGTCTGCGGCAGCGGCCCCTCGGAGGCGTCGACCAGCAGCACCACGCCGTCGACCATCGACAGCCCACGCTCGACCTCGCCGCCGAAGTCGGCGTGGCCGGGCGTGTCGATGATGTTGATGGTCATGCCGCCGTGCTGGACCGCGGTGTTCTTGGCGAGAATGGTGATGCCCTTCTCGCGCTCGAGATCGTTGGAGTCCATGACGCGGTCGTCGACGTCCTGGTTGGCGCGGAATGCCCCGGACTGCCAGAGCATGGCGTCGACCAGCGTGGTCTTGCCATGGTCGACGTGCGCGATGATCGCGATGTTCCGCAGGTCGTCGCGGCTGTTCAAAGGCATGATGACGTCTCGCTCTGTGTCGTGGGGTCGGCCGCGCGAAGTCGCGACCTCATAAGTCTAGTTGATCCCCTCTGATGGCAGGAGCGGGACGAGATGACGGCCGGCGTAAGCGCGGGTGTCCTCCAGGCGGTGATCTTGGCCGGTCTCGCGCGCCTGGCGACGTCGTCCATGGTCAACCGGTGCGGTCCCTGGTCGAGCAGCGACGCGGAAGCGTATGGGGCGGGCCCACGTACATAGCCGGTTGCACAATTGTGCGCATGGCAATCATGGCCGCGATCCCTAGATTTGCGGCATGACCTGGACAGAGCTGGTTATGGCCGCGGCACCGATGCAGGGCGATCAGCCGGCGGTGAGCGACGTCAGGACCGGCGAGGTGCTGTCGTACGCGGCGTTCGTCAGACGCGTCACGCGGGCCGCCGAGGGGCTGCGCCGTCACGGCCTGCGCTTCGGCGACCACGTGATCGTCGACGTTCCGCTCGGCGCGGCCCTGCCGGTGGCCGTCCACTCCGTGGCCTGGGCCGGCGGGATCGTGGTCTTCGGCGCGTCCGGCTCGGCCCGGATGATGATCACCCAGCGCCACTACGACCCGGCCGCGGTCAAGGTGGAGCACGTGTTCTCCTTCCAGCCCGCCCCCGGGGCCAAGCCGTTCAGCGGCCTGTTCGCCGAGCGGCCCCTGGAGTTCGGCCCGCTGGCAGGCCCGGCGCTCACCTTCGACGGCGTGCGCATGCTCGACCACGACCAACTCGCCGGCGACCTGCGCAGGCTGGCCACGCGACTGGTGATCAGCAAGGACGACATCGTGATCAACGCGGTCAGCGAGCCGTTCCGCGGGCTGCGCGTGATCGATTTAGCCATGATGTCCGGCGCCCACGTCGTGGTCGCCCACGAGCCGAGCCTGATCGGCTGCCGCGTGCTGGCCGCCGAACGCCGGGCGACCATGGTCGTCGCGCCCTACGACCTGGCCAGACGCCTGCTCGGCGATCCGATCCTGCGGGTCGTCGACGAGCGGGCGATCGTGAGCTCGCTCGGCCTGTGACGCGGAGCCCGCCGACGCCGGCAGGACCGCAGGCCAAGGGCGGGTTTCTTGTTGACGAAGAAGTGCGACACTGTGGGAGAGTGTGATCCTTCCGCGACGCAGGGTGACCGCATGCCAGATTCCCCCCGGCACAACCTTCCGGCAGAGCCCAACCGGTTCGTCGGCCGCGAACGCGATCTCGACGACCTGCGCGGCCTGGTCGGCGAGGCACGAGTGGTGACGCTGTGCGGGGTGGGCGGCATCGGCAAGACGCGGCTGGCGCTGAGGGCCGCCGCCGGGCTGATGGCGTCCTATCCCGACGGCGTCTGGCTGGTCGAGCTGGCCAGGTTCAGCCGTCCCGAACTCGTCGAGCAGGAGATCGCCCGCGTGCTCGGCGTGCGCGAGGAGACCGGCAGCCCGCTGCTCGACACCATCACCGCACGCCTACGCGACCTGCGCTGCCTGCTGCTGCTCGACAACTGCGAGCACCTGGTCGACCGGTGCGCGCAGGTGGCCGCGGCGATGGTCGCGGCCTGCCCCCTGCTGAGCATCCTGGCCACCAGCAGAGAGCCGCTGCGCATCGCCAGCGAGCTGATCTGGCGGGTGCCGCCACTCGACCTGCCCGACGCCGGCGCGTGCGACGCCGAGTCCGTGCAGCTCTTCATGGATCGCGCGGCGGCGGCCGGCACCAGGCTCGGCGCCGACAGCCTGCCCGACGTCGTGCGCCTGTGCCGGGCGCTCGACGGGCTCCCGCTGGCGATCGAGCTGGCCGCGGCCCGTACGAGCCTGCTCAGCCCCGGTCAGATCGCCGACCGCATCGACGACCGCTTCTCCCTGCTCACCACGGGCGGACGCACCGCCCCTGCCAGGCAGCGCACGCTGCTCGCGGCCGTCGAGTGGAGCTATGACCTGCTGTCGGCGGGCGAACAGGTGCTGCTGCGCAGGCTGTCGGTGTTCGCCGGGGCGTTCGACCTCGACCTCGCCGAGCAGATCTGCGCCGAGCGGCCCATCTCCGAGGCGGAGATCGTCGATCTGCTCGGCGGCCTGGTCGACAAGTCGCTGGTGTTGTGCGACGAGGGCCGCAGGCGCTATTGGCTGCTCGAAACGATCAAGCGGTACGCGCTCGGGCGCCTCGAACAGGCCGACGAGCGCGAGGCCCTGCGCGAGCTGCACCTCGGCGTGCTCTGCCAGTTGCAGGAGCGCCACTTCATGACCGAGATGGTCGAGCCCGGCCTCCCGTGGTCGCGCAGGCTGGAGGCGCTGACCATGAGCAAGAGCCTGGTCGACGACCAGCGCGTCGCGCTCGACTGGGCGGCCGAGTCCGGCAACGCTCAACCGGGCCTGCGCCTGTGCGCCTTCAGCACCGGGCTGATGCCGATCGGCGGCGGCGGTCTGATGGAGATCGTCGGCTGGGTCGAGCGGCTGCTCGTGCTCGGCGCCGCCGACGTGCCGGCCGAGCAGATCGCCCAGGCCAAGGCGTACCTCGCCTACGGCCTGGAGGCCAGGGACGAGCTGAGCCGCTCGCTGGAGATGGCGCGCGAGAGCCTGGCGGGGCTGCCGGAGCAGAACGTGTTCACCCGCTGCGTCATGCACAGCCTCATGGTCGTGGTGCTGCTGCGCATGGGCCGGGCCGACGAGGCGCTGCACCACGCCGAGCAGGGGCTGCGCCTGGCCACGGGCTCGGGCGACGCCTGGAACCAGGCGGCGGGCCTGGCGGGGTTGTCGGCGGTGGCGCTCACCCGCGGGCGGCTGCGCGAGGCGCAGCGGCACGGCGAGGAGGCGCTGGCGCGGGCCCGCGAGCACGGCCACCGCTGGATCATGGCCAGGACCGCGGCCCAGCTCGGCGGCGTGGCCG
Organism: Nonomuraea purpurea; assembly: GCF_042650645.1. Classification (NCBI taxonomy): domain Bacteria; kingdom Bacillati; phylum Actinomycetota; class Actinomycetes; order Streptosporangiales; family Streptosporangiaceae; genus Nonomuraea; species Nonomuraea purpurea. Next base: position 160,204 of record NZ_JBHSBI010000005.1, read on the forward strand.
AGGCCCGCGGCGACCTGGTGGCCGCCAAGGCCCAGTACGAGACGGCGGTGCCGTGGCTGCGTGAGCTGGGCAGCGATCTGGAGCTGGGGCGCTGCCTGGCCAGGATCGGCCGGGTGGCGGCGATGCTGCACGAGTTCGGCACGGCCAGGCAGTGGCTGGCGGAGAGCTTCGCGCTGGGCAGGCAGACGGGCCAGCGCCAGGGGGTCGCCCGCTGCCTGGTGGGGCTGTCGGTGCTGGCGGAGTACGAAGGCGACCTGGAGGGCGCCGTGCTGGCCGCGGCGGCGGCGGCCACGCTGCGCGAGTCCATCGGCCAGCACTCCGCCACCATCCGCATCGAGGAGCTGCTCGCCCGGGCCAGGACGAAGCTGGGCGAGGGCCGCACCGCCTCCCTGTGGTCCAGCGGCCGGGCGATGAGCCCCGACGCCGCCGCCCGCCACGTGCTGGAGGGCGAACGGCTGACGCCCAAGACGCCCGTGCCGGCCGAGCCGGTGCGCCACTCGCTGCTGACCGCCCGAGAGCAGGAGATCGCCGCTCTGCTCACCCGCGGCCTGTCCAACCGGGCCATCGCCGGAGAGCTGGTGATCAGCCCGGCGACGGTCGCGCGACACATCGCCAATATCATGGAGAAGCTCGGCTACACCTCTCGTGCGCAGATCGCGGTGTGGGCCGCCGAACGCCCGAACGCTTCTGCATAGGGATCTGCATATTCCGCCCCATGTACGTATGAGACGCCCTCCCTAGCGTGTGCAGCATGGATGAGCGCATCGTGATGGTGGACTCGGGCACCGGCCTGAAGCTCACCGAGGAGCAACTGGACGAGAGGTCCGCCGTCGCGACCGTCCAGTTGCGGCGCAGAGGGGTGCGTGCCGGTGACTCCGTGCTCATCTGCCTGCCCGTCGGCCCCGACCTGCTCGTGGCGACCGACGCGGTGATCGCCGCCGGCGCGGTGGCCTGGCCGCTGCCCGTCGAGCTCGACGCCGCGGTCCTCAGAGAGCGCATCGTGGCCAGCGACGCCCGGGTGATGATCTCCGACCTGCCCCGCGCGCTGGACGCGGCGGACGAGTCGCGCGTGCGGATCGTCATGGGCGTCGCGGACCTGGGCGCCCTGCATCCCTATCCGTCCAGTCGCGGGTTCCGCACGGAAAGTGATCGCATCCGGCCCTGAAGCTGTGAAAGATAGGGACCGAGCTTGTCGAGGTCATCAATAAGCACGGCACCCAGGTCATGAGACCGACGATGGAGGGCTCGTGACCGCGTACGTCCCGCACAACCTGCCCGCCGAGCCCGACGGCTTCGTCGGCCGCGAGAGAGACGTGGCCGAGCTGTGCGCGCTGGTCGGCCACGTGCGCGTGATCACCCTCAGCGGGGTGGGCGGCGTCGGCAAGACGCGCCTGTCGCTGCGCGTGGCGGCGAAGGTGGCGCCGCTGTTCGCCGACGGGGTGTGGCTGGTCGAACTGGCCCGCGTCACCGGCCCCGCGATGCTCGTCAACGAGCTGGCCGCGGTGCTCGGCGTCCGCGAGGAGATCCCGGGGCGGCTGCTCGACGGCCTGCGCGTGCGGCTGCGCGCGTCCAGGGCGCTGCTCGTCCTCGACGGCTGCGAGCACCTGGTCGAAAGCTGCGCCGAGCTGGTGTCGGGGCTCCTCGACGGGTGCCCGTGGCTGCGTTTCCTGATCACCAGCCGCGAGCCGCTGCGCATCCCCGGCGAGCTGATCTGGCGGGTGCCGCCGCTGGAACTGCCCGGCGAGCACCGTCCGGACGCCGAGTCGGTGCGGCTGTTCCTCGAGCGGGCGCTGGCGGCGGGGGCGCGCGGCGTGCGCGACGACATCGCAGAGGTCGAACGCCTGTGCCGCGTCCTCGACGGCCTGCCGCTGGCGCTGGAGCTGGCGGCGGCCCACGCCGGCGTGCTGAGCCCGGGCCGCATCGCCGACCGCGTCGCCCTGGCGGCCACCGGTCACCTCGCGGTCCCGGCCAGGCAGCGCCCGCTTCTGGCCGCCGTCGAGTGGAGCCACGACCTGCTGCTGCCCAAGGAACGGGTGCTGCTGCGCAGGCTGTCGGTCTTCGCGGGGCTGTTCGACCTCGGGCTGGCCGAGCGGGTGTGCGCCGACGGCGGCATCCTGCGCAGGAGGGAACTGGCCGGCCTGCTCGGCGGCCTGGTCGCCAAGTCTCTGGTGTCGCACCACGACGCCGAGGGCCGCTACCGCCTGCTGGAGACGATCCGGCGGTACGCGGCCGACCGGCTGGCCGAGGCGGGCGAGGCGGTGTCCCTGCGCGCGCGGCACCTGCGGGTGATCTGCGAGGAGATGGAGCTCTGCCACGCGGCGGGCTCGCTGGAGCGGCGGATGCCGTGGCCGGCCAGGTTCGCCCACCTCACCAGAGGGCGCGGCCTGCTCGACGACTGCAGGATCGCGATCGAGTGGGCGGTGGAGTCGTGCGAGCCGGTGCTCGGGCTGCGCCTGGCCCGCGCGGCGCTGGCGGTCGGCGGCGACCTGGGCGAGAGCGTCGGCCGGCACGAGCGGCTGCTGTCGCTCGACCTGTCGGCGGTGCCCGCCGACATGGTCGCGGTGGCCAAGGCCGGGCTGGCGTACGGGCTGGAGCAGGGCGACGAGCTGGGCCGCGCCGAGAAGCTCATCGTGGAGGGCGTCGAGGGGCAGCGCGGGCACCCGTACACCCCCTGGCTGGGCTTCACCTACGGCGTGGCGCTGACGGTGTTCCTCCGCACGGGCCAGAGCGAGCGGGCCCTGCACTGCCTGGAGGAGCTGGAGGCAGCGGCCGGCGCCCACGACGACCTGTTCAACCTGGTCACGGTCCGCATCGCCCAGCTCGACCTGGCGCTCTCGCAGGGGCTGCCGCGCCAGGCCAGGCGGCGCGGCGAGCAGGCGCTGGCACTGGCCGGGGAGTCGGGGCACCACTGGTCGCTGGCCAGGGCGCTGACCCGGCTGGGGGTGGCGGCCGAGGCCGACGGCGACCTGGAGGCGGCCATGTCCCACCACGCGGCCGCGCTGCCGCTGCTGGAGGAGATGGACGACCGGGTCGAGCAGGCCCGCTGCCATGCCAGGCTCGGCAGGGTGGCCGCCGGGCTGGGCGACCACGTCGCCGCCAGGCGGCACGTGGCCGCGAGCCTGGAGCTGAGCAGGCGGGCGGGCAGGAGCAGGGGCATCGTGCGGGCTCTCGTGACACTGTCGGCCGTGGCCCGGGCGGAGGGCGACCTGGCGGGTGCGGTGCTGGCGGCTTCCGCGGCCGAGGCGTTGCGCGCGTCCATCGGCCGGTTCGGCCCGCCAGGACGCCTCCAGGAGTTGCTCACGCTCGCCCGCGCGGAGCTCGGCGAGGACCGGCTGGCGCTGCTGTGGGCCAGGGGCGCGGAGGAACCGCCGGAGGAGGTGGCGGGACGGGTGCTCGGCGGCGAGGCGGAGTCCGCCCCACTGCCGGTGCCGAGTCGGCTCGGTGGCGAGCCGGCGGTGCTGCGCCGGCGCGGCGGCGGGCAGGCGTCCGCCGCGCTGCCGGTCCTGCGTTACAGCGGCCTGACCCATCGGGAGCGGGAGATCGCCGGGCTGGTCGGCCGTGGCCTGAGCAACCGGGCCATCGCGCTGGAGCTGGCGATCAGCCCGGCGGCCGTGACCGGGCACGTCGCCGGCATCATGGAGAAGCTGGGCCTCCACTCGCGTGCGGGCATCGCGGTGTGGGCGGCCGAACACGGGATGGACGCCGGGCGAACATAAGCTCGTATCCATGCCTCTCGCGCAGAATTTTCCCGTCATGCTCATGACCGAGGACGGGGTCCGCATCGACGCCGCGCACACGCCCGCCACACGTACGGACATCGGCATCGTGGTGGCGCACGGCTTCACCGGCTCCTGGCGGGAACGCTCCGCGCGCCGCATCGCGCACGTGCTGAGCGGATACGGCGGCGTGATCGCCTTCGACTTCCGCGGCCACGGCCGCTCGCGCGGCGAGTCGACCGTGGGCGACCTGGAGATCCTCGACGTGGACGCCGCCGTCAGGCACGCCCGCGTGGTGGGCTACTCCAAGATCGCGGTCGTGGGCTTCTCGATGGGCGCGGCGGTGGCCGTGCGGCACGCGGGCCTGCGCGGCGGCGTGGACGCCGTGGCGGCCGTGAGCGGCCCGGCCCGCTGGTACTACCGGGGCACCAAGCCGATGCGCCAGGTGCACTGGGCGATCGAGCGGCCGTTCGGGCGGTGGGCGGCCAGGGTGGTCAAACGCACCAGGATCGCCCGCGGGCGGTGGGACCCGATCCCGATGCCGCCCCACGAGGCGGCGGCGCTCATCTCGCCCGTCCCGCTGCTGATCGTCCACGGGGACGCCGACACGTTCTTCCCGCTCGACCACGCCCACCAACTTCACGCCGGCGCGCGCGAGCCCAAGGAGTTGTGGGTCGAGCCCGGGTACGGCCACGCGGAGTCGGCCGCGTCCCCCGATCTCGTCCGCCGGATCGGCAAATGGATCTCCTCGAACCTTTCTTGAGTAATACACGTCTACCCGAGTATGGGGATTTGTTGTAAGACCGAGACCTAACAGGCGGAGCCCCGCAAATCAGCGCACCTAGTCTGACCTGCGCTGTTGGCGGGGCTCCGTGAAGTTCGAGGCGGGGCGGGAGCTTACTCGCTTGCCTTGGCTGGCCGTTCGGCTACGAAGCTGCCCATGCCTGGCTCTGTTCGGATCAGTCCATCTTTGCGCAGTGCGCGATGGACCTTTTGCCCCGTTGACGTGGCGATGCCGTACATCTGCTGAAGCCTCAGGACAGACGGAACCTGATCGCCCGGAGCACGCTTCCCGCTCTCAATCTCGCCTTTGAGGATCTCGTACACCTGGACCCATCGGGGTATGCCGGGTCTCCACTCAAGTTCCTGATCAGCCACACCTGAACGCTAGGCATGTGGCACCATGGCAGGCGAGATTCGGCATGCCTGGTGAGCTATAGCATGGTGTACTACAGTGGGAGCCATGACCCCCAGCAAGACGGCCCTCCATCGGCTCCTGACTCCGCCCTTAGCCGGTCAGGGCGAAAGGGTGCGCGAAGTTGCGGGCAACCACGCTGCACACCTCCACACCTGCATCGGAGGAGAGATCAATGCCCAAACCTCTAGCGATCGAAATGACGGCGGCAGAGAACCTAGAAGAGGGCTGGCTTCTGGCGTTCGATATCTCCAAAGAAGAACCATCCAAGACTTCTATCGCCACAACGACCGAACCCCCGAATGGAGTGCACCGCATTTGGGGCAAAGTCGTAGAGCGCACTCGTCCCGACAATAAGCACTTCCGCACCTGTACACGGTCAAAGGCTGAGGTATGGGTGATGTGTGAGTTCTCTATGGGCGTCTCGATTATCACCTGCATTCACCCTGACATAAAGGTGCCAATCTACAGAGATCTAACGAGCAGGCAAGAGGCATACGAGTACGTTCTCCGATACGCGGCGCTAAAGCCGCCATGGGAAATCTAGCCGAGTCGAAAGGAAAGTGATGCACGAGCAAATGGATCCGAACGCCGCCCTGGATTCTATTCAGCAGGCATACAACCAAGCGGCTGCGGCACTTCAAAACTCGTCTGATCTTGAGACGGCTTACCAAGTCGCAACTCGTCTAGCGGATAATATGAGAGAACTGGCTGACGCGGCGGCACTGATTCGGGCCAAATCCGCCCAGCGGATATGGGAATCAGAGCAACTGTCTCTGAGCGGCCTTGCTGCAAAAATAGGTGTTTCAAAGGCGCGGGCCGACCAGCTAATTAAGGCGGCACGAAACAGTGACCAGAATGACGCTGCGTAGGTTGCCTGAACCCTAGGCCGGAATCCTCCAGCCTCACCAGAGCGTCCCAGGCTACGGCCCTACCTTACTCACACCGTTGCCTGGGGCATGAGCCCCCACAGAAGATGCCATTGAGCGGTTTCGCTGCCCGCCATCACCGCTCGAAAGCGCTCACTGTGGGGGCTCTCATCCCACACCTGTACTTATAAATGACCCACGGAGAAAGATAATGATCACCGCAACCTCTTGCTATGTTTACAGCGATATAACCACCACTGTGGCTTGGCGCACAGAAGAGAATGAGTGGTTCATATCCGATGCCCCGGACATTAAATACGACGACAAGGCCGCGCTGCGGCATATGTTGGAACTTGAATATCAGCACCAAAGGCAGCAGGGTCACGAAGCAGCCCTCTCGGATCTCACCAACGTGTCCGAGAGAGAAATTTGCGACCGCGCAATGAGGTTCATTGTAGAAGCCCGAGCCATTCTCGTTACCTCAAGGCGAGAGGGAAATATGCACCTCGACGGCTCTAGAAAGCAAATCAATTTCCTTTTGACTATGGCTCAAATCGCCATACTCGACTATCAAGGCGAATTTCAGTCGCTCCTTAGAAACTGCTCACTATGCCGATCGCAAAAGCTCCCAGTGAGGCGAGTTGGCAGCAACGACAAGGGCGATGCTCTGTTCGCCTGCATGCAATGCCTATGGAACGCGATGCTTTTTGCCTAATGGTAGGCAGGCGTTGCGTTTGGCATCTGCGATTTCAGAAGCCCTCACAGGGGATGTGATTGACCTGGGCTACACGTCCAGCCAATAGCGCACCACTGTGAGGGCTCGTTTATAAATCAGTCTGCTAGACGTCTGCGGTAAGAGCGATGGACAATCCGAGGTAATTATCCGTCACTTCGGCGCGAAGTCTAGTTGCACCTTCGGCATTTGTTTCGTCGGGAAGCCGCTCTGCATTGATGGCTTGACGCCATACCTCAAAGTCCTTGCGTCGCTTATCGGTATTTCCCGCGTCGCACGTTCCGGTAAGAGCTTCCTTGGCTGGGTTGCTGTGAATCGACCAGCTAATTACTGGCAACCCTTCATTTGTGATGCGCGCCAGAAGACCCGTGAGGGCTTCTACAGTCCGTTGCTGCAAGTGCACCTGAGATTCGCGAGCTTTCTCGGCGTGTACCCGCGCACTCAGCGCATCCAGCCTCTCTTGTTCGGGCACTTTCCTTACCTCGTTTCCCGTGTACCTTTGCTATCGCGCGTCTTGTCCTTCAGGAAGCGTGATCGGCTCCTGCCCATGCTCGTGGTCGTACATGCCTGCGAGCGCCGGACGAAATACGGCTAGGTGATCGGGCCATCTGCCGCATAGCGCTGACCGTGCGGCGGAGTCCGTTTGTAGCAGGAATTGCAAATGCCGCATTCCATGCATGAGCACATCGATATACCTAGGAAGCGGCGCTTCCGTCGCCTCTACCGGAATCGGCTTCCCTACGGCATCGGGCAGAGCTGGACTGATTGGCGCTGCGGTCGCCCATTGGTCACGAACGAAAGCGCCGCAACCGATTACGGCTACGTAGGTGAGAACGACGGCAGTTCCTTCAGCACGCCAGGAAGTAGAGTGCAGGAGCTTTACACCGGTTGCGGCCCCATTTTCTTCTAGAAGGTTGGTGACGGCGGTATGAGGATCGCTGTTCTGTCGAACTGCCTCTGAACGCCAGGCGTCTTTGCCGCTAATCAGCCACAGGCCAACATCGTCGGCCGACACCGGCCAAACCTCCACAACGACCTCTGTTCGGTCGCTCACCCTAATCCCCCTCCGTCGCGTGTCCATTTCTGTTGCTTGCATCTTTGGCGGTCTTCATTAGCTGAGCTGCGCGTGCTTTCGATACTCCAATGTGGTCGGCCAGGCCAGCCAACGACATTTGCTCATGATCAAAAATGCGGGCAGCCGAAAGGGCTCGCTGATCCCCCGAAGCCTCAACAAAGCGCCTCAGCGTCTCTACCAGTTCCGTGGCACCGGCATATGACCGGTTGTGATCCGGCTCCGCATTGATCGCTTTCAGCACTGCATCGAAGGCGTGTTCGAGGTCAGCAAGCGCGGTCAGAACCGCCCCGCTCACGTCTTCCTTTGCCATGCGCGCCAGGGTACGCGCTCCGTCCAGGGGGGGCTATACCCATTCCGTATAGCCCCCCCTTGACGCCCGTGTAGGGGGGCCTGTACGTTCGTTCGTGTAGTCCCCCCTGTACGGGCCGCCGACCAGGGGGAGCAACGGCAACGACCGGAGGCGACGGATTGGAGGTGATCAACGGTGGTCGGACACGAAGATGCACGACTCTCCCGCTTGATCACAGTCATCCGCACTGTGGCCGAACTGCTGGACAACTGCGCAGACGGGCTGATTTCGGATGCCATCGCCGCAACGGTGTTGCTGCTGATGATCATCACGCTTCACGGCGTGGCTGATGCGCTGGAGAACTGCCCCGACGTGCTCACCCTCTACGTCACGCCCTTGAAAGGAGCTGATCTCCGTTGACCCACAACATGCCCGCAGCCCACCGGGAGCGACTCATCGCTGATCTCCGTGGCCTGGCCGACCTCCTGGACAAGAACCCGCATCTCCCCGTTCCCAAGTACGGAGTGCGGGTCTCGGTCCACCCTCGCTACGACACCGACGCCACGTCAGAGGCGGAGGCGATCGCCGAAGTTGAGCGGATCGCCGCTCTGTTGGGCGTCGCGACCAGAGCGGAGGACGGCCAGCACGTCGCTTGGGCGGACTTCGGCACGGTCTCCTATGAGGCTGTCGTGGTCACGCAGGCAGCCATGGACCGCCGCAATGCGCGCGATTCGTACCGGGACTGCATTTCCACTGATCCGCCTATGGGTGCCTGAGCGGTGGACGTGCCGGTCTTGATCATCACTCTTGCGCTGGCAGCAGCGCTGATCGTGCTGGTGCTGTTCGTGCTCGCAGTGTGCGGCATCCGCGCCGATGACCGCCGCCGCCCGTTCGCTGATCCCCGTTCAGAGATCGAGCACGTGACCCGGAGCGTGCTCATGTACGCCCGTCGTCAGGACCACCCCACCGAGGCCGCCCCCACCCCGAACCCCCACAGAGACAGGAGGAGGTGAAATCCGCTGCGTACTTTCCCGCTGCTGCGTGGGTGCCCTTGTGGTGCCGCGTTGGAGTCCGGCAACAAGGCTTGCCGCAAGTGTCGCGCCCGCGCTCGCTGGCGTCGCCGTAAGGCGCGTCACGACGGCATCTGACCTCCCCAAGTCCGCCGCCTAGGTCGGAAAGGAGGTGAGAAACCGTATGGAGATCACCATTCCCTTGGTCGTGATCGTGGGCGGGATCGTGTTCATCGCCTGGCGCTATCTCGGATTGCGCCTGTGGCAGGCGTTCATTGCCCTCGTGTTCGGGTTCCTGCTGGCCACGACCACGCTCGGCCCCAGCATCAGCGCTGTGATCGACGGCATCGCAGCGTGGATCACCAACCAATGACCCCCCGGCTTAAGGAGGGATGCCAGTGCCAAACCACCACCCCTACCCACACACCGATCTTCAGGAGGTTAGCTCCCGCAACCAGACCGCCGCTCAGATCATGACGGCGCTTGCCCGAGCCCCCTTGCCCGTGCAGCTCATGTGGGCACAAGTGATTGCCGCCCTCGCCGACATCGACGCTCTGATTGATGAGGTCACCGGCCTACGCGCCGAACTGACCAGCATCCGCCATCAGCGCGCCAACGCCCTAGCGGCTATGCGCGCCACGCTGGCCGCCGACCGAGATGGCGACGACGACCCCCTGTACTACGTCCGTGACGAGCTGGACGCCCAGGCCAACAGGTCGGACCGACTCATGAGACCCGAGACGACTCACGAAGCGGCCACAGACCACACAGGCGGCCAATGAGCAGGCACGGGCAGGCATCGCGCTACCAGATGCGCCGGAACGCGCGCCGGATGCGTCGCTACGGCATCCAGCCCATGGCCACGGTCAATGACCTGGACATCCCACCCCTGGCCATCGTCGGCATCTCCCGTCTGGCCTGGCGCTACCGCTCCGAACTCGCACCCCTCACCATCGCCGCATCGATCCTGCTCACTGGCATGATCATGCGGCGGTGGTCCCCCGAATGGTGGCCTGCGGTCCTGATCAGCACGATAGCGATCACTAGCGCACTGGCTATCGGGGGCCGGTGGGTCAACCTTCCCCGTCCGATCGAACGCGGCTATGCCACAGTCACCACGGCGTTCGCCGGAACGTGGCTCACGCTGGCCGCCTACCTGGGGCCGTTCACGCCGCCCCTGCCTGCCGTTCTGAGCGCTGGCGCGTTCGTGCTGGCCGTGCCCTGGTGGACGCACCGGCGGAGGCGTGCCCGCGTGCGCGTTGAGCGCACGCTGGCCGCCTGGCCAGACATCGCTCAAGCCGTCGGCCTGACGGGATCCCGCATCCAATCGGCGATTGTCGATCTGTGGGGCTACCGCGTGCGGCTCAGGCTGGGGCGTGGCCAGACGGTAGAGGATGCGATCAGGCAAATGCCCGCGCTGGAGTCCGCCCTAGGAACGCGGCGCGGCGCGATCCGCATTCAACCCGTTCCCGCGCTGGCCAACCGCGCCGACGTTCGGGTGATCGAAAAGGATCCGCATGCCGACGCGATCCCTTGGCCTGGTCCATCGATCACGTCTGTGAAGCAACCCGTCAAGCTGGGGGTGTTCGAAGACGGTAGTTCTGTGCGCGTGTCGCTGCGGCGGCGGCATGGGCTGTTCGGCGGGATCGCCGGTGCGGGCAAATCGGGGGGCGTGAATGTCCTGTTGGGAGACCTCACGGCTTGCCCCGATGTGATCATCTGGGGCATCGATCTCAAGCGTGGGATGGAACTCATGCCTTGGGCATCCTGCCTGGATCGGCTCGCCACCACACCGCAGGCGGCAGACACGCTGTTGGCCGATGCCGTCGCGATCCTGGACGCTCGCGCCGATCACCTCGCCCAACAGGGGCTGCGCGTGTGGGATCCCCGACCGGACGCTCCCGCTCTGATCATCCTGGTAGATGAGTACGCCGAACTCATCGAGGAAGCCCCCGGTGCAGAGCGCTACGCCGACTCAATCGCACGGCGGGGGCGTGCTCCGGCTGTCACCCTCGTAGCTGCCACTCAACGGCCCTCACAGCGCGCTATGGGTAAGGGCGCGGTGCGTTCACAGATGGACATCCGCCTGTCGTTCCGGGTACGCGAACAGAGGGATGTGGATCTCATCCTTGGCCAGGGCATGCTCAAAGCCGGATGGCACGCGCACCGGCTTGACGCTCCGGGCAAGTTCCTGATCAGTGCGCCGGAACATGACGTGCCTCGGCGCGCGCGAACCTTCCTGCTGGACGACGAGGGAGTTCAGCGCACCGCCGAACGGCACGCGCCCAGTCGCCCCCAACTGGACGCGGTCTCTGCCGCCGCCCTGGAGACCCGCGCCGACGCCCGAGAGCCCCTGAGAGCCCCTGAGGGTGTTTCGGAGAGCATCGCTGGGACATCGCCCCGGCATGCACGCTCAAACGCGCCTGAGGACGCTGAGGGAGCTCTCATCGCCGCACTGGCGGCGGCACCGGAAGCCGGGGCGTCGGTGGCCGATCTCATGACCGCAACGGGGATGGGCAAGCGATGGGTCTACTACCGCGTCCGCGCGCTTGTTGATCAAGGGCGGGCCGTACAAGTGGCACGGGGACACTGGCGCGCCGCACCGAGGTCAGCTACCGGCAGTTGATTTCAAGATCAACTTTTGGGGGCTCGCCGGCAAAACCCCAGATGTTGATCTTGGAACACGCTCGGCTCTGCCGACGCAGACCTGACGGTCCGTAACCAGAATCACGAATCATGCACGTGCACGCCTCGCGCGCGTCTGCACCTAAAGGCGGCATGCACGGACGTGCACGTGCACTCCCCCGCACTACGCACTGTAAGGGCTCAAGAGGGGAGGTGGTGACGCTTTCGGGAGATCTCAAGAGGCGGGCATGCTCTCGCCGGAACAGCGAGCGATGATCCGATTGGCAGGCATGGCGCACGCACGCAAGACGAGGCGCGCGCAGGGGTTGCCAGATCACATTGAAGATCCGATAGGAATCGCGGAGATCCTTCCGCTATTCCAAGCGAGAACGAATCGAAAACCGAATGCCAAGCCAAAGAAGGTTCGCGGAGAGAAACGAGCACGATCAACGGAATAAACGGAAAGGGCATCGTGAGGGTAAGATCTCACGATGCCCTTTCCGTTTATCGCTGCAAGCCTAGAATCGCCAGTCGAAATCCAGGCGCTGTTCGATGATCGCAAGCTGCTTTTCCGTTCGTACTTTTCTGTCCTTGATATATCCGTACATGTTGCGGGGTGCGCCTTCAGGCAGAGGTAGAACGATTATTTCGCGCACGGCTGACTTGATTGCCCTGCGCCTACGATCGATTGACCAGCTTTCCCATGCTTCCGCAATTGACTGATCGGCTGGGATACCCGACAGAACGGATTCCGATTCTCCGCTGAGCCGATCATAATCGCGGCGCAATCTAGCTATTTCTGTCTCGCACTGAGTCTTGATTGTGAGCCATTCGTCGCGCTCTATGATGCGCGGTCTCCTGTAATAGTCGCTTCTGGCCTCGGCTTTGATTTCCTCTTGCTCAGCTATCTCGCCTAGGATTCGCTCTCGTTCGCCGGTGGAATCGCCGGAGCTTGCTTGCGCTCTAACGAATTCCGGCGAAGAGAGCGCCTGCTGAATGGCTCCTGTGACGAATTCTTCGGCAAGGTCCGCCTTGATCGAGATTTTTCCGCATCCGCCGTGCACGGTTTGAACGCATGAGTAGTTGTCGCCTGCCCTTCGGTACATCTTGCGCTTGCACAGGCAGCAACCGAGCACTCCGCCGAGTAGGTGATCTTCGCGTTTCGTGTACGTCTTATCCTTGGCGCGATCGCCGAGTATCTTCCGTAGCCGTTTGTGCTCATCCAAGCTGATGATTGCAGGCCAATTACCCTTGTAGAGCTGTCCATCCCATTCGCGATATCCGGCAATGAACGCGGACAGAAGAACCGTCGTAAGGGTGGTTACGCTGATGGGTTTTCCCGTCACGCCAACTATGCCGCGCCCCTTCCAGTCGTGGCAGATATTGTTGACGCTGGAATGGTCGTCAAAGATCCGGTCCGCCGCTTCCCGGATGAGACCGTTTTCTGTCGGGTGTAGCTCGACACGGATAACTTTGTTCTTCTTTGACTCGTCTTCTGGATCGCGTTCGGCGTAGATGTAGACGTATCCGAAGCGTCGCGTTCCGCCTGCTGCGCGCCTGCCTTTCCGTGCCTGACGTTCTGCTGCTTCATGTACGCGCTGCCCTTTGACCGCGCTTTCCTTGCGAGCGCGTAGCGCTTCCATCCCGCCCTTGTATGAGCCGTCCGGGGTGCTGAGGTCATAAACGGCCCCCGTGCTGTACTCCGTGAGTACGACACCGTTGGATATGCATGCCTGCTCTAGGCGATTCCAGGCAGTTAGGTTGCGTACGAGCCGATCGATATCGCGAACGATTACTACGTCGATAGATTCGGATTCGATGGCTTCGATAGCAGCATCGAATCCGTCACGCGTCACCTCATGAAATGCTGAATAACCGTCATCTTTGAACTCTGCGACGACCAGGACGTTATTCTCTGTCGCGTATTTGTTGCCATTCGCGAGTTGAGTTGGCACCGATTCCGCCGCATCCCATGATTCGCTGAGACGCGCGTACAGCAACCCACGCCGGGGGGAGTCGCCGGAGTCGGTGGGACGTGGCGTTAAAGCTGCACGTCGGGACGTTGCCGCCCTACGCTGGGGAGATCTCTTGGCCATGAGCCCATGTTCTGACAAATCTCTAGACTTGGGTACCTAGGGCGGATGGAAGGAAACCGCCGGGAGAAAGTCCCTGGGGAAGGAAACCGTCGAGGCGGTGGACATGGGACATACTTCTGTAGTCGGGCGGTTGCCCAGCGTCGCGGGGGCGCGCTGGGCGGACATCCCACATGATGGGGCCCCGTGGTCGTGCCACGGGGCCCCACCGTGCTTGTCCGTTCGCACGTTAGCGGGCTTGTCCGTTCGCACGTCAGCGGTCATCCGAGCCGGGAGATGGACTTGTACTCCAGGTAGCCGTTCAGGCCCTCGGGGCCGAGCTCGCGGCCGATGCCGCTGGCCTTGAAGCCGCCGAAGGGCGCGTTCGTCTCCAGCATGAAGCAGTTGACGCCGTAGGTGCCGGTGCGGACCTGGCGGGCCACGTCCATGCCGCGGTCGGCGTCGCCCGTCCACACCGTGCCGGCCAGGCCGTAGTCGCTGTCGTTGGCGATGCGGACGGCGTCGGCCTCGTCGTCGTACGGGATCACCGACAGGACCGGGCCGAAGATCTCCTCGCGGGCGATGCGCATGTCGTTGGTGACGCCGGCGAAGACGGTGGGGGAGACGTACCAGCCGCGGTCGCGGGGGCGGTCGAGGCCGCCGACGGCGACCTTGGCGCCCTCGTCCATGCCGATCTTGATGTAGCCCTCGACCCGGTCCTGCTGGCGCTTGGCCACCAGCGGGCCGATGCCGGTCGCCGGGTCGGCGGGGTCGCCGACGGGCTGGGAGTTGACCATGGCCACGACGGCCTCGACGACCTCGTCGTAGCGGTTGCGCGAGGCCAGGATGCGGGTCTGGGCCACGCAGGCCTGGCCGTTGTTCATGAGGGAGGCCATCGACAGGAAACCCATGCTGGCGGCCAGGTCGGCGTCGTCCAGGATGATCGCGGCGGACTTGCCGCCCAGCTCCAGGCTGACCCGCTTGAGCTGCTCGCCGCAGATGGCCGCGATGCGCCGGCCCGCGGCGGTCGAGCCGGTGAAGGCGACCTTGTCGACGCCGGTGTGGGAGATCAGGTGCTCGCCGACCTCGCGCCCCGCGGCCACGATGTTGAGCACTCCCGCGGGCACGCCGGCCTCGGCGACCCACTCGGCCAGCAGGTAGGCGTCCAGAGGCGTCTCGGGCGCCGGCTTGAGCACGATCGTGCACCCGGCCAGCAGCGCGGGCGCGAGCTTGGTCATCGTGACGAACTGCGGCACGTTCCACGGCACCACGGCCGCCACCACGCCCACGGGCTCCCTGCGCACGGTGATCGGGCCGAACAGTCCTGGCCGCTCCTCTTCCTGCTGGAAGTCCTTGCCCAGTTCGGCGTAGTACTGCAGCATGCCGAGCGGCTGAGGCGCCTGCGCGAGGTTGGAGAACGTGATCGGCGAGCCCATCTCCTCGGTGATGAGCTGGGCCATCTCGCCCTGCCGCTCGTTGTAGATGCCGGCCAGCCTGCCGATCACCGCCGCCCGCTCGGCGAACGTCATCCTCGGCCACGGCCCGTGGTCGAACGCCTGCCTGGCCGCGGCGACCGCACGGTCCATGTCCTCGGCCGTGCCCTCCGGCACCCGGCCGACGACCTCCTCGGTGTGCGGCGAGACGACGTCTATGGTTCCGGTGCCCGCTGGGGCCACCCATTCGCCCCCGATGAACAGCGTGTCGTGCTGGCGCATGTCGTGAGCCTCCCGCTTGAGCGAATGCTTGCTTGCTAAGGCTACGCCTCAAGGCGACCGAACCATGTTCTGTCCGGACACGCAAGAGGGGCGGGGCACGCGCCCCGCCCCTCTTCATGACCTCAGCCCAGCAGGTGCCGCATGGACCGCTTGACCAGGTCCGCGCGGGTGGCCGGATCACTCACGGCCTCCACGCCGAAGCCGAGATAGACGGTGTCCTCGGTGACGACGCCGCCGCCCTCCTCGAAGACCTGGTCACTCCTGAACCAGTTGTTGACCGACGGGGACGTGCCCTCGGGAGGCGCCCCGACGGCCCAGCCGCCCAGGTCCGACTCGAACGAGGTCTGCTCGCTCGTCACGCCGTCCAGGGTGAGCGCGAAGTCGTCCAGGAAGACGCCCGCGCCCTGGGTGCTCCAGTCGCTGGTGTAGGAGATCGACAGCTCGACCCGCTTGCCCGCGTACGCGCTCAGGTCGATCTTCCACTGCTGCCAGCCGCCCGAGTTGCCCGAGGCGGCGTTCCAGGAGCCGGAGGTGCCGGTGGACTCGCAGCCGGGGCCCTGGTAGCGCCGGGTGAACGGGTGGAGCGTCCACCAGCCCTCGCCGCCGCTGGGCGGGTCGCAACTGCTGCCGGTCTCGGTGGTGGTGTGCCCGTTGGCGTCCGGCAGCGTGGTCCAGTCGTCACCGCCCGCCGTGCGCGCCTCGACCGTCAGGAAGTCCCAGGAGCTCTCGGTGTCGTACGACGTCCAGAACGACAGGTCGCCGCCCGACTTGCCGGTCAGGTCGACGGTCTTGGTCAGCCGCTTCCACGACACGTCCGCGATGCCGCTGTAGACGTCCCAGGAGCCGCTGTGCGGGTCGAAAGGACCGCCGGGACGCGCCCACTTGACAGGGGCCGAGCTCGCGAACAGCGGGAAGCGCTCCGAAGGCAGGATGGCCGAGGTCGCCACGAACGAGTTGGTGTGGCCGGGCTCGATCGTGGCGTTGAAACCGTCGAACCTGCCGCCGTTGCCCCGCAGCGCGAACGGCTGGCCGGTGCCCTGGTCGGTGCCCGCGTCGTCGAAGAAGACGTAGGCGCCCAGCCAGTACTGCTGGAAGTCGTTGAACACCGGGATGCACGGCGGGTCGTCGGGCACCGTGCACTCGGGCTGCGCCGGTTGGTCGGGCTGGTAGTAGTACGCGCCGTTGTTGTTGGCCGCGTACGACGGGTACTTGCCGGCGTGCAGCAGCTTGCCGCCCTCGTTGAGGTAGTCGCGCACGGCCTGCTCGGTGTCCACGCCGCCCTTGGACGTGGTGCCCGCGACCTGGCCGGTCGTCCGCGGGATGATGTCGTCGCCGGTCTCCCAGACCACGGCCTTGTAGTGGCTGAGCACGCCCAGCGGATGGGGCGCCTTGCGTCCCATCTTGTCCATGTCGTACACGTCGGAGGTGTAGCCGGCCGAGGTCAGCGCGGCGGCGTACTCGTCGGCGTACTTGGCCTCGCTGACGCCCTGCGCCGGGCTGATGCCCGTGACGTCCTCGGTGGCGAGGATCAGCACCTTGCCGCCGATGTCCGTCGAGACGCTGTAGGTGAAGTCCGCGCTCTTCCTGCCGATCGAGCTGAACCAGACCTTCACCCTGTCGCCGGACTTGGTTCCGGTGATCTTGCCGCGCAGCCGATGGTAGTAGCGGTTGTAGCCGTTGCCGTAACGCTCGCCGCCCTTCCACCCGGCAGTCGCGACCGTCTTGGTGCGGCCCCGTTGACCTGGTAGTTCAGGAACACGGGGCCGAGCTTGCGCTTGGCGTTGACCTGGACGACCTGCGACTTGCCGTAGCTGACCTCGAAGGGGTCGATCTCGAAGTCGGGCGTCGTGTTGCCCAGGTGGTTGACCGGCTCGACCGGGTTGACCGCCGACCTGGCCACGTCGAGCGCGAACGGCAGGCCCTTCTCGAACTCCGCCCGCACCAGCGCCTCGTCGTCGGGGAAGACGAACCCGCAGCCGTCGCAGCCCTCGTCGAGCTCAGGCGTCCACGACAGCGTGCCGTACTGGAAGTGCGCCCGGTCGTTGGTGTCGCCGTTGGTGGTGTACAGCTCGGCGCTGAGGTCGGGGTCGAAGCCGGGGATCGCCGGTTTGGCGTCGTTGCCGGTCAGGGCCTCGTAGATGGGGTTGTCGGCCGCCTCCGTGGCGATCTGGAAGCCGACCGGGTAGAGCAGCAGCGGGCCGTAGGAGTGGTAGTTGAGCTGCATCTCGAAACCGACGCGCTTGAGCAGGCCGTCCATGGCCTTGGTCTCGGGCTCGCTGGCCGGGCCCGCGCCCCGGTAGGTGTCGCTGCTGGGGATGCTCGACGAGCCTTCCTCGTCGTAGTGGAAGTTCGTGGGGAAGTTCCTGTTCGGGTCGACGCCGTCGCCGATCGTGATCCGGCCGTCGCCGTCGTTGTCGCGCAGGTTCTTGCGCCACAGGCGGTTGCCCTCGGTGAAGGTGAAGTCGTAGCCGTCGGGGTTGGCCACCGGCACGAACCACAGCTCGGTCTTGTTGAGCAGGTCCTTCAGCGTGGCCCTGTTCGCGATCACGTACTTGAGCAGCCGCATGTCGACCTCGGTGGCGATCCACTCGCGGGCGTGCTGGGTGGCGGAGTAGAGGGTGGCCGGCTTGACGCCGTCGGGCAGCAGCCGGGCGCCCGTGGTCACCTTGGCGGCCAGGATGTCCTGGCCGCGCAGGGTCTTGCCGATCGACTGCAGCTTGACGATGTCCCTGTTGGCGGCGGCGATGGCCTTGAGCTGGGCGGCGATGCCGCCGGGCTCGGAGTAGGACCGCCAGACGGTGTAGCCTCCGGCAGCCTGCGCCCTGGCGGCCTCCAGCTGGGTCTGTCCCTGCGGGTTGCGTACGGGCTCGGGCTTGTGGCCGAGCTTGCCGAGCGCGTCCAGGTCGGTCTGGGCCGCCGTGAGTTCGATGTGCTCCTTGCCGTTCTCGATCTCCTGCTGGACGACGTCGAAGCCCTTCTCCCTGAGCGTCTGCGCGGTGCCGGGCGGGCTGTCGAGCTGGTACAGCTCGATGCGGTCGCGCGGCGGCAGCGGATCCGCCGACGCCTGCGGAGTCATGGTCACGAGACAGCCGCCTAAACCCAGGACGAGGGCGGCGGCGAGGGTGAGTGGTCGAGACACGGTCTGCCCCTTCGCAGAGACGAGTTCGACCGCCATCTCAGACCGTTGGAGCGGTCTATACAAGGCCCAATCTTTTAGATCCTCCTTATTTAGTACAAATGATAAAAACTTCGCCAAAGGGGCGGCAGTTCGATCGTTCAGATGACAGATATCAAGATCATCTTCTATAGTTTCGGACCGTCATGAGGGGAGGGGGCGAACGTGAGAATCTGGCGGATCGCCGTTCTTGCCGTCGTCCTCGCCGGGCTGCTCGCGATCCCCGAGTCCCGGCCGGCCGCCGCCGCGCCATCCCCCGCCGAACTGCGCAAGCTCACCAAACAGGCGGCCCAGCTGAGTGAACGCTACCGAGGCCAGATCCAGAGCCTGGAGGAGATCAGGATCCAGGCCAAGCGGGCCACCGACACATCGGGCAACCTGGACGCGCAGCTCAGGGCAGCCGAGGCGGACGTCGCCCGCATCGCCCAGAACGCCTACATGCTGGGCCCCCTCGACAACACCCAGCTCTTCACGCCGACGATGGACCCGTCCACGATGCTGGGCCAGGCGGCCAACCTGGCCCAGATGGCCAATGAGCGCGCCCAGCGCGTCGAGAGCATCAAGAAGCTGATCGAGAAGTCCAAACAGGCGAAGGTCGACGTCAATGACAAGATCGAGAAGCTGAAAAAAGAGATCAAGACCATGCAGGGCAAGCGGCGCGAGATCGAGCGCCTGCTCTCCAAGTACGGTTTCCAGCAGCCCGGCGGCGCCGAGGGCCTGACTCAGCGGATGATTTCCGTACGCGCCGACATCATGCAGAACTTCCCGATGAAGTACGGCGTCGGCTGCCTGCGCCCCGGCGACCCCGGCGAGCACGGCAAGGGCCGCGCCTGCGACTTCATGATGTCCAGGGGCGGCACCATGGCCGCCGGGGCCGACGCACAGGTCGGCGACGCCCTCGCCGACTACCTGATCAAGAACGGCGCCCGGCTCGGCGTCATGTACATCATCTGGAAGCAGCGCTACTACGACATCAGGTCAGGCGGCGGCTGGGACCCGATGTCCGACCGGGGCGGGGTCACGGCCAACCACTACGACCACGTCCACGTGTCAGTGTTCTGAGGCCAGAAACCCCTTCAGCCACCGGTAGGACGCCTTCGGGGTGCGGCGCTGGGTCGCGAAGTCCACGTGGACGAGGCCGAAACGCTGGTGGTAGCCCTCGGCCCACTCGAAGTTGTCCAGCAGGGACCAGACGAAGTAGCCGCGCACGTCCACGCCCTCCCGCATGGCCTGCCTCATCGCCCCGATGTGCGAGTCCAGGAAGGCGATCCGCTCCGCGTCCTCGATCGTGCCCCGTCCGGTGACGAGGTCGGGCTGGGAGCAGCCGTTCTCCGTGATGTGGACGGGCGGCAGGGCGGCGCCGTAACGGGCTTTGAGCCCGGTGAGCAGCTCGCGCAGGCCGTCGGGGACGACCGGCCAGCCGAAGGCCGTGGTGGGGTGGCCGGTGATGCCCGCGTCGGAGAAGGGGAGGCCGTCGGCGGTGGGGGCGGCGATGCGGGTGGGGTTGTAGTAGTTGATCCCCAGGGCGTCGATGGGAGTGGCGATGACGTCGAGGTCGCCGTCGCGGAGGAAGTCGAGGGCGGGGGTGTAGGCCGACAGGTCTGGATATTCGCCGATGAGGACGGGGTCGAGGAACAGGCGGTTGTGCAAGATGTCATAGGCCTGCGCGGCCCTCAGATCGGGCTCCTGGGGCGAGGCGGGCCAGACCGGGGTGCAGTTGTTGGTGAGCGCCACTTCGCGCGCCCCTGCCGCTCTCAGGGCCCGCACGGCCAGTCCGTGGCCGAGGAGTTGGTGGTGGGCGGCGGGCAGGGCCCCGGTCAGCAGGGCCTGGCCGGGAGCGTGGAGGCCCATGGCGTAGCCGTAGGCCATGTGCACGAAGGGCTCGTTCAGGGTGATCCAGAGGGGGACGCGGTCGGCCAGGCGGGCCCCGGCGACGGCGGCGTAGCCGGCGAAGATCTCCGCGACGTCGCGGTTCATCCACCCGCCGCGATCCTGCAGCGGCTGGGGCAGGTCCCAGTGGAACAGGGTCGGCACCGGCTGGATGCCCGCCTCCAGCAGGGCGTCCACGAGGCGGTCGTAGAAGTCCAGGCCCTTGTCGTTCACCTCACCCGTGCCGTGAGGCTGGACGCGCGGCCAGGCGATCGAGAAGCGGTAGGCGTTCACGCCGAGGTCCGCCATGAGGGCGACGTCCTCGCGCCAGCGGTGGTAGTGGTCGCACGCCACGTCGCCGGTGTGGCCGTCCCTGACCCGGCCGGGTTCGTGGGCGAAGGCGTCCCAGATGGAGACGCCTCTGCCGTCCTCGCCGACGGCGCCCTCGATCTGGTAGGCGGCCGTGGCCGTGCCCCATAAGAACATCCCTGCTCCTCACGTGATCTCGACGTCGCGAACTTTACTCGTTGGTAATAAGTCAGGATGGGGGTCATGAGGAGTACCTTGCGCCGCCGGCCCGCCCAGCGCCGCAGCGTGGAGCGGGTGGAGCGGATGCTCGACGAGTGCGCGCTCCTGCTCGACGAGGTCGGCTACGAGGCGTTGACCACCAAGGAGGTCGCACGGCGGGCCGAGGTCCCGATCGGCACGTTCTACCAGTTCTTCCACGACAAACAGGGGCTGGTGCGGGCCCTGGCGCTGCGCAACCTGGAGGCGTTCCTCGAACGGGTGGCCGAGCGCATCGCCGCGGCCGAGCTGGGCCACTGGACCGACCTGGTCGACCTGGCCGTCGACGAGTTCGTCGACATGAAGCGCACCACGCCAGGGTTCTCCGTGGTCGACTTCGGCCAGGTGCTCCTCGGGCCGGGCGGAGCCGCGCTGGAGGGTTCCAGACGCGCGCTCGACGGCGCGCACGAGAACAACGTCGTGGTGGCCGATCGGCTGCGCGCGCTGACGGTGGAGCAGCTCGACGCCCCGGCGGGCCCCGGGTTCGACCGCGCGCTGCTGGTCGCGATCGAGGCCACCGACGCGGTGCTCAAGCTGGCCTTCCGGGCCGATCCCTCGGGCGACGAGGAGCTGATCGCCGAGTGCAAGCAGCTCGTCAGGCGCTACCTGGCCGATCATCTGGGCCATTGACCTGGAGCCCACTCCAGGTGGGATCCTTGGTGCGTGAGCGTGTACACACCCGCGGAAGTCGTTGTGGAGACCGGCTTCAGCCTCGACACCCTGCGTTACTACGAGAAGATCGGCCTGCTGCGGCGCATCGGCAGGAACGCGGCCGGCCAGCGCAGGTTCAGCCAGGAGGACGTCGGCTGGCTGGGAATGGTGCGCTGCCTGCGCGACACCGGCATGCCCATCGCGCAGATGCTGCGCTTCGCCGAGCTCGTGCGCGCGGGCGACCATACCATCCCCGACCGGATCAAGCTGCTGGAGGAGCACGACCAGCAGGTCCAGGCGCAGATCGAGAAGCTCGCCGAACGGCAGAAGTACATCCACAACAAGATTTCCCACTACCGCGACGTCCTGTAGCCGGAGCTTTGCCCGCCGCTTGTTAGACCGAGATCCATGGCGGATGGATCGAGGGTGCGGCGGGCAGACGTCCCGCTGGGCCGTCTCGCCCTGCTCTGCGCGGCGATGTTGTTCCTCCTGTTGGGGCACATCACCCTCATCCAGGCGTTCGGCTCGCACGCGCTCAACGCCGACCACAGGAACCAGCGGCCGGTGATCGCCCGGTACGCGCACCCGCGCGGCGACATCCTCACCTACGAGGGCACGCCCATCGCCGCCAGCGTGCCGTCCGACTCGGGGCCCTACCGCTACCGGCGGGTCTACCAGCACGGAGAGCTGTACGCCGCCGTCACCGGGCACATGTCGCCGCGCCGCCTCACCGGCATCGAGCACGCCCAGGACGCGCTGCTGTCCGGCGACGACCCGAAGGTCAGGGTGCGCTCCCTGGTCAGCGAGCGGGACGTCGAGGGCGCCGACGTCCGGCTGACGATCAGCGAACGGGTGCAGCGGGCGGCCTACGAGGGGCTCAAGGCCGCGGGGATCCCCGGGGCGGCCGTGGCGCTCGACCCCGCGACAGGGGCGGTCCTGGCACTGGCCACGTATCCGACCTACGACCCGAACACGCTGACCGCCTTCGACCCCGCCCGGCTCGCCGAGGCGACCAGGCGGCTCAGGCAGGCGCCGGGGCAACCGCTGCTGAACCGGGCGCTGCACCGCCTCTATCCGCCCGGATCGACGTTCAAGCTGGTCACCGCGGCCGCCGCGCTGGCGTCGGGGGAGTACACGCCCTCGGCCCCGGTGGACGCGCCCCCCAGGCTGCGGCTACCGGGGACGCGGACCTACCTTCGCAACTCGGGCAACGCCGCCTGCGGCGACGGCCGCCCCACCCTCCTGTACGCCTTCCAGGCCTCCTGCAACACGGCCTTCGCCACCATCGGACTGAAACTCGGCCAGGACCTGCTCAGGGACCAGGCGGAGGCGTTCGGCTTCAACGCGCGCGACCTGCGGATCCCGCTGGCCACGGAGCCCAGCAGGTACCCGCTGGGCATGGACCGCCCGCAGACCGCCCTGGCCGCCATCGGGCACCATGGCGACCGCGCCACCCCGCTGATGATCGCCATGCTGTCCGCCGCGGTGGCCAACGACGGGGTGCTGATGCGGCCCTACCTGGTGGAGGAGGTGCGGCTGGCGGACGGTTCCGTCATCAACCGGGCCGGGCCCACGCCGTACCGGCGGGCCGTGACGCCCGCGCTGGCGAAGTACCTGGCCATGATGATGACCAGGACGGCGCAGCCGAACGGTTCCGGGACCAAGGCGGCCGTCCCGGGGGCGGCGGCGTCCAGAACCGCCGCCGCCGACATCGTGCCGGGGGCCGAGGACCACGCGCTCATGACGGCCTTCGCGCCTGCGGGGACGCCGGAGGTGGCGGTGGGGGTGGTGCTGGAGCATCCGGGGACGCGCGCGGACGCGGTGACGACCATCACGCGCGCCGTCATCGACGCCGCCCTGTCGTGACGGCCGCTCAGCGCATGCCTGTGGGCACCGGCAGTTCTCCACCGATTACGTCTGGGCGCATGGCGTAGTTGGTGACACACTCACAGTGATGCTGCGATCTGCCGACTTCAGCAACCTGCCGGCCGAGCCGAACGCGTTCGTCGGCCGGGAGTCCGATGTGGACGAGCTCGTCCAACTGGTGCGTGTGTCGCGGGTGGTGACCCTCTGCGGGGCCGGCGGCATCGGCAAGACCCGGCTCGCGCTGCGGCTGGCCGCTAGGATCGCCCGCGACCACCCCGGAGGCGGCTGGCTGATCGAGCTGGCCGACCTGGAGAAGGGCGAGGTCAGAGGTCATGTCGCCGCCGCGCTGCGCATCGCGGGCGACCTGGCGGAGACGATCGGCGCCCGCCGCGTGATGCTGGTACTCGACAACTGCGAGACGGTGATCGCCGAATGCGCCGAGCTCTGCCGCGACCTGCTCCGCGCCTGCCCAGGGCTCACCGTGCTGGCCACCAGCCGCGAGCCGCTGCGCGTGCCGGGCGAGACGGTGTGGCGGGTGCCGCCGCTGTCGGTGGACGGGGCCGAGAGCGAGGCGGTGCGGCTGTTCGTGGCCAGGGCCGGCGCCGCCAGGTCGGGGTTCGGGCTGAACGCCGAGACGCTGCCGCTGGTCGTGGCGCTGTGTCAGGCCCTCGACGGGCTGCCGCTGGCCATCGAGCTGGCCGCCGCCCTGGTCAGGGTGCTGTCCGTCGGCCAGCTCGTCGAGCGGCTCGACGACCGGTTCAGGCTGCTGGCCGGCGGCGATCGCACGGCTCCCGCCCGGCACCGCACGCTCAGGGCCGCGGTCGACTGGAGTTACCGGCTGCTCACCCCGCAGGAGCGCCTGCTGCTGCGCCGTACGGCCGCCTTCCGCTCGTCGTGGACGCTCGACCTGGCCGAGGCCGTCTGCTCAGGCCCTGGCCTGCCCGAGGAGGAGGTGCTGCCCAGGCTCTGCGACCTGGTCGACAAGTCGCTGGTCGCGCTCGACGGCGAGATCGCCGGCCAGGCACGCTACCGGCTGCTGGAGACCGTCCGCGACTACGCGCTGGAGCAGCTCGCGGAGTCCGGCGAGGAGGCCGAGCTGCGGCGCAGGCACCTGATGGCGGTGGCCGGGCTGGCGGCGCGGGTCAAGGCGGCGCTGTCGCCGGAGACGCGCACGTCGTGGCCGGTGGTCGAGCGCTACGTCACCCTGTTCGACGGGCTCAAGGCCGAGGTGGCCGCGGCCTGCGACTGGTCGGCCGGCGTCGGCCTGCCGGAGGTCGCGCTCGGCCTGCTCACCGACGTGCGCTTCCTGCTGGTCGGCAGCGGGCGCAAGCTCGACGTGGCCGAGCGGCTCGACCGGCTGCTGTCTCTCGACGCGCCCCAGGTGCCGCGGCCGCTGCGGGGCCAGGCCATGGTGCTGCGCGGCGAGCTGGCGCTGGTGGCCGGCGACCTGGAGCTGGCCGAGCGGTGCGTACGCGCCGGGCTCGGGCTGTGCGGGGCCGCCGACGACGTCTACGGCGCGGCCGTCGCCATGATCGTGCTGGCCAGGATCACCGGCGAGCAGGACGCGCTGACCCACGCGATCGAGGTGGCGGGCCGGTCGGGCGACCTCGTCCTGGAGTCGATGGCCCAGGGCGCCAAGGCCGCCTTCGGCCTGCACCACGGCCGCCTGCACGAGGCGCAGCGCGCCTTCGAGCAGGTCCTGTCGATCAGCCAGGAGCTCGGCAACCACTACGTCCAGTCCTTCAGCCACATCGGCCTGGCCCAGGTGGCAAGGCGCGCAGGCGACGCCTCGGCGGCCAGGCGGCACTACGAGTCGGGGCTGCGCCTGCTGCGCCGCGTGGACGCAGGGCAGCAGATCGTGAGCTGCCTGGCCGGGCTCGGCCAGGTGGCGCTCGACCAGGGTGACCTGGTGGAGGCCAGGGTCAGGCTCACCGAGGCGCTGGTGCTCAGCCGCGACGCCGGGTTGCGCGCCAGCATCGGACGGCGCTTGGAGGCGTGGGCCCGCCTGGTGGCGGCCGAGGGCGATCATCGGTGCGCGGTGCTGCTGGCCTCGGCCTCGGTGGCGCTGCGCGCCCGCCGGCCCGACGCGCGTACCGAGGAGGTCCTGCGCCCGGCGCGTGACGCGCTGGGCGAGGCGGTCGTGGACGTGTTGTGGGCCGAGGGCGGCGCCATGACCGCCGACCAGGCGGTGGCCTGCGCGCTGGACGGCACGCTGCCCGCGCTCCCGCCCGCCCCGGTCCTCCCCGCCGACCAGGGCAGCAGGCTCACGCCCAGGGAACGCGAGATCGCCGAGCTGGTCACCAGAGGGCTCAGCAACCGGGCGATCGCCGACGAGCTCGTCATCAGCCCCGCCACCGTCGCCCGACACGTGGCCAACATCCTGGCCAAACTGGGGTTCAGCACGCGTACACAAATTGCCGCATGGATGATCCAGACCCGCTGATCCGCCGACCTCTCTACACAATGCGGCGCCCGCCCGCTTACATCTACGAATGGCCATGTCGGCGCATGTGCCGACCCCTTCTGCACACCTACCGTTTCTTCCTGTGATCGACCGCGTGGCGCACGCCCCCATCGAGTCGGGGCAACTGCGGCCGATCAGCCGGGACGTCACGCGTCCCCGTGGAATTGGGCCTCCTCGGAGGGGTGGAGGCCCGGTTCCAGGCGCGTGACAGCGGGCTCGAGCCGCGCAGGGCTCGGGCCCGCCCTCCCCGGCTGAATGCACATCGGCCTACATACATCGGGGGATGCTGCCGCGACCCCGGCCGCCGTACGTTGTCGGGCATGAAACCCCGCGTATCGACCTCCGGCACCGTGATCCACGAGGTGTTCCGCCGGGCCTACGAGCGGGGTGACCGGCCGGCGCTCGTCGACCTGCGCGGCGGCCACGTCTACGGCTACCGCAAGCTGGTGACCCAGGTGACCAGGGCGGCCTCCGGGCTGGTGCGCAGGGGCGCCAGGCGCGACCAGGTGGTGGGCGTGCACGTGCCGACCGCGGGCGCGCAGACGCTGGCCATGCACACGGTGCTGGCGGCGGGCGGGGTGGTCGCGCCGGTCGATCCGGCGCTGTGCCCCTTCGAGATGGCCGCGTGGTTGCGCCAGTGCGACGCGCGCACGCTGATCACCACGCCCGACCTGGCCGAGAAGGCGGTCATGGCGGCCGAGGCGTCGCGGGTGCGCCAGGTCGTCTCGCTCGGCTCGGCGCTCGACACGATCGATTTCCGCAGCCTGCTCAGGCTGGCGCCGACGGCGCTGCCCGCGCTCGACGCCAAACGTCAGGGCGCGCTCGTGCTGGCCGAGGGCCGCCGCCTGTCCCATGCGGGCCTGCTGATGAAGATGGCCGAGCTCGATCTGTCCGTCCGCCTGGCCGAGTCCGACGTGGTGCTGACCACGTGGCGGCCCGACGGCGGTTGCGACCTGCCCGCCCTGGTCTGTCTGGCCGTCTCGAAGGGCGCGCTGGTGGTCGTGTCGGGCGGCGGCGATGTGCCCGGCACCGGCCACGACTACAGGGTCACCGTGGTGACGAGCCCGGCGGGCGAGCTGAAGCGCGTCCGCTGAATATGCGGAGCTGTTATCCGCCCATCCCTTGACGCCGCGCGGCCGGAAGTGGGTTGATAGCCGTTGTTGACAACGTTGTCAAAATCACCAACTTCGGGGGCTTTCGAAGGAGATGGTGTGCGATGCGACGGTGGTTGGCGGCCGTCTCGATCACGATGGCGAGCGTGCTGGGCCTGGCGGCCTGCGGCGGTGGCGGCGGGCAGACGGCCCAGTCGCCGACCGCCAGCGGCGGCGGAGGCAAACAGCAGGTTGAGGTCTTCTCCTGGTGGACAGGTCCCGGTGAGGCCGACGGCCTGCAGGAGATGCGCAAGATCTTCGAACAGCAGAATCCGAACTACACCTTCTTCGACGCCGCCGTGGCGGGCGGCTCGGGCGACAAGGCCAAGGCGTTGTTGCAGTCGAAGCTCCAGGCCAGCACCCCGCCCGACACCTTCCAGGGCCACGCGGGCGCGGAGCTGCAGGGCTACATCAAGGCAGGCAACCTGGAAGACCTGACCTTCCTCTATGACGAGCTGAAGCTGAAGGACGTCTTCCCCGCCCAGCTCGTCGAGCAGATCAGCGTCGAAGGCAAGATTTACTCGGTGCCGGTCAACATCCACCGCTCCAACGTCCTGTGGTTCAACCCGGCCGTGCTGAAGGACGCGGGCGTGGCCGGCGCGCCCAAGACGATCGAGGAGTTCGTCGCCGCGCTGGAGAAGGTCAAGGCCAAGGGCAAGATCCCGCTGTCCATCGGCTCGGAGTGGACCGTCACCCACCTGATGGAGAACGTGCTGCTCGGCTCGATGGGCACCGACGCCTACAACGCGCTGTTCAAGCCGGGCGCCGACTGGAACAGCCCGCAGGTGACCACCGCGCTGCAGAACTTCGCCAAGATCATGACGTACGCGGGCGACCCGCAGGACGACTGGCAGCCGGCGGCCAAGCAGGTCGCCGACGGCGAGGCCGCCTTCAACGTCATGGGCGACTGGGCCTACGGCTACTTCCACAACCCCCCGGACGGCGGTCTGGGCAAGACGTCGAAGACGGACTTCGACTGGGCGCCCGTCCCCGGCACCGCCGGGACGTACATGTGGCTGTCCGACAGCTTCACCCTGCCCAAGGGCGCCAAGAACCGCGACGGGGCCGTCGCCTGGCTGAAGGTCGCGGCCAGCAAGGAGGGCCAGGACGCCTTCAACCCGAAGAAGGGCTCCATCCCCGCCCGCAAGGACGCCGACCAGGCGCTCTACACCGACTACCTGGCCGACGCGCTGAAGGACTGGTCGAGCGACAAGCTCGCCGGCTCCATCCAGCACGGCGTGTCGGTGAACCAGCCCTGGCTGGCCGCGATCAACGAGGCGGTCGGGCTCTTCCTCGCGAGCAAGGACGTCAAGGCCCTGCAACAGGCGCTGTCCGACGCCGCCAAGTCGAACGCTCAGTAGCTCATCGGGGGTACGGCTCGCCGTGCCCCCCTGGGAGGGAATGGTTGTGAGGCGGGCACGCAGCTGGCTGCCCGGGCTCCTCCTCGTCACCCCGTCGATCATCCTGATCGGTGTGTTCGTGTACGGCATGCTGGGCTGGAACTTCCGGCTGGCCATGACCGACAAGCACGATGAGGTGTCGGAGGGGAAGTTCGTGGGGCTGGAGAACTTCGTCAGCATCTGGGACCAGCCCCGATGGCACATCTCGGTCAACCACGCCATCGTGTTCACGATCGCGTTCGTGCTGGGGGCGCTGCTGCTCGGGTGGGTGCTGGCGTTCCTCATGGAGAAGGGGATCAGGGGCGAGGCCACGTTCCGGGCGATCTACCTGTTCCCGATGGCCATCTCGTTCGCCGCCACCGGCATCGTGTGGCGGTGGCTGATGAACTCGGGCACCGAGGAGCGCGCGGTCGGGCTGAACCGGCTCTTCGACTGGATCGGGCTGCCGCAGTGGCAGTGGTTCAGGGACCCCGACTGGGGGATGGCGGCGATGGCGCTGCCGGCGATCTGGCAGATGTCGGGCTACATCATGGCCCTGTTCCTGGCGGGGTTCCGCGGCGTGCCCGAGGAGCTGCGGGAGGCGGCCAGGGTGGACGGCTGCACCGAGTGGGGCGTCTACCGGCACGTGGTGCTGCCGCTGCTGCGCCCCGTGACCCTGTCGGCGCTGATCATCCTGGGGCACATCTCGCTCAAGGTGTTCGACCTGATCGTGGCGGTGTCGGGCAAGCAGATCATCACCGACGTGCCGGCGGTCTTCATGTGGGTGGCGGTGTTCGACTCGCACGATCCGGCCAAGGGGGCCACGATCGCCTCCTACATCGTCCTGAGCGTGGCGATCTTCGTGATTCCGTACCTGATCTGGTCCGTGCGTAAGGAGAGGCGCTGATGGCGGCGGTGGCCGGGCGCAGGGCGGCGGGGTTCGCGTGGGCGCGCTTCGGCCTGCTCGTCGTGTTCGTGGTGGTCTTCCTCATCCCGATCTACGTCCTGCTGGTGACCAGCTTCAAGCCGCTCACCGAGGCCGACCCGGGCCAGGCCTGGAACCTGCCCCAGACGTGGACGACGGAGGCGTGGCGGGTCGCCTGGGAGAAGCTCGCCCCCGGGTTGTGGAACAGCGTGCTGCTGGCCGTGCCAGGTTCGCTGCTGTCGTGCGCGCTCGGCTCCATGAACGGCTACGTGCTGTCCAAATGGCGCTTCCCCGGGGCGGACGTGCTGTTCACGCTGTTCCTGTTCGGCATGTTCATCCCCTACCAGGGGGTCATGATCCCGCTGGTGCAGCTCCTCGTGGGGCTGAACGAGCTGACCGGCCTGGACGGCGTCTTCTACGGCGGCATCCCCGGCCTGGTGCTGGCCCACGTGGTGTACGGCATCCCGATCTGCACACTGATCTTCCGCAACTACTACGTCACCATTCCCGACGAGCTGATCGAGGCCTCGCGGGTGGACGGGGCGGGGATGTTGCGGGCGTACTGGTCGGTGGTGCTGCCGGTGTCGGGGCCCGCGATCGCGGTGGTGATCATCTGGCAGTTCACCTCCCTGTGGAACGACTTCCTGTTCGCCGTCTTCCTGACCGGGCCGACGAGCTGGCCGACGACCGTGATGCTGGTCAACATCGCCGGTGCCCAGGCCACCCCCTACAGCCAGCAGATGGCGGCGGCGATCCTGGCCTCCGTCCCGACGATGTTGATCTACGTCCTGCTCGGCCGGTTCTTCATGCGGGGGCTCATGGCGGGGGCGCTCAAGGGTTAGCGCAGTGCGCCAGGGGCTCGCCGCGCACGTAGCGGGCCACGTCGGCGGCCACGATCGCGGCCGCCTTCATGGCCGTCTCCTTGCTGGCCCCGGCCAGGTGCGGCGTCATCACCAGGTTGGGGACGGCCAGCAGGCGCGAGCCCGGCGGGATCGGCTCCTCGGGGAAGACGTCCATCGCGGCGCCGAACAGGTGGCCCGACTCCAGGGCGTCGCACACGGCGTCGTAGTCGAGCAGCGCGCCCCTGGCGCAGTTGACCAGGACCGAGCCCCGGGGCATGGCGGCGATCTCGGCCGCGCCGATCATGCCGGTGGTCTCGGGGGTGGCGCGGGCGTGCAGGGACACGAAGTGGGAGCGTCTGAGCAGTTCGTCCAGGCCGACCTTGCCGGGGACGTCCACGTACGGGTCGTAGACGAGCACGGTCGCTCCGAAACCTTCGAGCATCCGCGCCACGCGGCGGCCGATCGCGCCGTAGCCGACCAGCCCGACCGTGTTGCCCTCCAGTTCCGGGCCGACGTTGTCGTACATGTAGTAGTCACCCCGCCACACGCCCCCGGCCAGGTCGGCGTGCGTCTGCGGGATCCTGCGGGTGGCGGCGAGCAGCATGGCCAGCGTGTGCTCGGCGGTCGCCACCGCGTTGCGGCCCGGCGCGAACGTCACCGCGACCCCCGCCTGACTGGCCGCCTCCAGGTTGGCGTTGACCGGGCCGCCCCGGCTGACGCAGAACAGCCGCAGCTCGGGCGCGGCCTCGATGACGCGCTTGGTCAGCGGCGCCATCTGGGTGAGGCAGACCTCGACGTCTCGCAGCGCCTCGATGAGCTCGTCCTCCACGTCGGAGGCCTCGTCGACCTCGCCCACCCGGCCGAACGGCCGCACCGGCCACGGCAGCGTCAGCTCGCGGATGTCCAGCTCGCCGGGGACCGCGTGCCTGAGGGCGTCGATGAGCAGGCTGTTGGTGACGAAGTGGTCGCCCGCGGCAAGCACTCGGATGGTCAACGAACGGCTCCAATCGGGGAGTTGTACCGCAGCATCGCTGCCTTTTCGCGCTCGCGCACGCGCAGCTCGGTCAGGGCGCAGTTGTCCAGGCGCGGGAACAGCCGCCGGTACTCGCCCAGCGGTACGCCGATCAGCCGGCACAGCGCCAGCCTGATGGCGGTCGTGTGCGCCACCACCAGCACGCGCCCGCCGGGGTGCGCGGCGCCGAGGTCGTGGAGTGCGGCGACGAAACGGGCGGCGGCCAGGTGCGGGTCCTCGCCGCCCGGCAGCGGGTGCGCGGCGGGGTCGGACTCGAAGGCAGCGCGGGCCTCGGGGAAACGGGCCAGCATCTCCGCCGACGTCAGGCCCTCGCCCTCGCCGAAGTCCAGCTCGCGCAGCCTGGGGTCGGTCTGGAGCGGCACCCCCGCCTCGGCCGCGGCGGCCTCGGCGGTGATCCTGGCGCGGCTCAGCGAGGAGGCCCACACAGCGTCCAGGCCCGCCTGCCCGGCCCAGCCGGCCAGGTCGGCGGCCTGCCGGTGCCCGCGCGGGGTCAGCTCGATGTCGCTGACGCCGGCGTAGCGGTTCTCGGCGTGCCAGACGGTCTCGCCGTGGCGGACGAGCACGAGGTCGGTCATCGGGCGCTCCTTTCGCGGGCGTGTCGCGCGGCGGTCGCGTCGAGCCAGCCGCGCCGCTCCAGTTCGGAGACGAAGCGCAGGTACGGCTCGCGCAGGTCGGCCCCTGACGGGTCCACGACCGCCCTGGTCCTGATCATCCTGCCGGGGTCGCCGCCCGCCAGGACCGCCATGCCCATCGCGGGCTCGGCGTTCTCGCGCAGCGTCACAGGACGGCCCAGGACGTCGGCCCTGAGCCTGGTCCAGTACGCGCTGCGGGTGGCGCCGCCGGTGAGGATGAGCTCGCCGTCCACGGGGGCGCCGAGCAGGTCGAGGTAGTCGAAGCAGAGGCGTTCGACGAAGGCGGCGCCCAGCAGGATGGCCGCGTAGCGCTCGACGTCGTCGGCCGGGTCGCCGAGCGTGAAGCCCTCGGCGTCGGGGGCGGCGAACGGGAAACGCTCGCCGCGCGAGACGAGCGGGTAGGTGACGGCGGGCGGCACGCCCAGCCGAGCGGCCGAATGGCTCAGCGCGTCGAGGTCGCGTCCTGGCAGGTCGCGGGTCAGGACGCCCGCGCCGGTGCTCGACGCGCCGCCGGGCAGCCACGATCCGTCGGGGGCGCGGTGCGAGTACACCACTCCCAGCGGGTCGTGGATGAGCTCCTTCGTCACGCCCTTCAGCACCAGCGTCGTGCCCAGCACCGAGTTCCAGCTGCCCACCCGCAGGGCGCCCGCGCCGAGCTGGGCCGCGCAGCCGTCCGTGGTCCCGGCGATCACCGGCGTGCCCGCCGGGATGCCGGTCTGCGCGGCGGCGGCCTCGCAGACCACGCCGAGCCGGGTGCCGGGCCGGACGACCTCGGGCAGCATCCCGCCGGGCACCAGGCCGAGCACCTCGTCGGGCCAGCGCTCCTCGATGAGGTCCACGCCGGTCTTGAGCGCGTTGCTCAGGTCGGTGGCCACCTCGTGTCCGACCAGGCGGCGGTTGACGAAGTCGCTCTGGTGGGCGGCCCGCGCGCCCGCGAGGGCGCCCCGGCGTGCCGGGCCGGTGGCGGCCCGTCCGGCCGAGCTGCCGGCGGCGTCGAGCAGCCACAACAGCTTCGGCAGTGCCCAGTTCGGCTGCATGCGCCGGTAGCCGAGCCGTTCCCACACGCGTGCGCCCGCCTCGTTGACCCGGTCGGCGTCGGCGCGGCGGTCGTCGTACATGAGCGCGGGGGTCAGCGCCCGGCCGGCGGCGTCGGTGAGCAGGATCGTTCCAGAGGTCGCGGCCACGGCCACGCCGGACACCCGCTCGGGCGGCACGTCCCGCAGCGCCTCGCGGGTGGCGGCGGCCAGCTCGCGCCACCACTGCTCAGGGTCCTGCTCGTGGCGGGGCCCGTCGCGGTGGCTGGTCAGGGGGCGGCCGGCCGCGCCGAGCACGTCGCCGTCCCCGGTGACGGCCAGCGCGCGCACGCTCTGGGTGCCGAGGTCGATGCCGATCCACACGCTCATGCTCGGCTCCGCATCTGCCCCAGCAGGGGCCAGGAGGTCGCGTTCGTCCCGCGCAGCGCAAGGAAGTCCGCGAAGAACCGCTCGTAGAGACGGCGGCGTTCGGGGTCGGGTCCGACGGCGTCACGCAGGCGTACGTGCCGGGCGGCGGCCTGCGCGATGGACGGCGCCGCGCCCGTGGCGGCCAGCCCCACCAGGTACGCCCCCCGCGCCCCCACCTCGGCGTCGGCCGAGCGGCGCACGGGCAGGCCGGTGACGTCGGCGATCAGGCCGAGCCAGGTGGCGCTGGCCGCGCCGCCCCCGCACGCCCGCAGCTCGGTCGGGGTCGCGCCGGTCGCCGCCAGGCAGTCCTTGATGACCATCGTGAGCCCTTCGAGCGCCGCCCGCGCCACGTCCTCGCGGCCGTGCTCGAACGACAGGCCCAGCAGCGCGCCCCTGGCCAGCGGGTCGGAGAAGGGCGCCCGCTCACCGGCGGGCGACAGGTACGGCAGGAACGCCAGCCCGCCCGCGCCCGGCGTGCTCGACGCGGCCAGTTCGCCCAGCTCGGCGGGGCCGGACAGGCCCAGCAGGCGGCACGTCCACTGGACGACCTCCGTGCCCGCGAAGGTGGGGAAGGCCCGCAGGTAGCCGTCCGGCAGCGCGATCGTGATGCCGATCGGGTCGCCGTCCAGGTCGGGGGAGTCGAGGAGGACCTCGGTGCACAGTGTGGTGCCGAGGATGCCGCACGCCTGCCCGGCCGTCACCGCGCC
This sequence comes from Nonomuraea purpurea, assembly GCF_042650645.1. NCBI lineage: Bacteria > Bacillati > Actinomycetota > Actinomycetes > Streptosporangiales > Streptosporangiaceae > Nonomuraea > Nonomuraea purpurea. The sequence goes on from NZ_JBHSBI010000005.1 coordinate 194,203, forward strand.
CGCGCCGAGCGCCGTCGTGACGATGTCGTAGGGGGCCATCACGACCGGCGTCCCCGCGGGCAGGCCCAGCGGAGCGGCGGCGTCCCTGGTCAGCTCCGCGACGGGGCAGGAGCGGATCGGGGGCAGCAGCCGCTCGGCCCACTCCGTCCCGAACGCGCTCAGCAGCGCCGGCGAGTACGCCCGCGCCCGCAGGTCCATGAACGGCGCGGACGCGTCGGACTCCTCGGCCAGCAGCTGCCCGGTCATCTTCGCGAAGATCCAGCCGCCGCAGGTGAGGTTGGCGTGCGACCGGTCGAGCCGTCCTGGGTCGTTCGCCCGCAGCCAGGTCAGGATCGCGTGCGGCAGCCCGGAGGCGGCCGACGAGCCGTTGCGGCGGAAGGCCTCCTGAGCCGTGCCGTCGCGCGTCCAGGCGTCGACGGTCGCCGCCGCCCTGGCGTCGTTCCAGAGGATGGCGGGCCCGGTCGGCTCGCCGGCCGCGTCGACCAGCCAGCAGCCGTCGCCCTGCGCGGTCACGGCCACGAACTCGACGTCGCCGAGCCGGGCCGCGACCTCGCGAACCGTGCCGGCGACCGCGTCCCAGACCGCGCCCATGTCCTGCTCGGCATGGCCGGGAGCGGGCCTGGACACCACGGTTTCCCGCCGGGCGACGACCGTTTCCGCGCCCGAGGCGTCGTACCCGACTGCCTTGATGACCGTGGTTCCCGCGTCCACGCAGATGATCGCCATCACGCCCTGCCGTGAGAGGTCCTCGACCGGCGCGACACGGAGTCGACGATCACCGCGAGCAGCAACACCGCGCCGGTCACCACGAACCGGATGGAGGAGTCGAGGTTCAGCAGCGTCAGACCGCTGGAGATCGACTGGATCACGATGATGCCGAGCAGCGCGCCGAACGCCGTGCCGCGTCCGCCGAACAGGCTCGTCCCGCCGATCACGGCCGCCGCGATCGCGTTGAGGTTGACGTCGCCCGAGCCGCTGCTCTGGTTGGCCGCCGCCAGCCTGGCCGCGGCGAGGATGCCGCCGACCGCGGCGAACGTCGAGCAGAGCACGAACACCGAGGTGTAGATCGCCCTGACGTTGATGCCCGCCCGGCGCGCCGCCTCCACGTTGCCGCCGACGGCGTAGACCGCCCGGCCCCACTTCGTCCGCGACAGCAGATAGTGCATGATCAGCACCAGCGCGACGAAGAAGACGAACATCCAGCCGACGCCGCGCGTCTGGCCGAGGTACCAGACCACGAACGCCAGCACCGCGAGCAGCGCCAGGCTCCTGACGGCCAGCGTGGAGACGCTCCTGGCCGACAGCCCGGCCCTGCGGCGCTCGCGGGCGTGCAGGAAGCCGCTGGCGAACAGCCACACCGCCGCGATCACCGCGAACGTGTACGACAACCAGGCCGGTACGAAGTCGAGCTGGGCGAAGTTCACCAGCCCCGAGTCGAAGGGCAGGTTGATCGAGCCCTTGGTGCCCAGCACGTAGAGCTGGAGCCCGAGGAAGGCGAGCAGCCCGGCCAGCGTGATGACGAAGCTCGGCACCCCGAACCGGTTGAACAACTGCCCGTACACCCAGCCGATGACCGCGCCCAGGATCACCGAGGCCGCGATGGCCAGCCACACCGGCAGCCCCTGGCCCACGAACAGCACCGCGAGCACCGCGCCCGACAACCCGCTGACCGAGCCGACCGACAGATCGATCTGGCCCACCAGCAGCACGCACACGATGCCGAGCGCGATGATGCCGACGGCGGCGGACTCCAGGGTGAGGTTCACCAGGTTCGCGCTGGACAGGAAGATCGGGTTGAGGAGCTGCAGGACCGTCCAGATGACCACGAGCCCCACCACGACGGGGATCACGCCCAGGTCGCCGCCCCTGGCCCGCTCGACCACGTCGGTGAGCGCCCCGCGCACCCCGGCCCGCTCCTGGAGCCGCTCGTCCTGCCGGTCGGTGGTTGTTGTGTTCATGGCCTCACTCCGTTCGGCGGGCTCACTTCGACGCCCCCTTTTGCGCGCGGCGGGAGACTGCGTTGTCGGTGGCGCCGGTGATGGCGGCGATGATGTCCTCGGTGGAGACGTCGGCCACGTCGAACACTCCGTTGTTGCGGCCCAGCCGCAGCACGGCCACGGTGTCGGCGACGGCCTTCACATCGGCCATGTTGTGGCTGATCATGATGACGCCGAGGCCGTTCTCGCGCAGCCGCTCGACCAGGTTGAGCACCTCGGCCGTCTGGGCGACGCCGAGCGCGGCGGTGGGCTCGTCGAGAATGATGATCTTCGGGTCGCCGAGCAGCGACCTGGCGATGGCCACCGTCTGCCGCTGCCCGCCCGACAGCGCCGCGACCGGCACCCGCACGCTCGGGATCTTGGCGGAGAGCTGGCGCAGCAGCTCCCACGAGCGGGTCTCCATCGCCACGTCGTTCAGGCGCAGCGGGCGGATCTCCTGGCCGAGGAACAGGTTCTGGATCACGTTGAGGTTCTCGCAGAGCGCCAGGTCCTGGAAGACGGTGGCGATGCCGAGCTTGTGCGCGGCGGCGGGGGAGGGGATCTCGACCGCGCGCTCCTCGAACGTGATCGTGCCGGAGTCGGGCGGGTGGACGCCTGAGAGGATCTTGACCAGCGTGGACTTGCCCGCGCCGTTGTCCCCGACGACGGCGACGACCTGGCCCGCGTCGACTTCGAGTTCGATGTCGGTGAGCGCCGCGACCGCGCCGAAGGTCTTGTTGATCCCGCGCAGGGAAAGGACGGTCATCGGCTCTCCTACTTGATGCCGAGCTCTTCGCAGCCCTTGGCGTACTCACCGGAGCAGACGTCGGCGGCCTTCATGATGCCGCTGTCGAACAGCACCTCCTTGATGTTCTCCTTGGTCACGACCGTGGGGACGAACAGCTCGGACGGGGTGTTGTACAGGGTGGTCTTGCCGGCGGGCTTCTTGCCCTCCATGAACTGGAAGGCCGTGTTCGCCGCGGCCTCGGCCACGATCTTGATCGGCTTGGAGATCGTGTTGTACTGGTCGCCCGCGACGATGCGCTGCGCGGCGGCGATCTCGGCGTCGTTGCCGGTGACCGGCGGCACCTTGACACCAGCGGCCTTGAACGCGGCGATCGAGCCGCCGCCGGTGCCGTCGTTGGCCGCCACGACGCCGACGATCTGGTCCTTGAACTGGGTGATCTGGCCGCTGACCCAGGTCTGGGCCTTCTCCGGCTGCCAGTCGGGGGTGTCGTACTCGGCCAGCAGCTTGAACCCGCTCGGGTCGACCGCGCTGTGAATGCCCTTCTTGATCAGCCCGGCCGCGGCGTCCGTGGGGGAGCCGTTCACCTGGAGGATGCCGCCCTCGGCCTTGTCGGCCTTGAGGTGCTCGACGAGCGACTGGGCGATCATCGAGCCGATCTTCTCGTTGTCGAAGGAGATGTAGTAGTCGGCGGGCGTGGCCGGGATCGGCCGGTCGTAGGCGATGATCGGCACCTGCTGCGACTGGGCGGACTTGACGATGGTGGCCGCGGCGGCGGAGTCGACCGGGTCGATCACGATGGCCTTGACGCCCTGGGCGAGCGCGGAGTTGGCCTGTTGCTGCTGCTTGGCGGCGTCGGAGTCGGCGTTTTGGTAGATGACCTGGCAGCTTGGGCACAGCTGCTTCATCTTGGCCTCGAACAGCGGCTTGTCCTGCAGTTCGTAGCGGGTCGACGCGAGGTCGGGCATGAGGAAGGCGACCTTGGCGTTCTCCGTGCCGCCGCCGGTGGTCCCGCCGGTCGAGCCGGAGCCTGAGCCGCACGCGGCCAGCACCGAGCCTGCGAGCACTGCCACTGCGGCGAACGCGGAGGTCCGTATTTGAGCTCTGTTCACGGGTGGTTTCCTCACTTACGCAGATTCGTGACGCTCGCTGCCCCCGAGACAGGGACATGCCCTCACGGAAGGGCACATCCTGTGGTGCGGCTCACGTTAGCGCGCGTTCAGAAACTTTGTCCAGCAAAAATGTTCAGAGCTGGCGTGCGGCTGCGACCAGGCCCTCGGCCGTCGGGGCGTCCGTGACGAGCTGGTTGAAGTAGCCGCCCCTGGCCCCCGCGACGATGGAGAGCACCTTCTCGGCCCCGACCGCGACCGCGATCGTGTGCGGGATACGGCGCAGCTCCTCCAGTTTGGTGGCCACCAGCCGTTCACTTCCCGGATAGGTGACGGGGGCGCCGTCGCGGTCGTAGACGCGCATGCACACGTCGCCCACGGCCTGGCGCAGGCTGTCGGCGTCGCGGGGCATCAGGGCGGGCACCATCTGCCGCATCAGGGGCGCGGAGCCGACGCCGACGACCGCGCACTTGGCGTGCGCCCACAGGTCCATGACACGGCGCACGGACGGCTCGTGCTGGAGCGAGTAGAACAGCTCGGGGCCGGGCAGCGCGGGCGCGTACAGGTAGGCGGGCACGCCGCCGACGCGTTCGGCCAGGATGCGGGTGGTCTCGTTGGTCTGGTACCAGGGCTGGGGCTCCTCCTGGCCGCCGACCGCGGGCGCGATCGTGACCCCCGGGTACTGCCCGAGACCCTCGCGGGCGCACTCGTAGACCGTGGTGCCGGACGAGACCAGCACGACGTCACCCGACTCCAGCCCGACCTGGGCGAGCGCGCGGGCCACGCCGGGGGCCAGCCACGGGCCCAGCGTCGGGCCGCTGACCTTGGGGACCAGGTAGACGCGCTGGAGGTCGAGCGCCCGCGCCACCTCCTCGGCCAGCGGGCCGTCCTCCAGCGTGGCGGGGCGATGCACCCTGATCTCGACGATGCCCTGCTTGCGGGCCTCGGTGAGCAGCCTGCTCACCGTCGCCCTGCTGACGCCCAGTCGTTTGGCGATGGCGCCCTGGGTGGCGTCCTCCATGTAGTACTGGTGCGCCGCGGTGTACATCAGCTCCTGCGGGAACCTGGTCTGCTGCGCGTCGGGTGCGACGTCTGCGGCATTCATGCGCGCGCTCCTGGAATCGGATCCGTGAACATCTTTGCAGAACTGATGCGCAACGACTATACCTATCGAAGAGAAGGGTATGAATCGCTCCTCGTTTGGTATGACAATCTGAGGTTCTGTTGTGGACTTTTAGTCCGTGCTGTGCCGGTGGAACGTGGTCCCGGGCTGGCCTGCTGTCAGCTCGGCGTGGGGCGTGGGGCGTGGGGCCTGGCTTGGACGAGGTTGGTTTGGCCGATGAGGTTCGTCATGGGAGTGGGTCTCCGGCCGGCAGGAGATGTCAGCCGGGGTGGCCAGCTGTTCCACCGGGGTCGGCGAGGTGAGGGGCAAGTATCGGTATTCGGCGGATGCGTGTCGCTCATAGGTTCTAGCCAACGGCGTAAACTCTGAGTAGAGTTTCGATTACATATTGTGTTGGGTGGGGGTGGGCAGGGTGCAGGTTGGGCGGTGCACACGTCGATGCCGCCGCGTGACCGGGGACAGGGCGTGAGCAAGCTCACCGCGACCGCCTCCTGTACCGCTCACGCCGCTACGGCGGACAGGACGGGCGAGGTCGTTCCTCAGGCGCTCCTGGTGCAGCGGGTCACCTGGCTGGCCGCTCTCGCGCAGGGCCTGAGCGCCCGCATCGTCACCGCCCGGTGGAATGCGCCTGATCTGGATGCGCTGGCCTGCGGGGTAGGGCCGGACGGGCGGGCGTTGCCGTCGAAGGGCTGGATGGCTGTCCGGAGACTGGGTTGGGGAGCGCGCCCCGCCACTGGCGTGTACGTTTGCGATCGGGTGCAGCGGTGTGCTCAAGAGCAGGCCGCCCGCGCCTTGAGGCTCGCACTGCACCGGCGCGCCTTGTTGGAGGCGATCGTGGCGACCTGGCCGCATGACCCGGGGGCGCGCACCGACGCCGAATGGCACGCGCTACGTGCGGTGCTGCCGAACGGGGCCACCCCTGCCCAGATCCGTAACCGGACCCGGCAGGTTCGCGCGTTTCTCAACGAGCACGGCACACTCCCAGCCGATCTAACCGAGCTGGAACAGCCCCCAGACGTTGCGGCGGAGATTGTGCTGGCGGCGGCGGACCGGCAACTTCTCACCTTGGAGCGCACGGGTACCCGCAGCGCCCGACTACGGGTGCGGCTTCCCCTGACCGCCTCTCCCGCCTGCGGCAAGGACTGGGCCTGGCACGTGTTGCCGATCACATTGCCGCCGACCGTCCCGGCGCAGGCGACGGTGTGCACCCCCACCCTGCGAGTGACACAGGGCCGGGTGCGCGTTGATCTGCCGTTCCAGATCCCGATCGGCTTCGCGCCCGCCACCGGTCATGTGATCGCGTGTGGCTTCGACTGGGGTCTCAACACATTGCTGACCGGCGTGGCAGGGCAGCTGGCCAATGACCGGGTGATCTCCGACGGGCGGCCGCTGGCCTACGATGCGAGCGGTGTCTCGGCCAAGCTGCACCGGCTGAGGGCCGAGCGTGAACATCTGGCTGCCAAGCACGAGCATCAGGAAAGGCTCCTGGTGGGCATGACTGCCGCCGACCCCCGCGTCGCGGAGTTGAGCATGGCCTGCCAGAAGGTCGGCGTCGAACACGAGCGCCTGTGCGCTCGTATCCGGCGTCTGAACAAGGCGCTGGCCTGGTCGGCAGCACGATGGGCCGTCGATCAGGCCGTCGCCGCCGGAGCGACGGTCATCTACTTGGAAGACCTGGCCACCCTGGAAACACGCGGACGCAACGCGAGGGCGAACGCGCGCCTGTCGGGTCAGGTACGCGGGCAGATCGTCGAAGCAATCCGGCACCTGGCCGCCAAACACACCATCGCCGTGGTCACCGTCCCCGCACGCGGCACCTCCCGATACTGCCCCCGCTGCGGAGAAGGCACGTCAGTGCTGCGGCACTGCCCGGCCCCTGACCGACTCGCCGAACGAGGTTGGAAGTGGGCGTACTGCTCGGCCTGCGGCCTGTCTTGTGATCGGGACTGGGCGGCGGCCGAGCGGATTGTCTCACGTGGTCTGCTGGGCCAGAACGCCACCCGCACCGACCACACCACCGGGGTCCGCACCATCTCCAAGGTCGTGGAAGGGAATGTGGCTCGCGCCCGCCGGACGCGCAAGCCCGTCCGCGCGGCCCGGCGTGCCCGCCGCACCCGGACGGACCTGCTTCCCCAGTCGGCAGCGCGGGACAGATCTAAGAACCGCCCCACCCCGAAACGACCGGCACGAACGAAACGCGCCGTCGACAACGCGGTGAACAACGCGGTCGACCATGTGATGACCTCCAGCCGTGTGCCCGACCGGCGCACGGTGCCCGCCCCACCGCCTGCTGGCGGCGGACAGCGTCCGGCGGGCCATGCACCCAAGCCGGGACGGCCCACGCCGCACCGGACAGGGCATGTCAGGAATTCGCACCACCGGACCGGCTTCCACCACGCCAAAGCCACCCCCGTGCTCACGCTCACCAAGCACCGGGCAGCCCAAAGCAGGCCACGCCCGTCCGAGTTGCCTGATTCCCTCAGGGAACTACAGCGAATTCAAGACGCTCTGTCCGAGCAGGGCCGAGAGCCGGGGTCAGCTCAGTCATAGGGTGACATCTCGCCCGAGCCGCGGCCGATGAGCCGGACCGGGAGTTGGATGTGCTCGGAGGGGCCCGAGTCGCCGCGTAGCCGGCGGAACAGCAGTTCGGCCGCCACCCGTCCCATCCACGACGGGTCCTGGGCCACCACGGTCACGCCCGGGTCGAGCAGGTCGGCCAGTTCGAAGTCGTCGAATCCGACCAGCGCCACCCGCCGCCCGCGCAGCGCCCTCAGGGCGGTCACCGTGTAGCGGCCGTTGCCGGTGAACAGGGCCGTCGGCGGCTGGTCCAGCGCGAACATGCGGGTCAGGTCCGCCCGGACGGTCTCCAGTTCCGGCGCCCGCATCGACACCAGTCGCTCGTCGAACAGCCCGCCGAGCGTTTCGCGGTAGCCGCGCAGCCGCTCGGCGGCCGTGAAGATGGCCGGGTCGTCGCCGAGGAAGGCGATGCGGTGGTGGCCGTGGCCGAGCAGGTGGCGGACCGCCTGTTCGGCCCCCGCCGCGTTGTCGGCCAGGACGGTGTCCACGTCGAGCCCCGCCCCCGGCGGCCGGTCCGCGAACACGACGGGCGTGCCCGCTTCCAGTTCGCTTCGCAGGTAGGTGTGATCCTCCCCGGCGGGCACCACGATCAGCCCGTCCACCCGGCGCGCGCAGAACGTCTCGACCAGTTCCCGCTCCCTGCCGGGCTCCTCGCCGGACGAACCGCTCAGCAGCAGGCAGCCGTGGCCGATGACGACCTCCTCCACGGCCCTGCTCAGACCGGAGTAGAAGGGGTCGGCGACGTCCTCGATGACCAGCCCGATCGTGGCCGTCCTGCCGCTGCGCAGCACCCTGGCGCTCTCGTTGCGGCTGTAGCCCAGCCGGTCGATGGCGGTGCGCACCCGTTCGGCCGTGGCGGGGTGCACGCCGGGCTCGCCGTTGACGACGCGCGAAACGGTCTTGAGCGCCACGCCGGCCGCCGAGGCGACGTCCTTCATGGTGGGTCTCACGCCTGGATCATTTCCTACTCGGTACCGGCAGACAACGTTGTCAGGAGGCTATGCGAGAGTGGTCCTCTATGCCGTTCAGATCCGTCTTGCTTGTGGCGGGCTTTGCCCTCGCCGCGCTCAACCTGCGGCCCGCCATCGCCGGCATCTCCCCCCTCCTCGACGAGATCATGGACGACGTCGGCCTCTCGCCCGCGGGCGGCGGCGCGATCACCACGGTCATGGTGGTCTGCCTGGGCGTGTTCGGGCCGCTCACGCCGCTGCTCGCGCGCCGGTTCGGGCTCGACCGCACGCTGCTGGCGGGCCTGGTCGTCATCGCGGCGGGCGTGATGCTGCGCGGCCTCGACGGCGCGCCCGTGCTCTACCTGGGCTCGGCCCTGGCCGCCACCGCGATCGCCGTGATGAACGTCTCCATGCCCGGCATCGTCAAACAGCACTTCCCCTCCCGCGTCAACCTCCTGACCGGCGTCTACGTCTCCTGCGTGGTGGCCGGCGCCACGATCGCCTCCGCCGTGGTGATCCCGCTCGAACGCGCCACGGGCTTCGGCTGGCGCGGAGTCTCCGCGCTGCTGGCCGTGCCCGCGCTGCTGGCGGCGCTGCTCTGGCTGCCGCAGGCCCTGGGCGGACAGGCCGGGACGCAGAACGGGCCCAGGCCGTTCGGCGCGGTGCTGCGCAGCCGGACGACCTGGTACGTGACCGCGCTGATGGGCCTGCAGTCGCTCACCTTCTACGTCATGCTGGCCTGGCTGCCGACGATCTTCGTCGAGGCCGGGCTCCCCGCCGACCAGGCCGGATACCTGCTCAGCCTGACGAATCTGGTCCAGGTCGGCACCTCGCTCGCGATCCCCGTGCTGGCCGGGCGGCGGGCCTCGCAGGTGCCGTACGTGGTCGGGGCGGGCCTGCTGACCGTGCTCGGCTACCTCGGCATGCTGCTGGCCCCGGCCGCCGCGCCGTGGTTGTGGATGATCGTGCTCGGGATCGGGCAGGGCGCCTCGTTCGCGCTGGCCCTGCTGATCATCGCGCTCCGGCCCGCCGACCCCGCCTCGGTGACCGCGCTGTCGGCCGTGGCCCAGTCGGTGGGATACGCGATCGCGGCGCTCGGGCCGGTGCTCTTCGGGTTCCTGCGGCAGGTCTCCGGCGGCTGGACGGTGCCGCTGCTGGCGGGCCTGGGCGCGGTCGGGGCGCAGATCGTGGCTGGCTGGTTCGCCGGACGCCCTGCTACCTTAGGTAAGGCTAACCTTTAGGGGGATTTCAGCGTGCTGACCGAGGCGCTCCGGCGGCTGGCCGACGAGCGAGGCGGGGTGATCGGGGTCGAGCCCGGCCTCGTCATCGAGCCCGACGAGAGCTGGACCCCGGTCACCGACCTCCTGCGCGAGCCGTACTCACTGTTGGAAGAGCTGATCGGAGAGACGGCCGCGCGCTGGAACGCGCCACGCCACGTCGGAGCGGCGCTGTTCTGGAAGACCTACGGATACTGGCACACGCTGCCGATGGCGCTCGGATGGGCGCTGGACGGCCAGGTGCCGATCATGCGCCTGGCCGACACCTGGTTCAAGGTGTCCGGCGCCGGGGTGACGATCGCGGCCACGCGCGTGAGCTGGGCCACCGGCGCCCGCGCGATCGCCGCCGCGCTGGAGGAGTCGCAGCGGCCGCTGGTCCAGGTCATCAGCTCCATGGCCAAAGTGGGCGAGCGCACGTTGTGGGGGTCGACGGCTGAGGCGTTCGCCCATCCGCTGACGTCCATCGTGCCCGGCGACTACATGGCGCTGCTCAAAGAGATCGGCCCGCCGGTCGACGGGCTGATCGAGGCGGTCGGCGACGGTTACTTCCGCAGGACCTGCTGCCTGTGGATCGTGCTCCCCGACGTGGAGCCCTGCGGAAGCTGCTGCGTGCTCAGGCCACCACGACGTCGTCCAGCGGTCTGAGCTCGTCGGCGTAGCTGACCGAGACCCGGCGCATGACGCCGGTGCCGTCGATCGAGTACTGGCCCAGGCGCCACAGCGGCGGCGAATAGGCGTGGATCGAGACGCTCCTGTCGACCGCGCCGCTGAGCCGGTGGATGTGGTCGGGGCCGAACGAGAACGACTGCCTCTCCGTCACCATCGTCTCCAGGTGCTCGCCGCCGATGCGCGGGTTGCACTCCAGCAGCGCGCCCTGCACCACGTGCACGGCACCGGAGGAGACGTCGTGGTCGTGCCAGCCCGTGTCGTCCTCGGGACGCCAGCACAGCAGCCAGACGTCCACGTACGCGTCGCGGTAGAGCGAGGCGTAGTGCCGCCCGCCGTCCGCCGGGAACTCGACCTGGTCACGCCACTGCTCCGGGCGGGCGGCCAGCTCGTTGACCAGGTCGCGCAGCTCACGCCTGTCGAGTGCGCGTTCCGGGAGCCGGGCACACACGCTCCCGCCCTGGATCTGGTTGGTGCTCACTTACGAGTCTCCCTTCTCTGCTCATGGCCGCCACTCCGTGACGGCGGGCTCGGTCGCCTCACGCCGCCGTCTTCCCCCCGCTCCGGTCGCTGCGCTCCCTCCGCTCCTCCCAGACGACGGCACTCCCTCGCCAGCAGACGACGGGGATTGGTGACCCTGATGGCGTGGCTGGCCGCCGCGCCGAGTCCGGGGTCGGGAGCCTTGGCGTAGGGGGCGTCCGAGCCGTTGACGACGACGTCGATGCCCAGTTCGCGGACGATCGCGTCGATCGCGCGCGGGCCGTAGGAGGAGGTTTCCACGAAGAAGTTCTGGTCGACCAGGCCGCGCCCGCCGCCGCCCCTGGCGATCAGGCGTTCCGAGTGCAGTGGGGCCAGGCCCGCCAGCAGCGCGAAGCACACGCGCAGCCTCGGGTGCCTGGGGCGGACGACGGCGTGGAAGTAGTGCCAGGCGGCGTGCATCTGCTGCACGTACGGCACCAGCGCCGGCCACCACGGCGGCGTGCCGGGCGTGGCGGCGGCGGGACCGGGGTGCACGAACAGCGGCAGGTCCCTGTCGGTGAGCACCTCAAGGAGCCGGTCATCCGGCACGGCGGTCGCCGGGATCTGCAGCCCGGCGACCTTCCCGGCGTGTCCTCGCTGGGCTGCGCGTTCTTTGGCCGAGCTTTGCTCGGCGTGCTGTGACGGATGTCCTCGCTTCGCTGCGGATCCGTCCCAGCCTCGGTCGAGGTCGGCGGCCAGGCGGTCGGGGTCGGGGTCGCTGTGGCAGGTGGCGGCCCAGGCGCCGAAGGGTTCGCCGAGCGCCAGGGCGCCCTCGTGGTAGGCGTCCAGCAGTGGCCAGCACTCCTCCGGCGGCAGGAACTCGATGCCCAGCGGCGACGACAGCGACACCAGCGCCAGCTCCAGTCCGCTGGTGTCGCGGTGCTCGTGGTCCTTGGGGTTGACCTCGTAGGGCGGCTCGCCGTCGAGGATCAGCGTCCAGCCGTCGAGGCGCGGCGGCGCGGTGCGGGCACGCAGCGCGTCGACGAACGAGCCGGTCCACAGATGCTGATGTACGTCGACGGTCACGATCACACCTCCCCCTATTTCCTACTCACATTACAGGTAAACCCGCCACGCTGCGAAACCGAACTCGTGAACCGTTTCAGTGATACGATTCAGTGAAACGCTTCACCTGCGCAATTGTCAACGCTTCCCCCCGAACCGGAGCAAGCCGACAATCCCGACAAGCCCATGGTGGGAATCTGCTTCTGTCGGTGTCACGCAATAGGCTGGCTGAATGCCTCGCAAGAGAGCCACGATCCGTGAGGTGGCCCAGGCCACGGGCCTGTCGCCGGCGGCCGTGTCCTACGCGCTACGCGGCCTGCAGGTGTCAGAGGAGACGAAGGAGCGGGTGCGAGCCGCGGCGGCTGAGCTCGGCTACGAGGCCGACCCGATCGCAAGAGCGCTGGCCAGCGGCCGCACCGGCATGATCGGCCTGCTCTGCGGCTCGCTGGAGGATCTGTGGCAGCAGTCACTGGCGGTCGGCATCAGCAGGGGCCTGCGGGAGAAGGACCGCTACGCCCTGATCCTCGACGCGGTGGGCGACCCGGCCAGAGAGCGGGCCCTGGCACAGCAGCTACGCGACCAGCGTGTCGACGGGATGATCGTCCAGCCGATCGACCCGGCCGCGGCGTTCTGGCCCGAGCTGTGCGAGTCGCTGCCGGTGGTCGCGATCGGCGACTCGCTGGCCGGCACCGCCGCAGAGGTCGTCTTCGACAACCGGCGCGGGGTGACGCTGGCCCTTGAACACCTGCGCGACCTGGGCCACCGCAACATCGCCGTGCTCACCTCCACCCGTTCCAGCACCCCCGACCGCCCCGCCGACGTGCACGTCACGGCCGAGGCCGACCGGCTCGACCTCGACATCGAGGTCGCCACGGCCCCCCACGGCCTGGCCGGGGCGACCTCCGCCGCCCGCGACATCCTGTCCGCCAAGCGGCCGAGCGCCGTGTTCTGCTTCGCCGACTCGATCGCCTACGGCGTCTACGCGGCGGCCCAGGAACTGGGGCTGTCGATCCCCGGCGACGTGTCGGTGATGGGCTACGACAGCTACCCGATGTCGGGCCTGCTCACGCCGGGGCTGACCACGGTCGACTGGGACATCGACGGCATCGTGCGGGCGGCGGTGCGGCTCGTCGCGGCGGCGGCCGACGGGAGCGGCACCCGCAGACGGCGGGTCGTCCAGGCGCCGACGCTCAGAGAGCGGGGGTCGGTGGCGCGAGTCCCTGGGTGATCGTCTGACGCGATTCCTCCAGCTCGTCCGTCAGCGGCCGGTCGGGGCCCGGGGTGCGCAGCGCCCGGGTGGCGGCGGCGTGCTCGCAGGCCAGCACGATCTCCAGCGGTTCCAGGCAGCGCAGCGCGTGGCGGGCGGCCTGGGTGGCGAAGCTGGCGTGGTCCTCCGTGCCCCGCGACAGCGTGGCGGTGCCGGTCGTCGCCGGGGTCGCGAGCTGGCGCAGCTCGGCCAGGGCGTCCTGGGCGACGTACTCCAGGATCAGGGCTCCCGAGGCGCCGGGACGATCGGCGAGGAAGGGATGGCGGCCGGTGTAGGCCGGGTCCATGAGGGTGGCCAGCCGGACGGTGCTGAGCTGGGCCGTCTGGACGAGCGCCGTCCGCAGCGCGTCGAGGGCCAATGCCACGGGGGCGCCGTGGAAGTTGCCGTTGTGCCAGGCCAGGGAGCCGGCGATGAGCGGGTTCTCGGTGGCGGAGTTGAGGTCGATCTCGACGGTGGCGGCGGCCCGGTCGAGGACGTCCATGGCGGCGCCGTGCACCTGGGCGAAGGCGCGGAAGCCGTAGGGGTCCTGCACGCGGCCGGCCGGCTCGCGGGTGATCAGGGCCCGCAGGCGGGCGGCGACGACGGCCTGCCCGTGGTGCGGGCGGGCCTCCTGGACGGCGGCGGCCAGCGGCTCGGCGGAGGCGTCCACGGCCGTGAACGACAGCGCGGCGACGTCGACGGCGGTCTCGAAGAGCGCCCGCAGCCGATGGCAGGCGATCGCGGCGTCGGCCAGGGTGGCCGCCCCCGAGCTGATGAACGGCAGCGCGTCGGCCGGGTCCAGGTCGAAGCGGGGGTCGGGCCCCGCCGACGGCTCCCGCCGCCAGGGAAGCTCGCCGAGCAGGCAGAGCGCCGTGGTGGACAGAGCAGTGAGGTCGCCGGTGCCGATGGCGCCGTATGTGCGGATCGGCGGGGTGAAGCCGCCGTTGATCGCGTCGGCGAGTACCGGCAGCAGGGCGGGGTCGACGCCCGATCCGCCCGCCAGGAGCTGGTTGAGCCGGACGACCAGCATCGCCCTGGCGCGGGCAGGCTCGACCAGGGGGCCGGCGCCGCAGGCGTGGCTACGCAGCAGGTCGATGCCCGCGCCTTCGCCGAGCAGGACGTCCCTGTTGGCGCCGACGCCGGTGCTGCGGCCGTACAGGGGGCCGGTGAGCTCCTGGGCAGCGGCCCACGCGGCCCGGGCCCGATCGAGGGAATTGATCGTGACCCGGGCCGCGTCGTACGTGGCCGCGTGGACCTGCGCGCAGGTCAGTCCGGCACCGTCGAGCACCATGGACGCTCAGTCGTTGTCGGGGATGAACAGCCCCAGCAGCCAGCTCACGACGCTGATGATGATCGCGCCCCAGAAGGCGGCCGGGTAGAAGTTGGCGACGTGGAAGGGGATGTCGAGCTGACCGGCGATCCAGCTCGTCAGCAGCAGCATGGCCGCGTTGATCACGAGCAGGAACAACCCCAGTGTCAACACGATGAGCGCGCAGCCCAGCGCCTTCACGATGGGCTTGACGATCGCGTTGATCACACCGAAGATCAGGGCCACGATCAGCAGGACGCCCCAGTACCTGGCCGTGTTGGTGGGGGTGCTGACCGCGATGCCGGGGACGAGCTGGATGGCGACCCACAGGGCCACCGCCGCCGCGATGGTTCTGATGATGAATCTCACGCTGGTTGATCCTCCCACTTCAGAGCGGCACCGCGATAGAGGCCCGGTCACTACGATGCCCGTCGCTCACTCCCGGTAGTCACCGGTTATCGGCGGGCCCAGGCGGGAAGGGGCGTGCTTGGGAGGGAGTGAGATGGACGCGAACGAGCTCGAGTCGTTGCCGGCCGCCGAGTTGCACGACCGGGCGGTCCGCTACGCCGTACGCCACGGGGACCTGGGGTTTCTGTGGGATCTGTTGAAGGTGATCCCGGCCGCCGAGGCCGCCAGCGGTCACGACAACGAGTCCGCCAACGACCTCAGCAGGGTCTCCGCGCTGCTCAGCGACGCCCTGGCTTCGGGCGAGGGCGAGCTGGGCGAGGCGCTGCGCCCTATTTACGTGAACTATCTGCGCCGGCATCCGGACGCCTAGCCCGCCATACGGGCCTCCGCGCCGCTGTAGCCGGCGAAACCGGGCGTGCTCACCTCCTGCCCGTCACGTGTGATGATCATCGTCTGGTACGGCCCCGACTCCGCCAGATCGGCGGCGAAGCGCCTGGCCAGCAGGGGGCCCATGGCGTAGATGGCGGTGGCGTGGGCGTCGGCCACGCCGAGGTCGGGGCCGATCACGGTGACCGAGCCGAGTCCCTCGACGACCTCGCCGGTGTGCGGGTCGCGGATGGGCGCGCTGCCCGAGGTGGCGACGCCCAGGTCGTTGGCGAAGACGACCTTGCGGATGACGTCCTTGCGCGGGTCGCGGATGCCGATGCGCCAGCGTTTGCCGGGGGCGGCGGAGCCGCGCACCCTGATGTCGCCTCCCGCGTTGATGCGGTGGTCGCCCGCGCCCGCGTTGGACAGGGCGCGCGAGAGCCGCTCAAGCGCCCAGCCCTTGATGTACCCGGACGGGTCGGTCACGCCGTTGATGCGGGCCTCGAACCAGCCGTCGGTGGCCCGGCTGAGCTCGTCGCAGCGGTGCAGGACCTCGATCAGTTCGGGGATCTGCCTGATCGTCTGACCGCGGTTGAGCCGGCCGATCTGGCTGTCCTCCTTGACCGGACTGAAGGTGTCCTCCACCCACCTCAGCCAGGCGAACGCGTCATCCAGCAGCGGATTCAGCTCGCGAGCCGGCAGGGCGGTGCGGATGTCCACACTCACAGGCCTGCCCATGACCATCTCGACGCGAGCCGTTCCGGGGAAAATCGTCACCTTGCCTCCTTGTCCGCTCCCACCGTTGCAGAAGACCCGTAATGTGGGCCTAAACCTTTTGATGTGATCTGAAATGAATCTGTGATCTTGGGACAGCGAGGCGTGACAAGGCGCCGCCGACGTACCGCTTGAAGTGCCGCGGGCCGGCCACGACCACGTCGCGCTCGGTGATGTCGGGAATCTCACGCTTCAGCCCTGAGGCGCTCACGCGCTCCTTGACCCGAGGGTCGTGCTCGTCGCCCACGACGAGGATGAGGCCGTGCCCGGACTCCAGGTCGCGCAGCTCGTCGGTGGCGCGTTCCGCGCGGTAGATCGCGACGGTGCCGGGCTCCGCCGCCAGGCGGGCGCGCACGGCGGCCGGGCTCAGGCCGGTGGCGATCAGCAGGGTCGGTCTGGTCGTCTGGGGGACCTGGTGGCTCAGGACCGCCATCACGGCCGCACCCGCGTACAGGATGAGCGAGCCCACGCGGCTGGGCCCGGTCGCGTAGGCCGTGGAGCTGAACTGGTGGGCCACCAGCAGCGTGCCCGCGAGGTAGCCGCCGAGGCGCAGGCGCTGCCTGGCCTCCTCGGTACGCAGATAGTCGGCGAGCCTGACGCTGATCAAGCCGAGCGCGACGAGCAGCGCCGCGGCGGCGTAGGCGGTGGGGCTCCACGGATAGCCGAACCCCGGCTGGATCGCGCCGAACTCGGCCGCCGCGACCCCGCACCAGAACAGGACGGGCCCCTGATGAGCATTCGCCATGCTAGCCATGGCTTCACGATCCTGAACAAACATGAAAGGTTTCTGAGTGTTGCCGAGAAATCGGCTAAATCTGGCCGGGGGTTGCCCGCCTCCTCGACGCCGTCCGGTGGTCGGTATCGTCGCGAACATGGCAAATGTGCGTGTTGAGCGGACCGACGACGGCGGGTTCAGGGCGACGAACGACCGCGGCGCCGAGGTGCGGATCGGGGGCGGAGACGAGGACGGCGTGTTCACCCCTGTCGAGTTGCTGCTGGCGGCGGCGGGCGGGTGCAACATCGTGACCGTCGAGCCGCTGACCGCCCAGCGCGGGCACCGGCTGGTCCGGCTGGCGATGACGGTTCAGGCGGAGAAGGTCGAGTCGAACAAGCTCGGCCCGGTGACGATCACCTACGACGTGGAGTTGCCCTCGGAGGAGGCGGACAAGGTGTACCGGGCAGTGGCGGGCCGGGTGCACGAGAAGTACTGCACCGTGGGCAGGACGCTGGAAGAGGGTACGGAGGTCCGGTTGGAGCTTCCGTAGATGGGATTAAACGCATATTCGACCCCCTTATGACGTGACCGTTGCATTCGTCTAGGTAGCGTTGTACCAGGTCAAGAGACCTATGGACCTTCACCGATGCGGACGCGGAGGGGGACCGCGGTTCGCAAGTGCGGGACCGCCGACGTTTTTGGGGGAAATCGTCGGCCTGGACCGCCAACGATCGGGCCGGGCAGCTTTGGGGGAACTGCCCGGCCCGATCCATGCGTATGGTCCGTTCGCACGGGAGCGTATAGTCCGCCCGTGACAAAAGTACTGATTGACTGTGACCCCGGCATTGACGACGCGCTCGCCCTGGCCCTGGCGGCAGGCTCTCCCCTCGACGTCGTGGGGATCACCACGGTGGGCGGGAACGTCGATCTGCCGCTGACCACCGCGAACGCGCTGGCGCTCAGGGAGTTCCTGGGGTTCGGGGACGTTCCGGTGACGCCGGGCAGCGCCGGGGCCCTGCTGCGGCAGACGGTCCGGGCCACCGCTGTGCACGGCGCCGGCGGGCTTGGTGACGTGGTGCTGCCCGCGCCGGTGCGGGGGCCGTCGGAAGGGCACGCCGTCGATTTCATCGTGGAGACCCTGCGGGCCGCGCCCGGCGAGATCACGCTGGTCGCCATCGGCCCGTTGACGAACATCGCCCTCGCCGTACGCAAAGAGCCGCGCGTCGTCGAGTGGGCCAAGGAACTGATCATCATGGGCGGCTCGTACACGCGGGGCAACCACAACCCGGCCGCCGAGTTCAACATGCTGGCCGACCCGGAGGCGGCGGCGATCGTCTTCGAGGCCGGGTGGACGGTCAACATGCTGGGGCTCGACGTGACCCTGTCGGCGGTGGTGACCTCCGACGTCCTGGACCGGATGCGGCCCCTCGGGCGGCTGGCGGAGCTGCTGGTGCCGGCGGCGCAGTCGTACGGGGTGGTACGCGCCGACGGCGGGCCTGCCATCCATGACGCCTGCGCGGTGGCGTACCTGCTGGACCCCTCGCTGTTCACCTGCGTTCCCGCCGTGGTGGACGTGGAGACGGCCGGGCTCTACACCCGGGGGATGACCGTGACGGACTTCAAGCTGAGGGACCGGCAGGCCAATGCGCTCGTGGCCACGTCGCTGGACGTCAAACGGTTCTGGGACCTGGTTCTGGGGGCGTATGAGGGGGTCGCCGGTCGGCTCGGATGATGTGCGGGCAGCGCTTGGCGGCTGATACAGTTACACCTGTTGCGCCGCTAGCTCAGTTGGTTAGAGCAGCTGACTCTTAATCAGCGGGTCCGGGGTTCGAGTCCCTGGCGGCGCACCACACCGAAACCCCAGTTCAGGGCGCTGAGCTGGGGTTTCTCGGTTTTCGAGTGGCTCCGGCCGTGGAGAGGGGCCCGTGTGGTCGCTCTTCGGTGAACGGTGGCGGCTGCCCATCCAGGACGGTGATCGGCTCCGGCATGCCCCGTCCGCTCCGGGACCGGTCCCGGAGGACGAGGCACATACTGGGCGCGCTCAGGACTTTTCCGTACCGATCCCCACGTGGAAACCAAGGAGGATCATGTCCGCCATGATCAGGACCGCCACCCTGGCGGTAGCCGCGTCCCTCGTCCTCGTCCCCGCCGCCGTCCCCACGGCCTTCGCCGCCGCCAAGCCCAATCTGAGCGCCTGTTACGACGGCAACTGCAAGATCACCATCACCAAGAAGGTCTCGTTCCGGATCGACCCGAGCTTCGGCTTCACCAAACTGACCATCTCCTTCAACGCCAACGGCGTCAAGGTGAATGCCAGCGGGCCGGGCATGAGAGGCTCGGCGTACTTCACTGATGGAGGCGCGTCGAGCACGCTCAACGGCATCACCATGTACGCACGCTCGCTGTCGAAGAAGAAGGCGGCGCTGGTGCTGACGACAGGCTGAGCCGGGCATGTCGTGGCCGGTCGCGTACCGACATGATCGGCCAGGACACCCCGTGATCCAGCGCCGGTTGGATCACCAGTAGCCCTCAAGGGGCACGCGGGCCTCGGCGTACAGGGCCGGGCCCTCGGCCGGCGGCTCGGCGGAGGCTCTGCCCGGCGGCTTGAGCGCGTGGAGCTGCTCGACCGACAGGGCGTAGACGACCCGGCCGAGGCCCGAACGGGCGATGGCGCCCGCGCACATGCCGCAGGGCTGGCAGCTCGTGTACATGGTGGTGGTGGCCGCAGCGGCCGGGTCGAGCTCGCGGGCGGCCCAGCGGGCCAGCTTGAGCTCGGGGTGGGCGGTGATGTCGCGGTCGGTGAGCGTGGAGTTGCGCTCTTCGGCCAGGATCGTGCCGTCGGCGGTGGCCAGGAGCGAGCCGAACGGCGGATCGCCGCCCGTGCGGGCTTCTGCGGCCAGGGCGATGGCCCTGCGCAGCAGTTTCTCTTCGTCGTGGGTCATGATCATCCCTCCAAGCGGCGGATCACGGCCTGCTTGGCCATGGCGAACTCGTCGTCGGTCAGCACGCCGGAGCGGTGGAGCTCGCCCAGTTCGGCCAGGCGGCGCAGTACGGCGTCGTGTACGTCGTCGGAGACCGGGGGCGGCGGCGGGGGCAGCTCGGCCGTCTCGCGCGGCAGCCGGGCCAGCACGGCCGCGGCGACCAGGGCCGTCGCGCCGCCGAAGCGCTGGACGCCCCATGAGACGCAGCGCGGGTCCTTCTGCGGCGGCTGCGCGGGGCCCTCGCCCTTGACCCGGAAGCGCAGGGTGCCGTAGCCCATGCCGGACTGCGGCTTCCACTCTACGCCGACCAGGTCGGACAGGGGGTATTCCTGCGGCCCCGCTCTGTCCTTGTCGCTGCTGGCGAACCCGGACCACTCCAGGCGCACGCGCTCGCCGTCGAAGATCGCCGTGCCGTCGCCGGCCGTGGCCGAGATGGGCACGCCGGGGCCGGGCAGGAGGTAGTCGTCGCAGGGGCTGTTGGGCGTCTGGTAGACGAGCAGGGTGTCGCGGACCTCGTCGGCGAAGTATTCGGCGACGCCGGCGCGGGCCTTGGGGACGGCCAGCCGGTAGGGGTCGGCGGGCGGGCCGAGCGAGCCGGCGACCGCGTCGGAGAGGGGATCGGCCCCTTTGCGCAGGCGCAGCCGCAGGTGGCCGCCCTTGCGTGAAGGCTCGAACGCCATCCCCGCGATCGCCTCCATCGGCACCACGACCTCGCCCATGGTCTTGCGCAGTTCATGGACGCCTTTGTCGCTGCCGGGCACGATGCGCAGGAACTCGCCATTGAAGGTCCACGAACCGTCGTGGACGGCGATTTCGGCCATGTTCTCAGCCTAGGGCACGCTCGCGGCACGGCCATGTGGACGAGCGCCGGACCGGTCAGCCGTGGATCCTGGCCACGCGGTTGCGTACGCCGTCGAAGTGGGCTTGCACGGCGGCCACCGCGGCGGTCCTGTCGCCCGCGATGACGGCGGTGTAGATGTCGCGGTGGCGCTTGGCGACGTCGCGGGGCGTCTCGTCGGGGGTGCCGAGGGCGTCGCGGAGCTGGTAGTAGACGTCCCAGAACGCGCCGAGCAACTGGCTCACCAGGGGGTTGCCGAGCGGCCGGTAGAGCAGGTCGTGGAAGAGGCGGTCGGTCTCGGGGGAGACGGGCCCGGCCTGCGCCTCGGCGTCCATCCTGGTGATGACGTCGGCGATCGGCGTCAGGTCGGCTTCGGGGCCCAGATCGATCAGGCGCTGGACGAGGCCGCTCTCCAGGATCTCGCGGATCTCGATGAGGTGGGCGAGGTGGTTCTTGCCGTTCTGCAGCGTGATGCGGCTGTGGAAGGTCAGCTCGTCCACCAGGCCGGCCAGTGACATGCGCCCGACGAACATTCCGAAACCATGGCGGATCTCCACGATCCCGACCGCCTGCAGGGCCTTGAGCGCCTCTCTGATCGAGTTGCGGCTGACCCTCAGCTCCTCCATGAGCTCCGATTCGGTGGGCAGCGGATCGCCCGCCACCAGCCCGCGCGTGACGATGAGGTCCTTGACGCCCTCCTGGGCCTCTACGGCGCGACTGAGCCGTGCCGGGCGCGGGACAGTGGCCATGAAAAATCCCTTCGTCGTAGGTAACATTCCGGAAATCTTCAGTTGACCTCAGGTCCGCTCAGCATCTAGCGTCCACTTTACGCACAACATAGGACATGGGATGTCCCACGTTCTACATCTGGCCGCGATTTCGTGGCCGATGCAGGTAGCGGGAACTGCACCTACCCCCAGGAGGCATCCGTGAGCTCTGACTTCAGCCGCCGGGACTTTCTGCGATACAGCGGAGCGACGGGTGCGGCGGCGTTCATCGCGGCCACCCTCTCCGCCTGTTCCGGCGGCCCGGCCTCGACCGGCTCCGTCGGCGCGGGAACGAACAAGGACCTGATCACCGCCGTCATCGGCTACGGCAACGACCAGAGCTGGGACCCGACCCAGACGGCGTCGGCGTTCGCGATGGCCGGCATCCAGCACGTTTACGAAGGGCTGCTGGACACCGACCCGATCACGCGCGAGCCGTACCCGGCCCTGGCGACCGCACTGCCGGCCGACCTGAACGCGACCACGTGGACGTTCACGCTGCGGGACGGCGCCAAGTGGCACGACGGGCAGCCCGTCACCGCCGACGACGTCGTGTTCACCTTCGAACGCATCCTCGGCCCGGACAACGTCCTGACCGGCAACTTCTTCAAGTCCTGGCTGAAGGAGGTCAAGAAGGTCGACGACAAGAACGTGGAGCTGGTCTTCAAGTTCGCCTTCCCCGACGCCGCGCCCAGGCTGACGATCGCCAAGATCATGCCCAAGCACGTGTTCAGCCAGCCGGGAGCCTGGGACCAGGCCAAGAGCGGCAAGGCCGTGGGCTCGGGGCCGTACAAGCAGACCGCGCACAACCCCAAGTCCAACACCCAGTTCGAGGCGTTCGACGGCTACAGCGGCCCGCGCCCGGCCACGGTCAAGAAGATGAACTGGCTGACGATCGTGGACGCCGCGGCGCGCGTGGCCAAGATCTCCGGCGGCTCGGCCGAGGCGCAGATCGCCGACAACATCCCCTACGCCAACGTCGACCAGCTCAAGCAGCAGGGCCTGACGGTCGAGGGCGGCAAGGGCATGAACCACATGTTCCTGATGTTCAACACCGGCACCAAGCCGTTCGACGACGTGCGGGTGCGCCAGGCGCTGCACTATGCGATCGACAAGAAGAAGATGATCGACGTGGCGCTCAAGGGCCACGGCACGGCGTCGAGTTCGTTCCTCAACGAGGGGCACCCCGACCACAAGCGGGCCTCCGTCGTCTACGACTACGACCCGGACAAGGCCAAGGCGCTGCTCAAGGAGGCGGGCGTCAGCAACCTGACGGTCAACCTCATGGCCGTCAATGTGAGCTGGATCGTGGACTGCCTGCCCACCATCGCCGCCTCCTGGGAGGCCGTCGGCATCAAGACGACGCTGGAGCCGCAGGACACGGCCGCGCTGTTCACCAAGATGGACCAGTTCCAGGACTACCAGGTGGTCGCCGCCGCCTCGAACCCCCAGCAGTTCGGCATGGACGCCGACCTGATCCTGCACTACAACTACGTGCCCGGCGGCCTGTGGATGAAGTACAGCCATTGGGACGGCAGCAAGGACGCCGAGAAGCTGTTCTCGATGATGGACGAGGCCGGCAAGGAGACCGACCAGGCCAAGAAGAGCGAGCTGATCCACAAATATCTGGATCTGGTCGCTGAGGTGGCCATCCTCTACCCGGTCGTCCACAACGAGCTGATGACCGCCTGGGACCCGAAGAAGATCTCCGGCATCCGCGCCCAGCCGTACCCCGGCATCAACGTGCTGCAGGCCAAGAGGACATGACGCTCGTCGCCCGGATGCTGCTGCGGCGGCTCCTCATCCTGATCCCGTTGGTGCTCGGCGTGGTCGCGTTCGTGTTCATCGTGATGCGTTTCTCCAACATCAAGCCGGAGTACGCCTACTTCCAGGGCGCGAACCCGACCGCCGAGCAGATCCGCCAGTTCCAGATCGAGAACGGCCTGCTGGACCCGCTGCCGGTGCGTTACGTCCGCTTCGTCGCCGACCTGGCGCAGGGCGACATGGGCACCAGCGTGCTCACCAAGAAGCCGGTGCTGGAGTCCGTCACGACCGCGCTGCCGCTGACGCTGCAGCTCACGTTCCTGGGCCTGGCCGTGGCCGTGGTGGTGTCGCTGGTGTTCGGCGTGACGGCGGCGCTGTTCCGCGACCGCTGGCCCGACCAGGTGATCCGGGTCGTGTCGCTGGTCGGGGTGGCGGCGCCGCCGTTCTGGCTCGCGCTGCTGATGATCCAGTATCTGGCGGTCGGCGAGGGCCTGTTCCCGACCGGCGGATACATCAACCCGGCCGACTCGGCCGTCGGCTGGCTGCAGTCGATGACGCTGCCCGCGCTGTCGTTGTCGTTGCCGATCGCCGCCCAGCTCACCCGCATCATCCGCACCTCGATGGTGGAGGAGCTGGACAAGGACTACGTGCGTACCGCGATCGGGAGCGGCCTGCCGCCGATCGTGGTCGTCGGCCGCAACGTGCTGCGCAACGCCCTGATCACCCCGCTGACCGTGCTGGGCCTGCGCATCGGCTACCTGATCGGCGGCACGGTCGTCATCGAGACCATCTACGGCCTGCCCGGCATGGGCCAGCTCATGATCAACGCCGTGCGCGACGGCGACCCCGCGGTCGTCCAGGGCGTGGTGCTCACCATCGCGGTCGGCTTCATGGTCGTCAACCTGGTCGTGGACATCCTCTACCTGCTGGTCAACCCTCGCCTCAGGAGTGCCACATGAGACGTGGACTGACGGAACGGCTGTCCCGCCCCGGCGTCGGGCTGCGCAGGCTCAAGCCGCTGTCGTGGGTCGCGGTCGGCATCGTGGCCGTGGTCGTGCTGGCCGCGCTGCTCGCGCCGTGGATCGCGCCGCACTCGCCGTACTTCCAGGCGGCCACGGGCGGCGGCCCGTCGGCCGAGCACTGGATGGGCCTCGACAGCGCCAACCGCGACATCCTGTCCAGGCTCCTTTACGGCTCCCGCTGGTCGCTGATCATCGGCCTCGGCGCGACCGGGCTGGCCCTGGTGGCCGGGGCGATCATCGGCGCGGTCGCGGCCACCTCCCGCAAGGCCGTGGACGAGACCATCATGCGCGTGCTCGACGTGATCATGGCCTTCCCCGGCATCGCGCTGGCCGCGGTGCTCGTGGCCGTGTTCGGCGGCAGCGTCTCGGTGCTGGTCATGGCCATCGCCTTCCTCTACATGCCGTCCGTGGCCAGGGTCGTGCGGGCCAACGTGATCGCCCAGTACGGCGAGGACTACGTGGCGGCCGAGCGCGTCATCGGCGCCCGCACGCCGCACATCATCATCAAGCACGTCGCGATCAACTGCGCGGCCCCGGTTCTGGTGTTCTGCACGGTGATGGTGGCCGACGCGATCGTGTTCGAGGCGTCGTTGTCGTTCATCGGCGCCGGCGTACGCCCCCCGGACCCCTCCTGGGGCAGCGTCATCGCCGACGGCAAGAACATGGTGCTGCTCGGCGGCTGGTGGGCCACGGTCTTCCCCGGCCTGCTGATCCTCATCACCGTGCTCGCGCTGAACATCCTGTCCGAGGGCATCTCCGACTCCTGGGCCGCCCCGGCCGCGCGCAAGGCCCCAATAGATCAGCTCGCCAAGAAGGACGACGCCTTCGAGCAGGCCCGCCCCGGCTCCGGCGAGGTCGTCGAGCTGCCCGGGCTGGCCGAGGCCGCCCAGAGGCTGGCCGAACGGGCCCGTCCGCTGCCGCAGGGCACGCCGGTGCTGGAGGTGGAGCGGCTGCGGATCGGGTTCGGCGACGGCGTGGACATCGTCGACGGCATCGGCTTCGTCGTCCGTCCCGGCGAGGTGCTCGGTCTGGTGGGCGAGTCCGGCTGCGGCAAGTCGCTCACCGCGCTGACCGTCATGGGCCTGCAGCCTCGCGACGCCCGCGTCAGCGGCCAGGTGCGCTTCAACCAGCGGGAGTTGCTGGCCGAGTCGCGCCGCGCCCGCCGCCGCCTGCTCGGCCACGAGATGGCGATGATCTACCAGGACGCCCTGTCCTCCCTCAACCCGGCCATGACCATCAAGGCCCAGCTCAAGCAGCTCACCCGCCGCGGCGGTCGGCGCACCCCCGCCGAGCTGCTCGAACTCGTCGGCCTCGACGCTCCGCGCACGCTGTCGTCCTACCCGCACGAGCTGTCCGGCGGGCAGCGGCAGCGGGTGCTGATCGCGATGGCGCTGTCGCGCGACCCCAAGCTGATCGTCGCCGACGAGCCCACCACGGCGCTCGACGTGACGGTCCAGGCACAGGTCATCGAGCTGCTGCTGAGGCTGCGCGAGGAGCTCGGGTTCGCCCTGATCCTCGTCTCGCACGACCTCGCGCTGGTCGCCGACGTCACCGACCGCGTGGTCGTCATGTACGGCGGCCAGATCGTCGAGACCGGCGCCACGGCCACCCTGGTCGGCGCCCCGGCCCACCACTACGCCCGAGGCCTGCTCGGCTCGGTGTTGTCATTGGAGTCGGGGGCCGAGCGGCTCACGCAGATCCCCGGCGTGGTGCCGTCCCCCGCGGACTTCCCTGCCGGGTGCCGCTTCGCCGACCGGTGCCCGATGGCCTCGGAGGTGTGCCGTACCGAGACCCCGGTACTGACGGGGGACGACACCCACGCGGTGGCCTGCCACCACCCGGCGCAGACTCTGGTGAGGAGTGAGCAGCGTGCTTGAGCTGAAGGACGTGCACGTGGTGCACAAGGCCCGCTCGGGCGGCCTGTTCTCGCGCGACCGCGTCTACGCGCTGACCGGCGCCGACCTGACGGTCGCCCCCGGCGAGACCGTCGGGATCGTGGGCGAGTCCGGCTGCGGCAAGTCCACGCTGGCCAAGGTGCTGGTCGGGCTGCAGCGCCCGACGTCGGGCACGGTCAGCTTCCGAGGCAGTGACCTGTGGGCGCGCAAGGAGTCCGAGCGGCGGGCGCTGATCGGGTCGAACGTCGGGATGGTCTTCCAGGACCCGTCCACGGCGCTCAACCGGCGCCTGCCCGTCAGGCAGGTGCTGCGCGACCCGCTCGACGTGCACCGCCGCGGCACCCCCGCCGAGCGCGACGCCCGCGTACGGGAACTGCTCGACCTCGTGGGCCTGCCGGCCGGCGTCGCGGAGGCGCTGCCGAGCCAGCTGTCCGGCGGGCAGCGTCAGCGTGTGGCGGTGGCCAGGGCGCTGGCGCTCGAACCCGAGCTGATCGTGGCCGACGAGCCCACCAGCGCGCTGGACGTGTCGGTCCGCGCCCAGATCCTCAACCTGCTGCTGGACCTGAAGGAGCGGCTCGGGCTCGCGCTGGTGTTCGTCTCCCACGACATCCAGACCGTCCGCAGGATGAGCGACCGCGTCGTGGCCATGTACCTGGGCAGGATCGTCGAGCAGACGCCCGCGCAGGCCGTGCCGTTGGGCGCGCGGCACCCGTACACGCGGGCGCTGTTCTCCGCCACCCCCGGGCTCATCTCGCCGATCAACCCGATCCCGCTGGTCGGTGCTGTGCCTTCGGCCACCAGGCCGCCGAGCGGGTGCCCGTTCCGCACGCGGTGCTGGCGGGCAGATGACCTGTGTGCCGACGGCTGGCCCGCGGCGCAGGCCGACGACGACCACCTCTTCCACTGCCACCACCCGGTGGCGGCGGGAGCGACCGACCTTGAACTGATCCAGGAGCGCGCATGAGCTTGACCGGCGTCATTCCCCCCGTATGCACCCCTTTGACCCCTGACTACGAGGTGGACACGGCCTCGCTCGTCCGGCTGGTCGATCACTTGCTCACGGGTGGGGTGAACGCCTTGTTCGTCCTCGGGTCCTCCTCGGAGGTCGCCTACCTGACCGACGCGCAGCGGCGCACGGTGCTCGACACCGTCGTCGGGCACGTGGCCGGGCAGGTGCCGGTGCTGGCCGGGGTGATCGACATGACCACGCCGCGGGTGCTCCAGCACGCGCGCGTGGCCGTCGAGGCCGGGGCGTCCGGGCTGGTGGCCACGGCGCCGTTCTATACGCGCACCCACCCCGACGAGATCCGCACCCACTTCCGGACCATCGCCGAGCGGGGCGGGCTGCCGCTCTACGCCTACGACCTGCCGATCGCCGTGCACACCAAGCTCAGCGCCCCCATGCTGCTCGAACTGGCCGCAGAGGGCGCGCTGGCCGGGGTGAAGGACTCCAGCGGCGACGACGGCGGCCTGCGCGAGGTCATCCTGGGGCGCGAGGCGCCGTTCAGCGTGCTGACCGGCTCGGAGGTGACCGTGGACTCCGCACTGTGGATGGGCGCCGACGGAGTCGTCCCCGGCCTGGGCAACGTCGACCCGCACGGGTACGTCGAGCTGTACCGCTGCGCCGCCCGCGGCGACTGGCAGGCGGCACGGACGGAGCAGGAGCGCCTGGTCAGGCTGTTCGAGATCGTCAAGGTCGGGGGCGGCCGCATGGGCGGCAGCTCCTCGGGCCTCGGAGCGTTCAAAGCCGCGCTTCACCTGCGCGGCATCATCGACTGCCCGATCACCGCGCTCCCGCAGACTCCGTTGAACGACGACGAGGTCGGCCAGATCGGCAAGCACCTGGCGACCGCAGGACTCCTTTGAGCCCTTTTAGACCGAACCCTTCTGGCCGGGCCCCTTAGGCTGGGCTCGCCATCCTGGCCACGTCGTCGGCGCCGTCCTCGATCAGCTTCGCGGACAGGTCGGCCAGCGCCCGCCCGGCGGCGAGTTCGTCCCCGATCCCGGGTACCGGCCGGTCCCCGGGCTTGCGGCGGGCGTGGGCCACGCTCTCGTGGCGCTTGCCGTCGGCGGTGAACAGCACGGCCGTGGCCGTGGTGACCGCGTCCTGGTCGTCCTCACTGATCCAAATCTGGATGTTCCACTCCTTGTATTCCATAATCACCATCTCCCTCTCTTCGAGCGTCTCTCCATCGAGCCCGCGCGTAAAAGTGGGAGCACACCATCCGGGAGAGGGTTTTGACCGTCACGTGCCCGGCCCTTTGACAAGCGGGCCTCTCACCTGCTGACGCCGTCGGCGGGCCGCCGCAGCAGGCTCAGGTCGGCGCGGCGCGGCAGGCTCTCCCAGTCGCCCTGGGAGGTGACCGCGAACGCCCCCGCCGCGCACGCCGTGCTGAGCCGCTCGTCGGGGTCGGCCCCGGCCAGCCAGTCCGCCAGCCAGCCGGCGGCGAACGCGTCTCCGGCCCCGACGGAGTCGACCTCGGTCACGTCGTACGGCTCCGCCCGGCGTACGACGCCGTCGGACAGCTCCATGGCGCCCTCGGCCCCGAACTTGACCAGCACGTGCCGGGGGCCGAGCGCCGCCAGCGCCTTGGCCAGCTCCTCCGCCCCCTCGACGGCGGTGATCAGGCGTCCCTCCGCCTCGGTCGCGAACAGCACGTCCACCTGGCCGACCGCCTCCCGCAGCCACGCGCCCGCCTCGGCCGGCGTCCACAGGGCTCTGCGGTAGTTGACGTCCAGCGAGACGAGCACCCCGGCGGCCCGCGCCGCCTCGATCGCGTGTTCGACGGCCGCGCGCGCCGACGGCGACAGCGCGGGAGTGATGGCCGAGACGTGCAGCACCCTGGCGGAGGTGATGAGGCCCAGGTCGAGGTCATCCGGACGCAGCCGCGAGCCCGCACTGTTCTTGCGGTAGTACCGCACGTCGATCAGGTCGGCCGTGCGCCTGCCCTTGATCATCAGCCCGGTGGGCGCGTCGGGATCGACGACGGCGCGCACGTCCACGCCCTCGCCCGCCAGCGTGAACCGGATCAGGTCGCCGAACTCGTCGGCCCCCACCCGCCCCGCCCACGCCGCGCCGTGGCCCAGCCTGGCCACGCCGATGGCGACGTTGGACTCGGCGCCGCCCAGGCCCAGGTCGAAGCCGCGGGCGAAACGCAAGGGGCCGGTGCGGCGGGCGGCGAACAGCGCCATGGTCTCACCGAAGGTGACGAGGTCGGTCATCGGCTCGGGCTACCCAGCTTTCTTGAGATCCGTGACGCCGCCTCCGCCACCAGCGGCCCCAGCTCGCGCACCCGCGCGGCGGTGATCCGCGAGGTGAGCCCGGAGACGGAGATGGCGGCGGTGACGGCGTCGTTGTGGTTGAAGATCGGCGCGCCGACGCAGCGCACCTCCGGCTCGTTCTCGCGGTCGTCCACCGCGTAGCCGCGACGCCTGACGGCGGCCAGCTCGGCGCGCAGCCGCTCGTGGTCGGTGATCGTGTGCTTGGTCCTGGGGTCGAGCACCAGCTCGGCCACGGCCTCGGCGGGCTGCCAGGCCAGGATCGCCTTGCCGACCGCGGTGGAGTGGGCGGGGCCCCGGCTGCCGATGCGCGAGGCCATACGGACGTTCGCCTCGTTCTCCACCTTGTCGATGTACACGACGTGGGGCGGGTCGTAGACGACCAGGTGGACGGTCTCGCGTACCTCGCTCATCAGCCGGTGCGACTCCTCGGCCGCCACCGCGCGCAGGTCGAGCGTGGCCAGGTAGGCCTGGCCGAGCCGGACCGTGCCGTGGCCCAGCCGGTAGACGCCGGTCCTGCGGTCGCGTTCGAGCAGCCTGGCCTCGATGAGCGGGGCGGTCAGGCGCAGCACCGTGCTCTTGGGCAGGTCGGCCGCTTCTGCGAGCTGGGTGAGTGAGAGGCCGGAACGCTCGCGTACGTGGTCCAGCACGGTCAGAGCGCGTCTGAGCGAGGCGGACTGGTTGCGTTCCGGCGGCACGAGGATCAACATACCGGGCTCGGCGCTGTTGCAGCACGAAGTTCTGCAATGCAGAACAAATACTGACAACTCTTCCCGACTCCCGGACGTGTTCTTAGTGTCAGCGCTCAGGAGGTAATAGTGAAGTTTCTTTACTTTGCGGTGGCCGTGCTCACGCTGGCCGCCTGCGCCCCCTCGACCGGCCCGGCCTCGGGCGGAAGCGACGAGAAGACGGGAACGCTGCGGGTCTGGTTCTACGACGAACCCAACCGCGCCCCCAAGGACAAGGTTCTCAACGAGGCCGCCAAGGAGTTCACCGACCGCCACCCCGGCGTCGAGATCGAGATCACCTACATCCCGACCACGCCCGCCAGGCACGAGCGGTTCAAGGGCGCCTTCAACGACCCCGCCAGCTCGCCCGACGTTGTCGAATACGGCAACACCGACCTGGCCGAGTACGTCGCCGCCGGCGGCCTGGCCGACCTCACGGCGGACCTGGAGGGCCAGGACATCGCGGCCCACCTGTTCCAATCCGTCTCCGTGGACGGCAAGAAGTACGGCCTGCCGTGGTTCATCGGCATTCGCGCCCTGTACTACCGCACCGACGTCTTCGACGACCTCGGGCTCATTCCACCCACGTCGATCGGCGGCCTCAACGTGGCCGCGCGCACGATCAGGGCGAAGCGTCCCGACCTGTACGGCATCGCCGTCGGCGGCGAGTACACCTTCGGCGCCCTGCCCTTCATCTGGGACTCCGGCGGCGACATCACCGAACTGGACTCGGCCGAGTCGCGCAAGGGCGTCAAGGCGTACACGGGCCTGATGACGCAGGACATCTGCCCGCCCCGTTCCTGCGTCTCCCTGACCGGCGGAAAGACGGTCGAACTGTTCGCCGCCGGCAAGGCGGCCATGGGCATCCTGGGCAACTTCAGCCGCTCGGCCGTGGACGCGGGACCGGCGGCGGGAAACTACGACGTGGTGCCGCTGCCCGGCCGGAACGACGGCTCGATCGCGCCCGCCTTCGCCGGCGGCAACAACCTCGGTGTCATGAAGAACGCCGAACACAGGACGCTGGCCGTGGACTTCCTCAAGCTGCTGGGCAGCGAGGAATACCAGACCAAGATGTACAAGGCCATGGGCAACCTGCCCACGCTGACCGGGGTGCGCCAGAAGCTGGCGAAGGAGGAGCCGTTCTTGGAGCCGTTCCTCGCGACGGTCGACAGGGGGACCAGGTTCGTGCCGATCGACCCCGCCTGGGTGAAGATCGACAACGGCAAGGTCATCCCCACGATGCTGCAGAAGATCGCCACCGGGCAGGCCACCGTGGAAGCGGCCACCTCGGAGGCGGCCGCCGCCGTCAAGACGGCCTTCGGGCGCTCGTGACGGCGCTCGCCGTACGCCGGGCCGGGCGCGGGACCGGGCGCACGGCCGGACGGCCCCGGCCGTGGCTCTACCTGCTGCCCGCGGCGGCCGTGCTCGTGCCGCTGTTCGGCTACCCGCTCTACATGCTGGGCCTGCTGTCGGTCTTCGACTACCGGCAGGCCCAGGTCGGCGGCGGCCGGCCGAGCACGTTCGTCGGGTTCGGCAACTACGCGACGCTGTTCGGCGACGCCAGGTTCTGGCAGGTGCTGCTGCAGACGGTCGGATTCGCCGCGGCCCTCGTGGTCGCCACGCTGGCCGTCGGCGCGGCGCTGGCCGTGCTGCTGACCAGGGTCGGCCCGGTGCCCAGGACGGCGCTGTCGCTGGCGGCGCTCGGCGCGTGGGCCGCGCCCGCGATGACCGGCTCGACCGTGTGGATGTTCCTGTTCGACGCCGACCTCGGGCTGGTCAACCAGGTGCTCGGGCTGGAGGGCTTCAACTGGTTCTACGACCGGTGGGTGAGCTTCGGGGTGGTCGGGGCGACGATCGTGTGGCACTCCTTCCCGCTGGTCATGGTCACGCTCTACGCCGGGATCCAGGCGATCCCGGCCTCGGTGCTGGAGGCGGCGGGGCTGGACGGGGCCTCGGCGTGGCAGTCGTTCTGGAAGATCATCGTGCCGCTGTTGCGGCCGCTGGTCGCCATCGTCGTCATCCAGTCGGTGATCTGGGACTTCAAGGTGTTCACGCAGATCTACGTGATGACCAACGGCGGCGGCGTGGCGGGCCAGAACACCGTGCTCAACGTCTACGCCTACCAGACCGCGTTCGGCTCCTCAGAATACGGGCTCGGCTCGGCCGTCGCCGTGGTCATGACGCTCATCCTGCTCGCGATCACGCTGCTGTACATCAGGGCGCTGTATCGCGGTGGGGAGCGGCTGTGAGGAGACGTCTGCTGCCGAACGCCGTGGCGCTGGTCGTGGCGTTCCTCACCGCGTTCCCGCTGTACTGGATGGTGTCGTCGGCGCTCAAGCCCGACGGCGAGATCCAGTCGCTGGACGTCCGGCCGTGGACGCTCCATCCCACGCTGGACAACTTCACCCGGGTGCTGACCGGCGAGGGCTTCGGCCGCTACCTGCTCAACAGCGCGGGGGTGGCGCTGTCCGTGGTGGTGCTCTCCGCCGCCGTCGCCTTCCTGGCCGCCGTGGCCGTCACCCGGCTGCGTTTCCGGTTCAGGACCACCGTGCTGATCATGTTCCTGATCGCGCAGATGGTGCCCGTGGAGGCGCTGACCATCCCGCTGTTCTTCGTCGTCAGGGACCTCGGGCTGCTCAACACGCTGGCCTCGCTGGTGGTGGTGCAACTGGCGTTCACGCTGCCGTTCGCGGTGTGGATGATGCGCGGGTTCGTCGCGGCCGTGCCGGAGACGCTGGAGGAGGCGGCGATGATCGACGGGGCCGGGCGCGCGACCGTGTTGTGGCGGATCCTGTTCCCGCTGGTCGCGCCCGGCCTGGTGGCGACCAGCGTGTTCTCCTTCATCACCGCCTGGAACGACTTCGTCTTCGCCAGGACCTTCATCATCTCCGCCAAGGACAACCAGACGCTGCCCGCGGCGCTGCTCGTCTTCTTCAAACCGGACGAGAACGACTGGGGCGGGATCATGGCGGCCTCGACGCTGATGACGATCCCGGTGCTGATCTTCTTCGTGGCGGTGCAGCGGCGGCTGGTGTCGGGGCTCGGAGGCGCGGTCAAGGACTGATGCCTTCGTTATGATCGATTTGACGGAATTTTGGCTCGGGGGGAGCAAAACAATGGAATCGCGGCCGAAAACGCTGCTCGCCATGGGCCACCAGATCGCCGCCAAGCTCATCACCGGCCAGGTGCGCGACCGCCTCGTGACGATCGCCGACGTGGACCCCGGCTTGGTGGCCGCGGACTTCGCCGACCCCGCCGTGGAGGCGGCCCTGGCCGAGGCCGAAGTGCTCTGCACGAGCTGGTGGTGCCCGCCGATCACCCACGACGTGCTGGCCCGGGCGCCCAGGCTGCGGGCGATCGTGCACGCGGCCGGCTCGGTCAAACACCACGTCACCGAGGCGTGCTGGCAGCGGGGCATCGTCGTCTCGTCCGCGGCGGCGGCCAACGCCGAGCCCGTCGCCGAGTACACACTGGCCTCCATCCTGTTCGCCAACAAGCGCGTCCTCGACATCTCCAAGCTCTACCGCGAGCACCGGTCGGGCCTGGACCTGGACGAACGTTTCCCCGGGTTCGGCAACTACCGGCGCACGATCGGCATCGTGGGCGCCTCCAGGATCGGGCGGCGGGTGATCGAACTGCTGCGGCCGTTCGAGCTGGACGTGCTCGTCGCCGACCCGTACCTGACCGACGACCTGGGCGTGCCGCACGTCGAGCTGGACGAGCTGTTCGAACGGTGCGACGTGATCAGCCTGCACGCGCCCGCGCTCCCCGAGACCAGGCACCTCATCGACGCCGCCCGCCTGGCCCGCATGCGCGACGGCGCGACGCTGATCAACACGGCCAGAGGGGCGCTCGTCGACCAGGACGCGCTCGTCGCCGAACTCGCCGGCGGCCGGCTGTACGCGGTCATCGACGTCACCGAGCCCGACGTGCTGCCCGCCGACTCGCCGCTCTACGACCTGCCCAACGTCCTGCTCACACCCCACATCGCCGGATCGCTCGGCGGGGAACTGGCGCGCATCGCCGACTCCGCGCTGGACGAGCTCGCCAGGTACGCGCAGGGCCTGCCGTTCTCGTACGGCGTCGAGGCGGAGAGCCTGACCATCAGCGCCTGAACAATTGACGCAGAGCCTGACACCCGGGCGCTGATGGCGGCGACAGTGGCGCGGGCCCTACGCTGCTCTGCATGCGCAGACGGGTGATCGACGACCGCTTCGAACTCGTGGAGCGGCTCGGCGGCGGCGGCATGGGCCTGGTGTGGCGCGCCTGGGACGTGGCCCTGCACCGCGAGGTCGCGCTCAAGGAGGTGCGCCCGCCCGACCCCTCGATGGACGAGCACGATCCGGCGGCCGCCCGTGAGCTGCGTTCCAGGGTGCTGCGCGAGGCCCGCGCCCTGGCCAGGCTGAACCACCCCCACGTCGCCACCATCCACCACATCGTCGACCCCGGTGAGCACGGTTACCCGTGGATCGTCATGGAGCTGGTCACCGGCGGCTCGCTCCAGGACCGCCTCCAGCGCGGGCCCATGCCGCCGCAGGAGGCGGCGCGGCTCGGGCGGGAGGTCCTGTCCGCGTTACGGGCGGCGCACGCGGTCGGCATCCAGCACCGCGACGTCAAACCGGCCAACGTGCTGCTGCGCGCGGACGGCCGGTCGGTGCTCACCGACTTCGGCATCGCGGCGGTGCGGGAGTCCACGAACCTGACGGCGACGGGGGCGTTCATCGGCTCGCCCGAGTACATGGCGCCCGAGCGCATCAACGGCCTCGAAGGCGATCCCGCCTCCGACCTGTGGTCGCTGGGCATGATGCTGTACGTGGCCGTCGAGGGGCGGCATCCGCTGCGCAGGAGCACCACGCTGGCGACGCTGGCCGCCGTCCTCAACCAGGACGTGCCGCCGCCGGAGCGGGCAGGGGCGCTCACCCCCGTGCTGATCGCCCTGCTCAGGCGCGACCCCGCCGCCAGGCCCGACGCCGAGACCCTCGACCGCCTGCTGACCGACCCCGGCCCGGCCCCATACCCACCGCCGGCCCCCGCCACCCCGGAACCCGCGATGCCGCCGGTGGCCTCAGGGCCGCAGACTGTGCCGCCGCGGTTCGCGGGGGCGCAGACCGTGCCGCCCATGCCCGGGTACGCCCGTCCGGCGCAACAGCCCCCGTCGCGTCCCCGTCGGGCCGCCCGCAACGCGGTGCTCGCGGCGCTCGCGGTGTCAGCCGCGGTGGTCGTCGTGGTCGGCGTCCTGGTGTGGCGGCTGCTTCCGGCCGTGTTCCCCGATCAGGGTGACGACCCGGACGGTGGCCGGCTGACGCTGCCATCCGTCCCGATGCCGACCCGCGGCTTGGAGCGCGAGAATGACGATGACACGCCCGAGACGCCCGCGCGCACCGCGAGCCTGCTGACCTCCGCGGGCATCCGCGACCTGATCGCCAAGGTCAAGTCGGCCACGGGCGGCAGCAAGGTCGTCAGGATGTCGGTGCACGCGACCCACGCCGTCATCAACGCGCCGATCAAGCGGGACAAGGAGCTCTACGACACCTACATGTACCGCGACGGCGAGCTGACCCGGTCAAGCGCCGGCGGCACGGTGGACGGCCCGCTGGCGGACCTGGACGCCTACAACTGGGACGCCCTCCCCGGCCTGCTCAAAAGGGCGAGCACCGGCTTGGGCGTCCCGAAACCGACCACACGGTATCTGATCGTGGACCCCGACTTCGCCTTCGCCAACCCCCGTCAGGTGCTGCTCGTCTACGCCAGTGACGGCTACCGCTCCGGCTACCTGGTCGCCAACCTTCAGGGCAAGGTCGTCAAGACCTATCCGCACGACTAACAACTCTTCTGGTAGTCGCTCTCGGGGATCAGCCGGGTCCACTCCGCCTCGCTCAGCGCCCCACCCGCCCTGGCGCACACCTCCCGCGCCGCCAGCGAGGGATCGACCGCGCTCTCGCGTACGGTGCCGTCGAGCGCCATGCCGCGCAGTCGCGTGCCGTCCTGGCTGAAGGCCAGCCCGGCGGCCCACGAGCCGACCTGGCCGACCTCGCGCATGGTTTCGACCTCCCATACCGAGGTGCGGGCGGCGTCGACGGCCAGCAGGTCGCCCTCGGGGGAGAAGCGCAGCTCGTTCACCGAGGTCGTGCCGCTCTCGATCGTGCCCACGGCCCGGCGCTCGCGCACGTCCCAGAGCAGCACCCGGCCGCCTTCCAGCCCGAACGCCAGCGTGCGCCCGTCGGGGGAGAACGCCAGCGCGGTCGGCGTCACCGCGGCCTCGGGGGAGAAGGCGGCCGCCGGGGTTGCCGCGCCGTTGGAGAGGTTCAGCGGGACGATCCTGCCGGTAGGCAGGTCGAGCAGGTTGGGCCCCGCGGCCAGCGTCGAGCCGTCGGGGCTGAAGGCCAGCGCCAGATCGCCCGCCCCCTCGTACACCTTGATCCGCCGGCCGTCGCGCACGCCCCAGGTCTCCAGCGTCCTGCCGCGCGCGGTGGCCAGCGTGCGGCCGTCGGGGGAGAGCGCCACGGCCGGCACGTCGCCGCCCGCCTGGATGACGCTCACCCGCTTGCCGCTGGGCACCTCCCACACCGTCACCGGGTCGCCCGCGACGGCCAGCAGCTTGCCCGCGGCGTCGAAGGCCAGGTCGCCGGCGGCGGCGATGCGGCCGAGCGGCCTGCGGTCGACGGTGTCGGTGAGCTCGATGGCGTCGCCGACCTCCTTGGCCACGACCCGCCCGTTGCCGGAGAACCGGGCGGCGGCGCCGTCCTCGGCGGGCACCGGCAGCCCCGAGACGTCGAGGGAGACGACCGAGCCCGTGCCGCTCAGGTAGCGCAGCGACCGGCCGTCGGCGGAGAAGGCCAGGCCGTGCTCGGGGTCGCGGAGCGGGTAGGCGCCCGCGAGGCGGCGCTCGGCCACGTTCCAGACGCGGACCTCACCGGCGCCGTGCAGGGCGATGAGGCGGCCGTCCGGGGAGAAGACGGGCGGGTGGGCCGCGGCGTCATGGGCCGTGCCCAGGGCGTCGACGGCCTCCACACCGCGAGGCGGGCCCTTCCCCTCCGTGCCCGGCGTCTTCTCGGCTCCGGGGGGCAGCCGGCCTTTCGAGCGTTCTGAGGACTTCTGCTGGGGTAGGGAGGCTGACGGGGGCGTGCGTTCCTCACCGAACCCGTGTGCCCGCTCGGCGCGTAGCGTGCCCGTGCGCCCCGCCTGCACGAGCGTGACCCCGTCGCGGCCCACCACGGCCAGCGTGTTGCCGTCGGGGCTGAACGCCAGGGCGGGGGCCGCCGCGTCCGCGCCGGTGACGGCCTGGACCTCGACGACGCTCGTCCGTGTTTTGCCGGGCAGGTTCCACAGCTCAACCCGCCCGTTCAGGCCCGAGAAGGCGGCCTTGGCGCCGTCGCGGGAGATCGCCACCTTGCGGTCGGTGACGTCGAACAGCAGCGCTCCGTCGCGGTAGACCCTGGTCCTGTTGCCGCTGCTGATCGCGTAGGCGCCCCTTGCGGGCGCCTGGGCCGTGGCCACCTCGAACGGTTTGCCGTCCGGCCCCTCCGCGAAGCGCCCGTCGTCGCTCAGCGCCGTGCTGCCCGGGGGCAGGGGGTAGGTGGCGAGCCTGCGGCCGTGGGCCACGTTCCAGACGGTGACCGTACTGGTGTCCCATTTGACTAGTTCGTCGCCGCGCAGCAGGTAGCGCGCCCGCAGGTCGGCGTCCGGGTCGGTGAAGACCCCCAGCTCCGGCTGCACGAGCGAGGCCTGCACCGCGGCCCGCGCCTCGAACACCGGCGACAACTTCCACGCCGCCAGGCTGAGCCGCATCGCGGTACGCGGGTCGCTCGCGCGCATCGCCTCGGCCCTGGCGGCCACGGCCCGCGCGTTGGCCTCGACGAGCCGGCCGCGCAGGTCGTTCTGGCCGTGCACGGACACCACCGCCATCGTCACCGCGATGGCCAGCACCGCCGCCACCGCCGTCAGTGACGGGGTCAGCAGCTTCCTGCGCTGCTTGGACAGGGCGACACTGTCGTTGATGAAGTCGCGTTCGAGCTGGTTGAGGCGCAAGTGGCGGCGCTTTGTCGCGGCCCAGCCGAGCGCGGTGTCCAGCTCGTGGCCGCGGAGTAGGCGGCTGCTTCCGCGCCGGTGCTGCGACCACTCCCTGGCCGCCTCGCGGATCCGCCCGTGCACGGGCATGCCCTCGCGCTCGTCGGCGACCCAGCCGCGCAGCCGGGGCCAGGCGTGGTAGAGGGCGGCGCTGGCCGGGGCCAGGCGGTCGTCGCTGACGGCCACGAGCTTGCCGGCCGAGGTCTCTGACGGGGGCACGCGCACGCTGCGGCGCACCAGGAGGCCCGCCTCCATGAGCGGGCCGAGGACGTCGCCCTCGTCGTGGGGGCTGTCGCCGTCGAGCAGGCGCAGCAGCAGCCCGGGCACCTCTTCCTGCTGGCGTGGCGTGAGCGTCTGGTAGACCTCCTCGGCCACCTCGCCCAGCGACCGCACGCCGCCCGCGAGCCCGTCCGGAGGCTCCAGCTCGGTCCGCGTCTCGATCACCAGTTCGGCGGCGGCGGGGCGCTCGGCCGGATCCTTGGCCAGCGCCCGCCCCACGGGCTCGCGCAGGGAGTCGGGAAGCACGCTCAGGTCGGGATCGACGGTCAGCAGCCGGTGCATGACGCCACCGAGGCTCTCGCCGTGGAAGGGGTCGTGCCCGGTGGCCGCGAACAGCACCACCGCGCCCCACGCGAACACGTCGGCCGCGGGACCCGCCTCACCCCCGGTCAGGACCTCGGGCGGCTGATAGGTATACGTGCCGCCGACCGTGCCCCCCGCGGGCACGCCCAGCTCGATCACCCTGGGGCCGTCCGGCGACAGCAGCACGCTCTCCGGATTCAGCCCGCGATGCGTCAGCCCAGCCTCGTGCAGCGCCCGCAGCGCCGAGGCCAGCGCGCCCGCCAGGGCGACCAGCTCGTCACCCGCGTACGGGCCGTGCGCCTTGAGCGCGCGCCGCAGGTCGGGCCCTGGCACGAACTCGCTCACCACGTACGGCACACCATCGTCGGCTCCAACCGCGACCACCTCCGCCAGATGGCGGCACGTCACCCGCTCGAAGCTGCGACCGACCTCGCCCCGCGGCGCCGTGACCGCGAACCTGCGTCCTTCGTCGTCGTATGCGTCGTAAACTACGCCGCGCCCGCCCGCGCCGAGCCTGGCCGCCAGCCAAAAGCCGCCGAGCCTCTCGGGGTCACCTGGCACCAAGCGCATCGTCACTGATGCTTAGATGCACGACACCGCCCATTGGTTGCCTGAAAGACGCCACAGGTCCCCCGCGCGCCTCGGGGGACCCATGCGTCATGATCAATTATGCCAGGCTTTCTGATCTTACTTACCATTTTGTCCCGATCACCGGTCCAGTTCGTCCAGCACCGCGTCCCTGACCTGCTCGGGGCTCAGCGTCCCGACATCGTAGGTCACGTCCGCCACCTCCCGGAAATAGGGTTCGCGACGGGCACGCATGACCGTCGGGTCGAAGTCGGGGCGATGGTCGCTGGTGCGCATCCGTCGTGACAACACCTCGTCGGAGGCGTCCACCCACACCACCAGCGCCTTGCGCAGCGCCTGACGCACCTCCGGGTCCTCGACCGTGCTGGCCGCCGCCGCGATGACTTTCGGCTCGCCCTCCAGTTCGCGCAGCACGTGTTCCGCCTCGTAACGGTGCAGCGCGTCCGCACCCTCATGGACGGCGATGGGCGCGGCCGTGCCGCCGTGCTCGCGTTGAAGCCACTGGTCGCTGTCGCTGAACGGCATTCCGAGCGCCTGCGCGATGAGTGTTCCCGCCGACGACTTCCCCGAGCCCATCAGTCCGACCACTACGACTGGTTTGTTTTTCGACATGTGGATAGAGGTTCTTTCGTGTCAAGGAGGTAATTTCGATGACCATCGCCGGAAGCATCATCCTCATCATGCTCGGTGCGATCCTCACCTGGGCCGTCGAGTTCGACCTCGCTGGCCTCGACATCAACGTAGTAGGTGTCATCCTCATGCTCGGCGGCCTTGTCGGACTCGGGTTCGGCATATACCGAATCACGGTCACACGCAGGGCCGTCGGTCCGATTGACGAGCCGGTGCACCGACACGAGGTATACGAGGAGCCCGAGGCTCGCCGTACCACTGTGTACGAGGAACGTCGCCGCTACGACGAACCACCGCTGTAGGAGGTAATCGACATGCCAGCTGTACAAGAGCTGCCGTCGACCATCAAGCGTTCGCCGAAGAAGGCTCAGAACACCTGGATCAAGGCACACGACTCCGCCGTCAAGGAGTACGGAGAAGGGCGGCGCGCGCACATGACCGCGTTCGCCGCGCTGAAGAGCTCCTTCGAGAAGGTCGGCGACCACTGGGAGCCCAAGAACGGTAAGGGGCCTTCACGCAAGGCCTCGATGAGCCGGACCACGAGCCGCGCCACGAGCCGGACCACGAGCCGGACCAGGGCCGCCATGGGGCGCACGACCAAGGCCGCCATGGGGCGCACGACCAAGGCCGCGACGAGCAGGGCCGCTCGGATGACCGAGACGGTCAGCGCCAGCGACACCAGAGAGCATCTTCAGATGATGGCCGCCAAACTCAACGTGGTCGGCCGCTCGAAGATGACCAAACAGGAGCTCATCAACGCCATCAGGCGGGCCAAGAGGAGAGCCGCCGCGTCGACGACGTCGAGGACGAGCGCCACGCGGACGACCACGTCCCGGTCGAGGGCGACCCCGTCGAGGACCACCAGGTCCACGACCACGTCGAGGTCGGCCACGTCGGGCAGGACCTCCCGCTCCGCCACGTCGAGGACGTCGAGGACGAGGGGCAGGTCTCGCTGACCCCCGTCCCCGGCTTATCTCACAACAACCGCTTGACCGCCTGGCGAATCGCCTGGCGGTCAATGCGTGCGTCGGACAGTTGCTCCTCGGGCGTGGCCGACCCCGGCAGCTCGGTCACGGCCAGCTTCACCACCCGGGGCCCGAGTTCGCTGACGGCGTCCATCACCGCGTCCCCCAGACCGCCTTCGAGGCGGTGGTCCTCGACCGTGATGAGGTTGCCCGTGGTCGTGGCCGCCTCGACCAGCACCGCCGAGTCGACGGGCTTGATCGAGTACAGGTCGATGACCCCCACGGGAACCCCCTCCGCCTTCAGCTCGTCGGCCGCCGCCAGCGCCTCGTGCACGGTCACCCCTGCGGCCACGATCGTGGCCCTGTCACCGGGGGAGTGCCGCAGCACCCGCGAGCCGCCCACGGGGAAACGTTCGCCCGGCCCGTAGATGACCGGCGTGTTCCCGCGCGTGGTACGCAAATACGACACGCCCTCCACATCCGCCATCTCGGCGGTCAGCGCCGCCGCCTGGTTGGCGTCACACGGGTAGAGCACAGTGCTCCCGTACACCGTACGCATCATGGCCAGGTCCTCCAGCCCCATCTGGGACGGCCCGTCCTCGCCGATCTCCACCCCGGCGTGCGACCCGACCAGCCGGATCGAGGCCCCGCTCACCCCGGCCATCCTGATGAAATCGTGAGCCCTGGTCAGGAACGCCGCGAACGTGGCCGCGTACGGCCTCAACCCGCGCACCTGCAACCCGATGGCCGCGGCCACAAGCTGCTGCTCGGCGATGTACATCTCGAAGAAACGCTCGGGGAACTCCTTGCCGAACGCCTCCGTCCTGGTCGAATCCGCCACCTCGCCGTCCAGCGCCAGCACGTCCCCCCTGGCCGCGCCGAGCGCCGCCAGAGCCTGCCCGTACGCCGTCCGCGTCGCCACCTTCTCGCCCACCTCGTACGCGGGCAGCTCCAACGGCTTCGAGGCGAACCGGTACGGCTCGGGGGCCTCCTCCGGCCTGTGCCCCTCCACCCGGAGGTCACGCCGGCCGCCCAGCTCGTCCACGGCCTTGCCGGGATTCTTCAGGGCCTTGCCGTGGGCTCCCTCGCGGTTCTCCACCTCCACCGCGCCCTCGCCCTTGCGCGTCTTCGCCAGGATGACCGTCGGCCGCCTGCGCGTGTTGCACGCGTCGCCCAAGGCGTAGTCGATCTGGCCGGGGTCATGCCCGTCGATCTCGATCGTGTGCCAGCCGAACGCGCCGAACCTGCGCGCGTACGCGCCCGTGTCCCACCCATGCCTGGTGGGGCCGCGCTGGCCGAGCCTGTTCACGTCCACGATCGCCGTCAGATTGGCCAGCCCCTCGCACCCCGCGTGCTCCGCCGCCTCCCAGATCGACCCCTCGGCCAGCTCACTGTCCCCGCACAACACCCACACCCGGTACGGCAACCGCTCCAGCCGCCCGGCCATCGCCACCCCGACACCGATCGGCAACCCCTGCCCCAGAGAACCGGTCGCCACGTCCACCCACGGCAACCTCGGGGTCGGATGCCCCTCCAACCGGCTCCCGTGCTTCCTGAACGACAACAACTCCTCGTCGTCGATGACGCCCGCCGCCTTGAACAGCGAATAGAGCAAGGGGGAGGCGTGGCCCTTGGAGAAGATCAGATGGTCGTTGGCCGGGTTGCCGGGGTGGTCGAAGTCGTAGCGCAGGTGGCAGGCGAACAGCACCGCCATGAGGTCGGCGGCGGACATGGACGAGGTCGGATGGCCCGAACCGGCCGCATCGGCCGCCCGCACGGAGTCGACACGCAGTTGCGCGGCCAACTCGGTCAGGAACTGAAGATCGCGTTCGGGCATCATGGCCTCCTCGAAACGGTTTCCCGCCGCCTACCCGTCCCGGGCCTCTTTAAGTCACCCACGCCCCACGCTCCTTGCGGATCCTGCGGCACCAGGGACCTCCCGCCAACCCTCCTCCCGGGCCACCTGGGAACGGCCACGCCACCACGCCATGGACGCCGTGCCGCCCACCGAACACACGGGACGCGTCGTGCGACACTCACCAGGCGTACGGCTCCGGGCGACGTTGCGGGCCGCTGTCGCGCAGCGTTCGGGCGCCGGGTCGGCGGGGTGTGGTGTGGCGGTGTGCGGCGCAATGGGGTCGGCGCAGGACCGGGGCGTGTGGCGGCAAGGCCAGGAAGGTCATGGCCGGGCCGGGGAATGTGGGGGCAGGGCGGGTGGCTTGGGCAGGGAGCGCTGTGGCGGGGGTTGGAAGCGGGTCAGCGTTTGGGGCGGCGGAGGGTGGCGAGGGCGGCGGCAGCGGCGCCGGCCAGCGCCAGCAGGAGGGGGCCGCGGTGCTGGGAGAGCCAGACCTGGGGGCTGTGCGCGTGCGAGCGATGGTTGAACGCCCCGTGCGCCCCGTAGTCGCGGGCTTCGTCGGCGGGTCTCCAGAGGTTGGAGATCCCGGTGGGCGGCCGTTCGTCGGTCTGCTGTGACCGGATTCCGGTTCTGGCGACGTACCGGTCCACCAGGGCAGGAGCCACGCGCTGGGCGAGCAGGGTGGCGGCCGTGCTGGCTCCGACCCAGTACTCCTTGCGTTCGGGGTGCTCGGCCGCGTACACGATCGCCCTGGCCGCCACCTCCGGCTGGTAGATCGGGGGGACGGGCTGCGGATGGCGGCGGAGTTTGGACAGGACCCAGTCGAACTGCGGGGTGTTGAGCGCGGGCAGTTGCACCAGCGTGATGTGGATGCCGCTCCCGTCCGCCAGCAGCTCCGTGCGTACGGACTCCGTGAAGCCCTTGATGGCGTGTTTGGCGCCGCAGTACGCGGACTGCAGCGGGATGCCACGCTGGGAGAGCGCCGATCCGGCCTGGACGATGGCGCCGGCGTTGCGCGGCCCCATGAGGTCCAGGGCGACCTTGGTGCCCCAGACGTACCCGAGGTACGTGACCTCAGTGGTACGAACATACTCGTCTGGGGAAATGTCAGTAAATTTGGCGAAAACTGAGGAAAAGGCGGTGTTAATCCAAACCGAGATCGGGCCCATCTCCGCCTCGATCCGTTCCCCCGCCCGCCTGACCTGATCGTAATCCGCCACATCGGCCTCGAAGACCTGCGCGCTGCCCCCTTCCACCCCCACGTCCACGGCCGCCGCCCCCAGCCCGGTCGTCCCCCGGGCGATCAGCGCCACCCTGGCCCCGCGCGAGCCCAGCTCGCGCACGACCGCACGCCCGACCCCGCCGCTGGCTCCCGTCACCACCACGACCCGCCCTCGGAGTGGCGTCATACGCGGATCAGCCCGCCTCTCCGTTGCTCCGCCGCTCCTGGCGCCGTACGGCCAGCACGATGTCGATCACTGTGACGATGGCCAGGACGAGGGCGATCGCCGTCATCACGGGCGCTCCGGTGATGAGCCCCAGCACCGTGAACGCGAAGAACGCCACCAGCAGGAACGATCCCACCCTGATGTGCACGACGTCGCGCGGTGTGGCGGGGACCATGGCGTGGCCCCTG
This sequence comes from Nonomuraea purpurea, assembly GCF_042650645.1. NCBI lineage: Bacteria > Bacillati > Actinomycetota > Actinomycetes > Streptosporangiales > Streptosporangiaceae > Nonomuraea > Nonomuraea purpurea. Next base: position 238,565 of record NZ_JBHSBI010000005.1, read on the forward strand.
GCGTCCCTTTCCTCGTGCCACTTTCCGTTGTCTTGCATGCCGGACACCTGCCCGTCCCGTTTGTCGCCTAACGTCCGGGGCCGGTCGTCAGCACGGCCGAACGGGGGGTCATCGAACTTATCCAAGCTGTTTGAGCTGTCCTTACCCGGGCATGCGGCGACAGAAGAAGGAGGCGAGCGATGGAAGCTCCGCAGTACGTCGCGGCCCGCGTCCAGCAGGCGCTGGCCGAGGACGCACGCACCAACGAGCTCGGCATCCGCGTCGACATCCGAGGCGATCAGTTGTTCCTGCGCGGCCAGGTGACCGGGGCCGGGCAGCGCGAACGGCTCGGCCAGGTGGCGCACGAGGTCGCGCCCGAGCTCCACGTGCACAACGAGATCAACGTCGTGGAGGCCAACGTGCCGGGGGAGGATGAGCATCTTGACTGACCTGCGCATCGCGGCCGTGGGCGACATCCACCTGGGCGAGGACATGGGGGGCCAGTACCGGCGCAAACTCGAGGGAATCGAGGACCGCGCCGACGTCTTCATGCTGACGGGCGACCTCACCAGGCACGGCACGCTGGAGGAGGGGCGCGTGGTGGCCGACGAGCTGCGCGGCCTGCCGATCCCGGTCGTGGCCGTGCTCGGCAACCACGACTATCACTCTGATCTGCAGTACGAGATCGCCGGCGAACTGCGCGACGCCGGGGTCATCGTGCTCGACGACGACGGCGTCGTGGTGCAGTGCGGTGACAAGAAGCTGGGCGTGGTCGGCGGGAAGGGGTTCGGCGGCGGGTTCGCGGGCAAGTGCGCCAGCGAGTTCGGCGAACGCGAGATCAAGAACTTCGTCTCCCACACCCGGTACATCGCCGAGGCGTGGAAGGTCGCGTTGAAGGAGATCGTCGCCGACGAGCGCGTGGTGTTGTCGCACTATTCCCCGATCAAGGAGACCTTGGAGGGCGAACCCCCGGAGATCTACCCGTTTTTGGGCAGTTACCTGCTGGCTGAGGCGGTCGACACGGCGGGGGCCGACCTGATCCTGCACGGGCACGCCCACAAGGGCCAGGAGAAGGGCATGACGCCCGGCGGCATCAGGGTCCGCAACGTGGCGCTGCCGGTGCTGGGCAGGGCGTACGGCGTCTACTGCCTGAACGACGGCAACGGAGCCTGCTAGAGCACCCGAACGGCCAGCAGGCACACGTCGTCCTCCGCCTTGTGGCCGCTCAGCCGCTTGAGCAGGCAGTCGATCAGCTCCTCCGGATCGTCGTCGACGCACTGGCGCGCGGCCTGGACCAGCGCCTCCATCCCGACGCCCAGGTCCTGCCCGCGCCGGTCGACGATGCCGTCGGTGTAGAGGACGAGGGAGTCGCCGGGTTCGAGCCGGGTGGTGTTCATTCCGTACTCGGTGGCGTCGAAGGCCCCCAGCATCATGCCGGGCGTCGACTCCAGCAGTTCGGCCCGGCCCTGCCTGACGAGCACGGGCGCGGGGTGACCGGCGTTCGTCCAGGCGAAGGTGCGCTCCTCGGGGTCGAAGTGGCCGACGATCGCGGTGCCCGTGACGGTGACGCCCTCGTTGGAGTGCACGATGAGGTCGTTCAGCCACGTCGTGAGCTGTCCCGCGGGTGCGCCGGTGTAGGCCAGCCCGGCCAGCCCAGAACGCATCTGGAGCATGATGCTGGCCGCGGTCAGCCCGTGGCCCATCGCGTCGCCGATGGCGAGCAGGACCCGGCCGTCGGGGATGAGCCTGGCCTTGAACCAGTCGCCGCCGAGCCTGGTGAGCTCCTCGCCCGGCAGGTAGCGCACGCCGACCGTCAGGCCGGGCAGCTGGATGAGCCCGCGGCGGATCGGCATGATCGTGTTCTGGAGCTGGACGGTGACGCGATGCTCCTCCTCGGCCCGTTTGCGCTGCCGGTGGGCCAGCTCGTGCGCCACGGCCAGGGCGCGTTCCCTGCGCCGGTTCTTGGTCACGTCCTGGACCAGGCAGCGCACCTTGACCGGCAGCCCGTCGGCGTCCAGGATCGGCTCGCTGAACACGCCGAGGTGCCGCACCCCGTGCCGGTGCTGGATCCTGAACTCGGTCTCGACCGCTTCCCTGTACTCCAGCAGCGAGCGCATCTGCTCCTCGACCACGGGCAGGTCCTCCGGCATCACCACGCAGGGCAGCTCCTCCAGGGACATCGGCCCTTCGGCGCGGTCGCGGCCGAACATCTCATACATCTGGGGCGTCCACAGCGTGCGGCCGGTGGCCAGGTTCCACTCGCCCCAGCCCAGCTCGGCCAGGCGCTGGGCGCGTTCCCAGCCGGAGACGAGCAGCTCCTCGTCGTCGAGCGTGCGCCAGCTCACCAGCAGCCCGTCGTTCACGCGGGCCGCGCGCACGCTCAGCGTGGCCGGCCAGAGCAGGTAGTCCATGACCTCGACGAACTCCAGCGGCTCCCGGTGCACGGCCTCGCCGCTCTCGTACACGGTGATGTAGTCGTCGAGCAGCCCCGAGCTGGCCACGCCGGGGCTGGCCGCCATGAGCCGCCGTCCCCTCAGCTCGGAGGCCGTACGCCCGGACACGGTCCTGGCGTGCTCGTTGGCCGCGAGGATCAGGAAGTCCACGACGCGGCCCATCGAGTCCTTGACTGGGGTGAGGTAGAGGGCGGAGGCGTGGACGGCCTCCAGCATGCCCTGCACCCAATCGGGCACGTCGAGGGATGGCCGCTCCTGCTCGGGCGGCCGTTCGATGCCCCGGGCGATCTCGATCAGTTCGAGGCCGCTGTGCTGCGCCATCCTGGCGAGTTGCTCGGCGGCCTCGGCGGGACGGATGTTCATCTCGGTGGCCAGCCGGGCCGTCGCCTCGTCGAGAATGGCCTCGGTACGCATGTGGTGCCGCAGCCGCGTGAGCTGATCGCGGACTCTCGCCGAGGCCGCGCTCGTCTCATAGCGGCTGAACGGCGGAAAAGTGCTCACACGCCTCTCATGCCCCCGCGGGCGGAAAAGAGGTGCGGTGGCGCCGATATTTCGGCAAAACTATCGGGGCCGCCGGACCGTTCTCGGGGTTCGGCCCGGCGGCAGGATGTATGGGGATCGGGGCCGTGCCGCCCCCTAGACATTGAAGATGCTGATCCCGCCCGGTCCGACCAGGAACCCGAGGACGATGAGCACGATCCCCCACAGGAGGTCGCGACGGGCCAGGATCACGTAGATCCCGGAAACGACGAGTATTACCGCGATGATCCAGAGCAAAGTAGCCATGACGCTCCCTCTGCCCGTGGGGGACACCCTTTAACATGTTTTTTCCGCTACGACGAACAGGGAAATTTTCTGCTATTTCCTGACGTACTCGAAAACGCCCAGGAATTTAAGGTCATGTCCATGCTCCGATCCAACGCCTAGTTGACGATCGTTTGGGTAGCCCGACCACATGAGCAGCCACGGCCACGCGGTCACCGACGCCATCCTCGACACCCTGAAGCGAGCCAGCTCGGGGTTGAAGGATGCCGGGGTGAAGTTCGCGCTGGCGGGCGGCTGCGCGGCCTACGCCAGAGGCGCGGCGCCCTCGCTGCACGACGTGGACTTCGTGCTCACCGAGCATGATGTGCCCGCCGCGCTGGAGGCGCTGCGCGCGCTGGGCTTCCGTACGGCCAAACCCCCGGAGGATTGGCTGGTCAAGGCGTACGACGAAGGGCGGCTGGTGGACCTGATCTTCCGGGTCTCCGACCTGCCGATCACCGACGCGCTGCTGGACCGGGCCGAGCCGTTGAACACCTCGGCGGTGATCGTCCCCGTGCTGGAGGCGACCGACCTGGTCATCTCGTGGCTGCTGCCGCTGTCGGAGCACGCCTGCGACTACGGGGCGCTGCTGGCCCCGGTGCGGGCGCTGCGGGAGCAGGTCGACTGGCCTCGGGTGGCGGCGGTGATGGAGAGCTCGCCGTACGCGGCCACGTTCATCACACTTCTGGAGCGGCTGAACGTGCTGAACGGCCCCGTCGAACCCTCCGGCGACCCCAAGTGGCCCTGACGACCCCGCCGCTTGAGGGCCCGCGCAGCCGAAGGGCCGCGATCGGGCGCTCCTTCCTCTCTTCTTCCGTCTTCTCGGGCATCCCTCCGCTACCCGGGCAACTGTAGGTAAACGTCGGGCAAAGCACTCGTATACCTAGAAAGACTGACAAATCGGGCAGGCTCTGCCTGACTGCCTGCGGTCATGGCAGGGCGTGAGGACCTCCGGCTACCATCCGCGTCACCGACAGGATGGGGAACAAAGGATGAGTGTGGACCCCGGACACGAGTGGGTGCCGCCCGGGGTCGACCCGGAACGGCCCAGCGTGGCCCGCGTGCACGACGCGCTGCTCGGCGGCCAGGAGAACTTCGCCTCCGACCGCTCGGTGGCCCGCCGCCTGAAGGACGCCGTCCCCGAGGTGGTGAACCTCGTCTGGTGCAACCGCGCCTTCATCGGCCGGGTCGTCGACTTCCTCGTTCGCGAGGCGGGCATCCGCCAGATCATCGATCTCGGCGCCGGGCTGCCCACCGTGGAGAACACCCATGAGGTCGCCCAGTTCGCCGACCCCACGTGCCGGGTCGTGTACGTCGACATCGACCCCATGGTGGAGCCGCACGCGAACGCCCTGCTGAGCGGCAACCCGTACGCCGCCGCCGTCACCGCCGACGTCCGCGACGCGGCCTCCGTGCTCGGGCACCCGTCTCTGACCCGCGTCATCGACCTGTCGCAGCCCACGGCGATCCTGGCCATCGGGGTGCTGCACCTGTTCTCCGACGACGAGGACCCGCACGGGCTGGTCAAGCGCTACATGTCCGCGCTGCCGCCGGGCAGCCACCTGGCCGCCTCCAACATGCTCGCCGCCGTCAACCCCAAGGCCCAGGCGCTGGAGGCCATGCTCCACGCCACCATGGGCACCGGCTACTTCCGCGACCGGGAGTCGATCGCCGCCTACTTCGACGGCCTGGTGCCGGTGGATCCTGGGGTGGTGCACTTCCCCGAATGGCGCCCCGACGAGCGCATCCCGGGGCCGCTCGCGTCCTGGGAGGAACTGCTGCTGGGCGGGGTGGCCCGCAAACCCTGAGGCGTACCGCGCACTCGTGATATTCGGATGATCCGCGATGGCTCGTAGGGCTAGGGTGTGGCCCGTGCCGAGACGTCTGATCTGTTCTCCTCCGCCGGCCCTCTAGCGGGCGGCGTTTCCAGAAATATCCGGGTCTGACCGATCCGGGGGTGGTCGCTGCCCGCACACCGGGCCCATTCCGATCACTCCATCCGGAGAACTCCTGTCATGACCCATGTCTCCGCCCGCCGGGGCACCCTCTACGTCTGCGTGGCCGCGACCGCCTGGGGCACCGGCGGCGCCGCCGGTTCACTGCTGTTCGAGACCGGCGGCCTCGGCCCCGTCGGCGTCTCCCTGTGGCGCTACCTCCTCGGCGCCGCCTTCCTCCTGGCCCTGCGCCCTTCCCCCGTCCGGCTCAACCGGCGCGTCCTGGTGGTGGGGGCCGGCATGGCCGTCTACCAGACCGCCTACTTCGCCGCCATCGCCCACTCTGGCGTGGCCGTCGCCACCGTCGTGACGATGGGCGCCACCCCCGTCTTCACCGCCCTCGGCAGCCGCTTCCTCCTGCGCGAGCCCCTCGGCCGGGTCGCGCGCGCCGCGCTGGCCGCCGCCCTGATCGGGCTCGTCCTGCTCACGGGGGAGACGGCACTGCAGTCGCGTACGTACTCCATCGCCGGGATCGCCGCCGCCCTGGCCTCGGCCGCGGGGTACGCAGGGGTGACATTGTTCTCACGCGTGCACAAGGACGACTCGCAGGGCACGGCCGTCGGCGGCCTCCTCGTCGGCGCGGCATGCCTGGTGCCGTTCGCGCTGGTGGAGGGGGTGGTGCCCGAGGTCAGTGCGGTGTCTGTCGCGCTGCTGCTCTACCTGGGGGCGGTGCCGACCGCGCTGGCCTACGGGCTGTTCTTCCGCGCCCTGACGGCGTTGCGCGCCACCACGGTCTCGATCATCTCGCTCGGCGAGGCCGTGGGCGCGGCCATGCTGGGCGTGGTGCTGTTCGGCGAGCAGCTCACACCTCTGGCCTGGTCAGGGTGCGTCCTGCTGCTCGCCGCCGTCGCGGTCCTCGCTCTTGGGTCCGAAGCGGGCTGACTCGGGCGTGAGCGGGTGTGACGGTTCGGGCGTCAGGATGAGTTAAGGTCCGGTACGGCGACGCTTGCCGTATCGTCGCTCCGCTCCCACCCCTCGCGTGAGGGAACGGTGTCGGCGAAGCGCGCGTTGGAGGAACTGTGGCCTCACTAACGGGAATTCTCAGGAACCTCCTGGATCGTCCAGGTGGGGTGCCCCTGACCCCCTACTTGAAGATCGTCAAGTCGGCCGACAGCCAGGCCGATCGGGTCGCCAAGCTCGACGAGCTGCCCAAGCCCGACATGAACGATCTGGCCGAGTTCTGTGCCATCGCGCGCGAGGCCGCCGACAGGACCCTCGGGCTGCGGGCGTACGACGTGCAGTTGCTCGGCACTCTGGCCCTCCTCGCGGGGAAGGTCGCCGAGATGGCGACGGGCGAGGGCAAGACGCTGTCGGGCGCCATGGCGGCGGCCGGCTACGCGTTGCAGGGCAAACGCGTCCACGTGATCTCGGTCAACGACTACCTGGCCAGGCGCGACGCGGAGTGGATGGGCCCCTTCTACGAGGCCCTGGGCGTCACCGTGGGCTGGATCGGCCAGAACTCGACCCCCGACGAGCGGCGTGCGGCGTACGCGAAGGACGTGACGTACGGACCGGTCAGCGAGATCGGCTTCGACGTGCTGCGCGACCGCCTCCGCACCGACCCTGGCGAGATCATCGTGCCCGCCCCCGAGGTCGCCCTGATCGACGAGGCCGACTCCGTGCTCGTCGACGAGGCCCGCGTGCCGCTCGTGATGGCCGGCGCCGCCGACCCCGGCAGCGCCGTGCCCGAGATGGCGGCGCTGGTCAGGCAGCTCGTACGCGGCTACCACTACGAGATCGACGAGCAGGCGCGCAACGTCTACCTCACCCCCAAGGGCGCCGACAGCGTCGAGAACCTCCTCGGCGTCGAACTCTACGACGAGCACGAGCCGGGCGCGCTCATCGAGCTCAACCTGGCCCTGCACGCCCACGCGCTGCTCGCCCGCGACGTCGACTACATCGTGCGCGACGGCAAGGTCCAGCTCATCAACCCCTCGCGCGGCCGGGTCGCGCTGCTCCAGCGCTGGCCCGACGGCCTGCAGGCGGCCGTGGAGGCCAAGGAGGCGCTGCCGCCCAGCGAGAAGGGCGAGATCCTCGACTCGATCACCGTCCAGGGCCTCATCAGCCGCTACCCGCAGATCTGCGGCATGACCGGCACGGCCGTGGCGGTCAACGAGCAACTCGGTGAGTTCTACGGGCTCAAGGTCGCCGTCATCCCGCCCAACCGGCCGTGTGTCAGGCAGGACGAGCCCGACCGCATCTACCCGACGGTCCCCGACAAGGACGCCGCCCTGGTCGAGGAGATCCAGGCGGCCCACGCCACCGGCAGGCCCATCCTCATCGGCACGCTCGACGTGGCCGAGTCCGAGAACCTCGCCAAGCTGCTGCAGCGCCGGGGGCTGGCGCCGGTCGTCCTCAACGCCAAGAACGACGCGGAAGAGGCCGCGATCATCGCCAAGGCCGGCGAGCGCGACGCCATCACGGTCTCCACCCAGATGGCCGGTCGCGGCACCGACATCCGCCTCGGCGAGGGCGTCGCCGAGCTCGGCGGCCTGTACGTGATCGGCTCGGGCCGCCACGCCAGCAGCCGCCTCGACGACCAGCTCCGTGGCCGGGCGGGCCGCCAGGGCGACCCCGGCGCCTCGGTCTTCTTCATCAGCACGCAGGACGACCTCATCAGCCAGTTCGTCCCCGACGAGCGACCGCCGGCCGCCGACGCCGACGGCCTCGTACGCCACCGGCGCGGCGTATACCTGGTCGGCCACGCCCAACGCGTCGCCGAGGGCGTCAACGTGGAGATCCACCGCAACACCTGGCGCTACACCCGCCTGCTGGAGCGCCAGCGCGAGCTCATCCTGGAGTGGCGCGACAAGGTCCTGCACGGCGACGCCGCCTCCAAAGCCCTGTCCTCGGCCGACCCCGACCGCTGGGCGGCCATGCCCGAGGACACCAGGGACGAGACGGCCCGCCAGATCGTCCTGCACGCCATCGACCGCTGCTGGACCGAGCACCTGGCGTTCCTGACCGACCTGCGCGAGGGCATCCACCTGCGGGCGCTGGGCCGTATGAGCCCGATCGACGAGTTCCATCGGGAGGCGGTGGCCGAGTACAAGGCGCTGCTGGCGGAGGTGGAGCGGCGCTCGCTGGAGTCGTTCGAGGCGCCGGAACCCGACCTCAAGCGGCCCACGGCCACGTGGACATATCTGGTCCAGGACAACCCGTTCGGGACGGAGTGGGACCGCATTCTCAAGCGGGTCACATCAGCCGTAAGGCGGCGCTGACCTCGGTCGTTTGAGCGATTCCGGAGACCTACGGGGTCACTGTGCGTAAAGTTTGACCCCAGAATAGGCGATGGGGAGCGGCTCTTTCGAGCGGCTCCCCTGCCCTAGACATGTTCACCATAACTCCCCCGGCCGCTGATCGCAATCGTTATCCGTAACAGTACGTCCGGGGAATGTGACTCTTCGGAGGCGAGATGGCCCGCTCGGACGTAGATGCCCTGATCAAGGCCCGCGTGTGCGAGCTGGTTGAGTCCTGGCAGCCGTGGCATCGGCGACTCTGGGATCTTGGAACGGTCCTGGCCATGCGCGAAGCCGTCGAAGCCGCCGACTGGGTGGATCGTCACGTGCTGTCGCAGAAGGCGATGTCCTGGTGCGTACGGAACTCGCTCCTGCCCAGGCTGGCCACGGACAGCGCGATCGGGGACGGGCAGATCCGCAGGCAGATCCATCTGACCTGCAAGACCCCCGTCAAGTCGGGCACCCGGGGCCAGCGCACGCTCGTCCTGCTCGCAGATCTGGTCTGCGACGGATACCTCCGGCGTTGGCGGGACCTCATCGCGGACGGCCATGTCGACGTGGAACGTTCCGCCCGCTGTCTCGCCTCGCACATGCTTGACGGTGGCTTCCACCAAGACTTCCTTCGTCGCGAACTGCGAATCCGGCTCGACGCTTCGGCCACCGCCGTGGACCTGGTCGAGCTCTTCATGGCCCTGGAATCCCGTGGGGAGCGTGACTACGAGGGCATGGTCGTCATCCAGGACAAGATCCCGGCGTCGCAGTCCGCGGTGAAATCATCGCTCTGGCTCGCCAAGGACGAGGTGAAGAGGCGGCTGGATGGGTTCCCGAGCATCGCGGCGGTCAGGGCGAGCGGTGGCCTGCTGTTCCGCGTACACGCCAGGGACCCGATCTCGGCCGTTCACGAGATCACCGAAAGGCTCGACCGCATCCGCAACCGTGTCCGATACCGCCGTCGCCGGACCCCGTTCGACGTCTATCCCAAGGTGTTCATGAGCGGAATCGCCGAGCCGCTGGACTTCCGCCGGGGCGATCCCGCCGTCAACGTGCTCGCCCTGGAACGGGTGGACGCGCTGTACGAACTGCCGGAGATCGGCACCCCCGGGTCGCGCATCGATGACGCGCTCGAACTCGCCTCCGCGCTCACCGAGAGTTCGCCGAGCAAGGCCGTGGCGGGGGCGTGGGCCGCGCTCGAAGCCCTGCTGTTCTGCGACACCGACGACGCCGACCGCGACGAGGGCCGTGCTGTCTCGGCCGATCGTGCCGCCGCGCTGGTGACCGCCGGGTGGCCGCGCGCCGAGCTGACCGCCTTGAGCCATGACAAGGAGATCCTCGCCGCCAACTCCCGTCTCGCGTACGACCTGTCCCGCATCGGTGCCAACAACAGGGAACGGGCCCGGCGCATGGCCGATTGGCTGCGTACGCGTCCCGAGACCCCTTCGGCGGTCCCTGCCACTGTCGCGGCGTTCGAGCGTACTCAGGAGCTCGTCTCCAACCCGGCCGAGCCCCTCGGCCGGGTCAACCGCTATCTCCGAGCCGGATTGCGCCGCCTCTACCGGCAGCGGAACATCATCCTCCACGGCGGGTCCACGCGTTCCGTCGCTCTGGCCGCGACTGTCCGTACCGCCGGTCCTCTGGTCGGGGCGGCACTCGACTGACTCGCCCATGGCCACGCCACTCTCGACGTCCTGCCGCTCGATCTGGCCAGCCGTGCCGACCTCGCCCTCCGCCTGGCCGGTGACAAGGAGGGCTGGCGCCTCCACGACCTTCTCAGCACCTGAGGAACGTACCTGACAGGAGGTGACAGGTACGCCTGGAACCCTGGTCCGCATGACGACGAAAGCGAAGCTCATAGCGTTCACCATCGACTGCGCGGAACCGAAGAAGCTGGCCGCGTTCTACCACGAGGTCACAGGGCTGGACATCCAGTACTCGGAGGACGAGTACGCGGCCGTAGGGGACGGGACGACGAACATCTACTTCGGCCGTGTCCCCGACCGTGAGCCGGTGCGGTGGCCCAGCCCCGGCAAGCAGTTCCACCTGGACTTCCGGGTGCCGGACGTGGAGCGGGCGGCGGAGGAGTACGTCAAACTCGGGGCGACCAAGCCGGAGTTCCAGCCTGGGGTCACAGACGGGAAGGTCGGCTGGATCGTCCTTCAGGACCCGGAGGGCCACCTGTTCTGCGTCTGTCCGGAAAAGTCCTGACCCGCGACCCCAAAGATGCACCGCAGGTTCATGCGGATCACGCATAGTTGTTTGCGAACGATCCATCCAAAGTATGATTCGGGCGCTTCGCTCGCCTCATAAGCTAGAGCAATGCTCTTGGAAGGATCCATGCCCCTGCGCGGGCGACGATGACCTGGGTCGGGATGATCATCGCGCTGGCGGGAGCGCTTGGATACGCGATCGGCGCGGCCCTGCAGCAGTACGAGGCCGTCGCCGAGGGCGCCTCGCTCAAGCTGGTCAGACGCCCGCGCTGGTTGATAGGCGGCATCATCGGCTTCACCGGTGCCAGCCTCCACGCCGTCGCGCTGAGCTTCGCCCCGCTCGTCGCCGTCCAGCCGATCAGCGTCGCCACGCTGGTGTTCGCGGTGCCGCTGGCCGCGTTCATGTACGGGCGCAAGCCGTACCGGGCCGAGATCTTCGGTTCGATCGCGGTGGCGGTCGGCCTGCTCTGGCTCATGCTGCTGGTGCCCCAGCACAACGTGACGCCGAGGCTGGGCAACGGGGCGGCGCTCGGGTTCGTGGCCGTGATCGGCGTGATCGTCCTGGTCTCGCAGGTGATGGCGAGCCGCGTCCAGGGCGCCAACAAGGCGTTGCTGCTGTCGGTGGGGGCGGGCGTCGTCACGGCGACCGTCTCCACGTTCGTACGCGTGGTGGGCGGCGGCATGCAGGGCGACTGGGGCAGGCTCGTGCACTGGTTCACCCTCGCCGTGCCGGTGCTGCTGATCTGCGCGGTGGTGCTGCTCCAACGCTCGTACGCCGTGGGCTTCTTCGGCATCGCCTACGCCGGCGTACAGGTCATCGACCCCATCACCTCGGTCCTGGCGGGGGCGATCCTGCTCGGCGAACCTCTGCCGACCAGCCCGTCCACCGCCATCCCCGCGCTGCTGGCCAGCGCCCTGACCATCGGCGGCACCATCACCCTCGGCCGCCTGAGCCCCGACCACTCCCGCCCCGCCCCGGCCCCCGAGCCCGAGGAAGCGGAAACGAGGCAGGAGGACGCCACCGCGGCGTTGACCCCCGGCGTCGTCTCGGAGGACGTCACCGCACGCTAGACCCTTCAGCAGGTGTCGCGGTAAGGCAGCTCGGGCAGGTGACGGGCCCAGTCCTGAGGGGACAGGCCGCCGTAGCGGGAGCAGATGTCGTCGGCGGTCGGCGGGGGGCCGCCTCCGAGGTCGATGGTCAGGACGGTGCCGCGGCCGGTCAGCACCCGCAGCCGCCGCCCGTCCGGGGTGAAGACGGCCTGCGCCGAACGGTCCGCGCCGGTCGCCGCCACCGGCCGTGCGGCGAGCAGGGCGCCGTCGGAGAGCCGCCACACCCGTACGTGATCGTTGTCCGTGCCGGCCAGCAGCCGCCCGTCGGCGCTGAAGCGCAGGTTCCCCGGGGAGGGCCGCAGCCGGGTGTCCTCGGTGGGGACCCCGTCGAGTTCGTAGACCTGGATGCCGCTCTCCTCGGCGATCGCCACCCGCCGCCCGTCCGGGGCGAAGGCCGCGTACTCCCAGGGCATCCGCTCCAGCCACGGCGCGGGTGTGGCCCGGCCGTCGCGGCGCAGCTGCGACTCCTTGCCCGCGAACACCAGCGCCACCCGATCATCCGGCCCGACCACGGCGTACTCGCCGACGTAGGCGGCCCGCCGCGCCCGCAGGTCCCATGCCCATCGCTCGCCGGACTGCCTGGCGGCCGCGAACAGCAGCCCGCCGCCGGGACTGAACCACGCCGACTGTTCGCCTGGCGTGCCGAGCCCTCTGCCGAAGGGCGGGCCGAGGCGCGCGGTGGCGACGTCCCACAGGTAGGAGCGGTCGACCCCGACGAGGGCGAGGGTCCGGCTGCCGGGTGCCCAGGCCATCGCCCGCACACTCTGCTCGGGCCCTGCCGTACGGGCGATCTCGCGGCCTGTGTCGAGGTCGTAGACCCGCAGCGTCCCTTCGTCCAGGGACGCGAGCCGGGCCCCGTCGCCGCTGACGGCGTGCATGGAGCGCGGCCCCGCCAGCGGGTCGGTGAAGGCCGCCACGGCCGCGTCCACGGCCCCCAGCGCCCGCCGCGACTCGGGGACGGGGGCCAGCCGCCAGGCGGCCAGGCTCAGCCGGCGCGCCGTCACCGGGTCGGTCAGCCGCAGCGCCTCCGCCCGCGAGGCGGCCACCCTGGCCATGGCGTGTTCGAGCCGCCGTTCCGTCTCGCCCTGCTGCCGCAGCGTCTGCCAGCCTGCCAGGAGCACGACCACCGCCAGCAGTCCCGCCGTGAACACCCTGCGGCGGCGTGCCCGCCGCCGCACCCGCGCCACCCCCGCGTCGAGGAACGTGCGCTCGCCCCCGCTCAACGTCACCCGCCGCCGTCCGCCTGCCGCCCACGCCAGCGCCCTGTCCAGCGGTTCCCCCTGGAACAGCGCCGCCTCCTGCCGCCCGCCCGCCTCCCATCGCCGCGCGGCCCGCGCCAGTTCGCGGTGCACGGCCAGCCCGTCCCGCTCGCCGTCGAGCCATTCGCGCAGCCGGGGCCAGGCCCGCAGCAGCGCCGGGTACGTGATGGCCAGGGTGCCCCGATCGCTGATCAAGCCGGCCTTGCCGTACGCCTCCAGCACCCGCCTGATCGAGGCCGCCTCGTCGTCGGAGCGTCCTGAGACCAGTTCGTCCCAGGCCACCTCGTCGTCGGGGGCCACCTCCACGAGCCGCAGGAACACGTCGGCCACCAGTTCCTGGTCGGAGGGGGCCAGGCGCGCGTAGAGGGCTTCGGCGCGGGCGCCGAGCGGCGGGTCGTCGACGGGTTCTGGAGGGAGCAGGCGGCCCTGCTGGGACTGCGGGGCATCGAGCAGGGACATCAGGAGCTGGCGGGCGTTCGGGCGGCGGTCGGGGTCGGGGTGCAGCGCGGCGGCGACGATCCCGCGTAAGGGGCGATCCAGACGTTCGCCCTTGCCTAATCGGTCGTCGGCGCCGTAGGCGGCGTAGACGAGCAGCCGCCCCCAGGCGTGCACGTCGGCGGGCGGGCCGCCGTCGCCGTCCGCCAGGCCCAGCCCGACCAGCCGGGGCCCCTCGGCGCCCAGGACGACCTTCTCGGGGGTGAGCGCGCCGTGTGCGGCGCCGGCCTCGTGCACGGCCGCGAGCGCGGTGGCGGTGGCGGTGGCCAGCCGGTAGAGGTCGTCGCCTGTGTAGGGGCCGTGGCGGTTCACGACCTGGCGCAGGGTGGGGCCGGGGACGTACTCGCTGACCAGGTAGGGCGGCTCGCCGTCCGGGCACGCCTCGGTCAGCGTGGCCACCGACAGCGAGCGGACGTGCCCGGCCGCTTTGGCCGAGGCGGCGAACCTGGCCCTGGACGCGGCGTCCGGCAGCAGGGGCACTCCCAGCGCATGGCGGGTGCCCGACTCGTCGTAGGCTTCGCGGACGATCACGTGCCCGCCGCCGTCGAGCCGGGCGCCGAGCCAGTAGCCCCCCAGCCGATCAGTCATGCGGGACCAGAGGCCGCCTTCCCGTCAACGTTGTAGCCGAGCCCGATGCTGTGGCCACTCCTCTTCGAGGATGCCGAAATACGCGGTGTCGCGCCAGGTTCCGTCGGGCCTCTTGCGGTGGCGTCGCAGGGTGCCCTCGTGCACGCCGCCGATGCGCCTGATGGCGTTCTGGGATCTGAGGTTGCGGATGTCGGTCTTGAGCAGGACGCGGTTGTAGCCGAGCTCGAAGGCGTGGTCGAGGAGGAGCAGCTTGCAGGCGGTGTTCACGGCCGTGCGCCAGACCGAGCGGCCGTACCAGGTCCAGCCGATCTCGACGCTTTCGGCGAAGCCGGGCACGTCGCCGTAGGTCGTCCAGCCCACCGCCCGCCCGCTCTCGACGGGGACGACGGCGAACGGCACGTGCGCGTCGTCGTCCATGAGCCCTCTGGCGACCTTGCCCAGTTCCTCCTCGGAGCGCGGCGCGGAGACCGGCATCCACCGCCAGATCTCCTCGTCGCAGCCCCCTGCGGTGAACAGGTCGGGAACGTGGTCCAGGGTGAGCGGTTCGAGCCGGACGACGTCGTTCTCGAGCACCACAGGGGCAGGCAGCTTCGCGGTCATGGCGGCAACCCTAAGGGTGTCCGGGAAATGGCTTTGATGGCCACATGCACCTTTTTGTGGGAGACCACCTGTCGACACTCATACCGGCCGGTCGGTAGGCTCACGGCATGGACTTCGCCTTCGACACCGTCACCGAGGACCTGCGCGAACGACTGCTGCGCTTCATGGACGAATGCGTCTATCCCGCCGAGGCCCCCTTCGAGGAACAGGCGGCGACCAGCGGCTGGGGCCCTCCGCCGCTGATGGAGGAGCTGAAGGGCGAGGCCAGGAAGCGCGGACTGTGGAACCTGTTCCTGCCCGGCGAGCACGGCGCCGGGCTGACGAACCTCCAGTACGCGCCGCTGGCGGAGATCATCGGCCGGAGTCCGACCATCGCCCCGACGGCCACCAACTGCGCCGCGCCCGACACGGGCAACATGGAAGTGTTGTCCATGTTCGGCAGCGAGTGGCAGCGCAAGGAGTGGCTGCGTCCGCTGCTCGATGGGGAGATCCGCTCGGCGTTCGCGATGACCGAGCCCGACGTGGCCTCCTCCGACGCCACCAACATCGCCACCTCGATCGTCCGCGACGGCGACGAGTACGTCATCAATGGCCGCAAGTGGTTCATCTCCGGCGCGATGAACCCCACCTGCAAGATCTTCATCGTCATGGGCAAGACGGACCCCGACGCGCCCAAACACCGGCAGCAGAGCATGATCCTCGTGCCCCGCGACACGCCGGGGATGCACATCAAGCGCGGCATGCACGTCTTCGGCTACACCGACGCCGACCACGGCGGCCACGCGGAGATCGTCTTCGAGGACGTCCGCGTTCCCAAGGAGAACCTCATCGGCGAGGAGGGCGGCGGCTTCGCCATCGCCCAGGCCAGGCTCGGCCCCGGCCGCATCCACCACTGCATGCGCCTGATCGGCATGGCCGAGCGGGCGGTCGAGCTGATGTGCAGGCGGGCGCTGGCCAGGACCACGTTCGGCAAGCCCGTCGCCCAGCAGGGCGTCGTCCAGGACTGGATCGCCGAGTCCCGCATCAGGATCGAGCAACTGCGCCTGCTCGTGCTCAAGACGGCCTGGCTCATGGACACGGTCGGCAACCAGGGCGCCCACACCGAGATCCAGGCCATCAAGATCTCCACTCCGATCACCGTGGAGTGGATCCTGGACAAGGCCGTGCAGGTGCACGGCGCGGGCGGCGTCTCGCAGGACTTCCCGCTGGCCGGGCTCTGGGCGGGGGCGCGGGCCCTGCGCCTGGCGGACGGCCCCGACGAGGTGCACAAGCGCTCTCTTGCCTACCAGGAGCTGAAGCGATGGATGTGACCGACGTCGAAGCGCGGGTGGCCGCGCTCCTGGAGGCGCACGACCCCGACGGCGACCGGCTGGAGTTCCTGCGGGCCAGATTCGACGCGGGGCTGGCCTGGGTGTGGTTCCCCGAGGGGTGCGGCGGGCTGGGAGCGCCCAGGGACCTGCAGCAGGTCGTCGAACGGGAGCTGGCCCATACGCCGCAGATCGACCCCGGTGCCCAGGTCATCGGCCTGGGCATGGCCGCGCCGACGATCCTGGCCTTCGGTACGGAAGACCAGAAACGCCGCTTCCTCCGCCCGCTGTGGACGGGGGAGGAGATCTGGTGCCAGCTCTTCAGCGAGCCGGGCGCCGGGTCCGACCTGGCCACGCTGGCGACCAGGGCCGTCAGGGACGGGGAGGAGTGGGTGGTGGACGGTCAGAAGGTGTGGACGTCGGGCGCCCACCACGCCCGCTGGGCCATCCTCGTCGCCCGCACCGATCCCGACGTGCCGAAACACCGCGGTCTGACGTACTTCGTGTGCGACATGCGCGCGCCCGGCGTCGAGGTGCGGCCGCTGCGGCAGATCACCGGCGAGGCCGAGTTCAACGAGGTCTTCATGACCGGCGTGCGGCTCCCCGACGACCTGCGGCTCGGCGCGGTCGGCGACGGCTGGCGGGTCGCCCAGACCACGCTGATGAACGAGCGCGTCGCCATCGGCGGCGCCCCCGTGGGGCGCGGGGGCGGCATGGCCGCGGCGGTGCTCGACGCCTGGCGCGAGCACCCCGAGCTGCGCACCCACGACCTGCACCAGCGGCTGCTGTCGCTCTGGGTGGAGGCCGAGGTCACCCGCCTGTCGGGGGCGCGGCTGCGCGAGCAGCTCGCCGCCGGCCAGCCGGGCCCGGAAGGCTCGGGGATGAAGTTGTCGTTCGCCGAGCTCAACCAGGCGCTGTCGGGGTTCGACGTGGAGTTCCGGCGCGATCTCGGCTACGACGACTGGACCTTCCGCCGCTCGGAGGACGTCGACTTCTACGGCCGCGGCCCCGGCTACCGCTACCTGCGGGCCAAGGGCAACTCGATCGAGGGCGGCACCTCCGAGATCCTGCGCAACATCATCGCGGAACGGGTGCTCGGACTGCCCTCGGAACCCCGCGTCGACAAGGACGTGCCATGGAAGGAGCTGCCGCGATGACACTCCTGTACTCCGAGGTCGAGGAGGAGCTGCGCGCGGCCGTGCGCGGGCTGCTCGCCGACCGGTGCCCGCCCGCCGCCGTGCTCGCGCGGATCGAGTCGGACCCCTACGACCTGGACCTGTGGAAGACCCTGGCCGGCGAGATCGGGGTGGCGGGGCTGCTGATCCCCGAGGAGCACGGCGGCGCGGGGGCGACGGCCAGCGAGGCGGCCGTCGTGCTGGAGGAACTGGGCCGGGCGGTGGCGCCGGTGCCGTTCTTCACCAGCGCGGTGCTGGCCACGCGGGCGCTGCTGCCCACCGGCGACGCCCTGCTCGCAGAGCTGGCGGAGGGGCGCAGGGCGGCGGCGCTGGCGGTGTCGTTCGCGGCGTCGCCGTACCGGCCGGGGTGGGGAGCCGCGCTGCGGCTCGACGGCGCACGCCTGTCGGGGAGCGTCACCGGCGTGGCCGGGGCGGAGGTCGCCGACGTGCTGCTGGTGCCCGTCGATGGCACGCTCTACGAGGTCACCGAGGGCGCCTCGGTCGAGGTGGCGCCCTCGCTCGACCTGACCAGGCCGGTCGCGACCGTGACGTTCGACGGGGCGCGGGTCAGGCCGGTGGGGGCATGTGATCTGGCCGAGGTGTTGCGGGCGGCGGCGGGGCTGCTGGCGTCGGAGCAGCTCGGGGTGGCCGAATGGTGCCTCGACACGACGCTCGCCTACGTCAAGGAGCGCCGCCAGTTCGCCAGGCCCGTCGGCTCCTTCCAGGCGATCAAGCACCGGCTGGCCGACCTGTGGCTGGACGTGGTCAGGGCCAGGGCCGCCGCCAGGAGCGCCGCCGCCGACCACTCGGCCGTCTCGGTGGCCGTGGCCCAGGCGTGGAACGCGGAGGTGGCGGTGCGCGTCGCCGAGGAGGCCGTGCAACTGCACGGCGGGATCGGGATGACGTGGGAGCACCCCGTGCATCTCTATCTCAAGCGCGCCAAGGCCGCCGAGATCGCCCTCGGCACGCCCGGCGACCATCGGGCGGCGCTGGCCTCACTCGTCGACGTCCCCGGCCCCGAGTGAGGTGAGCAGCAGGTCGGCGAAGTGCTTGCCCACCTGGGCGCCGGTCAGCGGCCCCGCCGTGTGGAACCACGTGCCCAGGTGGTGCACGGAGCCGAAGAAGTAGTCGACGACCAGCTCGGCGGGGACGCGGTCGCTGAAGATGCCCTGGCGCTGCCCCTCGGCCACCAGGGCGCGGAAGCGCTCGTGGTAGCGGCGGCGCTCGGCGCGCACGTTCTTCTGCGTCTCCGGCGCGAGCAGGTGCATCGACCTGAAGAAGATCTTGGAGTCGTCGAGGTTGGCGGTCGTCGTCTCCACGACGTCGGCCGCCGCCCGGTGCAGGCGCTGGCGCAGCGTCCCCGGGCCGTCGGCGATCTGCGTCAGCCGGTCCATCTGCATGCGCAGCACCCGGCCGTAGATCTCGTGCAGCAGATCATCTTTGGAGTCGAAATAGTGGTACATGGCGCCCTTGGTGACGCCGGCCGACGCGACGATCTCCTGCACCGAGGTGCCCTCGAAGCCGCGCTCGGCGAACAGCCTGGTCGCCTCGGCCAGCAACCGCGCTCTGACCGGTTCTTCCTTCACATCGTCCCCCTTGTCACCGCCTTAGCATACCGACTGGTCGGTCGAGGGCCATTTGCTGGTCTTGCGGGTACTAATTCCCTCACCTTAGGCTCGCCTTGGTTGAGAGGCGGGTATCTCTTGATCGGCGAGGGATCTTCGGTGCGGCAGATCCCGTATTCCATCTACGCATTCGGGGAGTTTGCCGTGGCTGGTGGCTCTATCTACGTGCAGCCAAACGACAAGTACACAGGGTCGTCCCCGCAATGGTGGTACGAGAAGTTCTGGCGGGAGGACGCCGAGAACCGGCGCCGGGCCCGGTACGTCAAGGCCGGCGTGGGGTTCGTGATCGGGGTCGCGCTCGCGCTGAGGTTCGATCTCACGGGCGCCTCTCCGTTCATCGGCCTTCTGCTCGCCGGCCTCGTCGCCGCGGGAGACTGGTACCTCGACTGGCGGGCCTTCCACAAGACGGCCGTGTGGCGTGGAGCCCGGCGGGGTGAGACGATCACCGCACGGAAGTTGCGCAGGTCGCTGAGCCGGCGCGGCTACAGCGTCCTCGACGGCCGGGCCATCCGAGGTCAGGCCTCCATCGACCACCTGGTGATCGGCCCCGCGGGGGTGTGGATCATCGACAACGAGTCGTGGAGCCCCGACACCGAGATCGCCTGCTACGTGGGAAGGCTGTTCTTCGGCGAGAAGTACGGCAGCAAGACCGCCAAGCCGCTGGTCGAGGCCGCCGAGGCGTTCGCCGAGCTGCTGACCCGCGAGTCGGGCGTCCCCGTGACGATCACGCCGATGCTCGCCGTCCACTGCGGGATCCTGCCCAGGAGCGGCATGGTGGTCGCGGAAGGGCTCACGCTGCTCAAGCCGCGGCTGGCGGCCAAGGTGATCAGGTCGGTCGAGGGCAGGGTGCTCAGCGCCGAGCAGATCGAGGTGCTGACCCGCATCGCCGCCAGGGAACTGCAGCGCGTGTGAGGCGCTTTCACGCCAGGGTCTCGATGAACGCGGTGAGCTGGGCGACGTTGCGGCACTCCGACATCGGCACGACCGAGCCGTACGCGCCCGCGATCGAGTCGCCCGTGTCCCACTGCGCCTGCGGCTCGGGGTTGAGCCAGTAGGCGTGGCGGCACCCGGCCGCCAAAGACCTGAGCACGTCCAGGGCGGGCTGCTGGTAGTTGGAGCGGGCGTCGCCGAGGATCAGCAGCGAGGTCCTGGGGCCGATCGCGTCGCCGTACCGTTCGGCGAAGCGCTCCAGCGCGTGCCCGTAGTTCGTGCGGCCGAAGCGGACCATGTCGGCCTCGTTCGCCAGCCGCGTCATCGCCTCGACGATGTCGGCGCCCGGCACGAAGAACCGGGTGATCTCGTCCACCGTGTCCACGAAGCCGAACGCCCGCACCTTGGTGAACTGCTCTCTGAGCGCGTACGTGAGCAGCAGCGTGAAGTGGGCGAACGACGAGACCGAGTCACTGGTGTCGCAGAGGATGACCAGCTCGGGCTTGTGCGGCCGGGGCGGCTTGAAGCAGGTCGTGAGCGGCACGCCGCCGCTCTGCAGCGAGGCCCGCATCGTCCTGCGGAAGTCGAGCCGGCCCCGCCGGCCCTTCCTGTGCTTGATCGTCAACCGCGCGGCCAGACGCCTGGCCAGCGGGTACACCTCCCTGCGCAGCCTGGCCAGGTCGGCCTTCGTGGCGCGCAGGAAGTCGATCTGGTCGAGCGGCGGACGGACGGCGGAACGGGCGATGCGCTCGACGCCCGACTCCTCGGCGATGCGGCGGCGCACGTCGGAGGCGACGGCGTCCTCGAAGCGCCGGATGCCGGCGGTGACGCGGCGGCGCACGTTCTTCTCGGCCAGGCCGCCGCGTTCGCCGTCCCGCAGCACGTTCCTGAGGATGCCGGCCATCAGCGTCTCCGGCGACAGGGCGCGCAGCACGCTGAAGGAGAACCAGCTCTGGCGTCCCGGGCTGGCCGGTTGCCTGCCGAAGCGCTCGACCATGGCCTGCGCGAAGGCGCGCAGCTCCTGCTCGGCCCCCTCGGTGCCTTCGGTGAGCAGGTGGGCGAGGTGGTCGCGGAGCTCGGGGACCGTCGCCGTCTCCGGATCGATGGCCTGGTGCGGACGTTCGGCGTGCAGGCCGGTCGTCGAGGCCGGGAACCACAGGTCGAACAGCACGTCGAACCCCGGCCGGTAGGCCGGTTTCTTCACCAGCGTGGCCGCGTAGGCGGCCCGCAGCGACTCGCGGTCGGCCAGCTCGATCACCCGCAGCGCCCGCGCCGCGTCCAGCCCTTCGGCAGGCGACACCGGGATCCCGGCCGCCCGCAGCGCGCGCAGGAAGCCGACGTGCCGCTCGAGGAGATCAGGCATCCGGCAGCCCCAGCTCCTTGATCGCCCGCGTCTGGTCGGAGGCGTGCTTGAGCACCACGCCCAGCGTCCCGGCCATCGTGACCTCGTCCAGCTCCGCGCGGCCGAGCGCGAGCAACGTGTTGGCCCAGTCGACGGTCTCGGCCACCGACGGCGCCTTCTTCAGCTCCAGGGCGCGCAGCGTGGCCACGGTCCTGGCCAGTTGCTCGGCCAGGCCGGTCCGGATGTCCGGCACCTGACTGAGCACGATGTCGCGCTCACGCTCGGGGGTGGGGTACTCGATGTGCAGGTAGAGGCAGCGCCGCTTGAGCGCCTCCGACAGCTCGCGGGTGGCGTTGGAGGTCAGCACGACGTACGGCCTGCGGGTCGCGGCGATGGTCCCCAGCTCGGGGATCGTGATCTGGAAGTCGGACAGCAGCTCCAGCAGCAGCCCCTCGACCTCGACGTCGGCCTTGTCGGTCTCGTCGATGAGCAGCACGGTCGGCCCCTCGGCCCTGATGGCCTTGAGCAGGGGCCGCTCCAGCAGGAACTCCTCGGAGAAGATGTCGTCGTCGGCGCTGGTGGCCTGGATGCGCAGGAGCTGCTTCTTGTAGTTCCACTCGTACAGCGCCCTGGCCTCGTCGAGCCCCTCATAGCACTGCAGCCTGATCAGCTCGGCGCCCGTGGCCCGGGCCACGGCCTTGGCCAACTGCGTCTTGCCGACCCCCGCGGGGCCCTCGACCAGCAGCGGCTTGCCCAGCGCGGCCGCCAGGAACACCGAGGTGGAGACGGCGTCGTCGGAGAGGTAGTCGACGGCGGCGAGCCGCTCCGTCACGTCGGCGGGCGAGTCGAACATCAACGCTCCTGTCTGGGATGCCGAACTTTATTCTAGCCATGGCCGTCCGGCTGATACCGATTCGACCAAGCTCTGGATCGCCGGTATATTCCTTCCTGCAAGCGCCGCTAGCTCAGTTGGTTAGAGCAGCTGACTCTTAATCAGCGGGTCCGGGGTTCGAGTCCCTGGCGGCGCACCGCACAGAAACCCCAGCTCGGCACGCTGAGCTGGGGTTTCTCGGTTCTTGGAGGACCTCCGTCTGTCTCTGGATAGACCGAGGCGCGCCGTTGGTTGCTTTTCGGCACGGTTCCGGCACATGATCGGACGTTCATCGCCGAAGCGAGGGCCAAGGTCGGCGCGGCCGAAGTTCACCCGCTAGCAGATCTGCACCGCGACCGCGATCGCCGAAGCCGGCGGCCGGCCGGGAGTAGAGATACTCCTTGGCCGTCACGACAGCCGTGGCCAGCCCGGCCCGGCTGCGCACGATGCTGCGCCACCTCGCCAAGGTCCTGCATCCGGGTGCTCAACGACTGCTTCTATCAGCCCACTGTCGCCGTCTGCGGCAAGCGCGAAGCCGCTCGGCCGCCCACTGCCGATGATCAACATGTCCCAACTCACGACGGGCTGCCGTTCACCTTCCCCGTCTCCGCATGGCCCGGGACCAGGCCCAGGACGCCCTCGACGCTCCGGACGAGCTGAGCTTCTGGCGGCTCCGACGGTCGCCCGGCCGGAGGTCGATCAGTTGCACAAGGAGGATGTGTTGTTGAAGACACACCGAGGTCGCGGCACACGCGGCCTCATCCGGACCACCCTGGCATCGGCTCTGCTGCTCAGCTCCTGGGCGATGACCGGCCTGACCACCGCAGCCACCGCCAACAGCGCCCAGGCCGCAGCTCCCTCGAACACCTACCGGATCACCAACGTCGCCTCACACAGCACGCTACGCGCCTACCAGGCAGGCGAGGAGGTCTTCGTCTCCAGCACCCGGGAAAGCCCAGGCCCGTTCGAACTCTGGCACTTCGAACGGAGCGAGAGCGGATACACCATCCAGAACGTCGGCCTCAGCATGACCCAAACGTCCGACAGCTACGCCGCAGCGCGGCAGGCAACAGAAGGAGAGGCGGTCATCACCAGCCGCGACGCCACCGTCTGGTCCATTGAGCCGGCCGGCAACGGCACCTTCGTCATCAAGGTCCCCGGCGAGGACCTGCTCTGGAATGCCGAGCCTCCAGTGATCCCGCGAGGCAACGTGAAGCTGCGCGACGCGAACGGATCCGACACCCAGCGCTGGACCTTCGTCCCAGCAACGCAATGAAACGTCCGCGCACCCGGCCCTGACCACCCAGACGCCCTGTTTTCCTGATCGGGGCGGCCCCGGCCACCAACCCCGATCTCCCACCTTCCAGCCACCCCTGACGAGCCATGGCCCGCCCTCTCACGCGAGGAGGCGGGCCATGGTTCCGGATCCGGTTCGGCTCGGGGAAGCGTACGGACGCCTACGCGCGCCTGCTGAAGCTCACGAAAACGGACTCCAGTGCGCTCGATGTCGTGATCGGCATGGCTCGGCGACGGTCGCCTAACTTATCTGGTACCGGAGTGGATCGCCGAACGCTAGGTCCACACACGAGCCCAGCTGCGCCTCGCTCGCCCCTGACTGAGGACCTGCCTCATCCATGAGAGAAACCCGCCCGCCCCGCTAGCTCAACACTCGCCCGGGCCCGGCGCGGGTTTCGGAACTTCCGTCCCGCACTCGCCCAACCGGTCGGCGCACCCATACGCACCAGACCCGGCTCCGGGACGTCCGCCAGGCATCCCAACCGCCGACCCGCGCCCCGCTACAACGTCGGCAAGACCGTCAAACGTGGCCGCACCCTCGCAGCACTTCAACAATTCGGAGGACGAAGAACAGGTTCAGTACGACCCGTGGTCCCAAGTACTGCTTGCTCCGCCGCTCTCGTGGCTCGAACTCCCACTCCCGGAGCTCGAGCCCCCACCCCCGTGACTTGAACCCCCGTTGCTGTGTGTGGAGCCGCCATCGTGATCAGAGCTCTCCCCGTTGCCCGATCCTCCGCCATGACCCGAACTCTCCCCAGAGTCCCGATCTCCATCGCGGCTGGAAGCGTCGCTGTCCCCAAGGCCTGCGTCCCCTGTGCCCCATGGATCCCCGATGTCCCATTCATCCCCTCCGTCCTCCCCATCGTCACTCAGGTTCTCACCATCGGCCAGACCCATGCCGGCCTCGCTGTTGCTGCTTGAACCTCCGCCACCAGCGGGGTGCAGACCGCTGTCGTGGCCTTTGAGTCCCGGCCCGGTCATGTTGCCCTCGTCCGTATCGTCTTTCCACGGCAATGTCTCGGAGAAGCCCACCGCGAGCGCCTCCCTCAGATCCAAGTCGTCGAGCACGCTCAGTCCATACAAAGCCATCGCAAGGGACGGCGACGTGCTCACCGACGTGAGTGGGCACACTGCCCTCGCGTCCTCCAGCACGCCTTCGCCGATCCGCGTCGGTGAATCGGCCACCGCCTTGCCGCGTCTGCGCGCCGACGACAAAGCCTGCCCGCTCAGAGCAGCCACGACCGCCGCAATGGCGAGGGCCAGCGTCCGCATCCAGAGGCCGCCCTGGAGGAGTATCAGGACCAGCTCGATTGCAGCCGTGGCGAGCGCCGCCGCCGAGGACCAGCGGAGTACGCCAAGCCACCGGCGAAGGTGGCCGGAGGAGGCGCCTGGATCCAGCAACCCCAGAGCGGTCAGGAACTCCTTGATCTCGGCCACCTCGGAGCTCGCAGCAACTTCCCGCTTTAGTGAGCCCGCCTGGGTCACTGTACCGGCCGGAAGGCGGTCCAGCACGGCTCTCTCAACCCGGTCGGCAATGCCGGGACCGTCGATGACGCGCTGCACTCCGCCTACCCGGGAGACGAGCACCGCTCCGGACGAGGCCATCACCCCCAAAGCGGTGGTCGCCACACCCTCAGGTCCGCCAACCAGATAGGCCACCTCGTAGTGACCAAGCCCGCGTGACCGGGCGGCCGCTGCGGCGGTTCGGAGGGCGGCCCGAGTCCCACTGATCACTCCTCCGGCCCAGAGAGCCAGAGCGGCCAGCGCCATCGCTACTAACAAGAGCATCAAATCCATGTACGCCTCCGCATGCCGTTCAGCGAGGGATCATCAGGATCTCAGACTTGAATCTCTTTATGCGGAAAGGGCCACCTGCTTGATCATGCTGCTCATTCTCCCGACGGCTCGGCCACGACGAGCACGAACGCTCCGGCAACGAGACGGGTACGCCAGGTTGAACTCGTAGAGTCGTGGCGGCGATCGAGATCAGCGCCATCGCGCCCGCCAGGATCGCGGAGGTCGCGACCGGGCCGATGGATCCCACCAGGAGCCCGCCCCCGAGGTTGCCCAGGGGAATCGTGCCCCAGGTCACGAACCGGGCGGCGCTCTGCGTACGGCCCTGCAGGTGGTCGGGGGTGAGCGCGTAGCGGTAGAGGCCGACCAGCACGTTGAAGGCGGGCCCCGTCGCCCACGTCACGCCGACCACCGCCCCCAGCCAGATCGGATCCTCCAGCAACGGCAGCACCGCCAGCAGCGCGGCCCACACCCACAGCGAGCCCAGCAGGACGGCACGGTTGCTCAGGCGGCGCAGAATCCACGGCGCCACCAGCGACCCGAGGACAGCTCCGGCTCCCAGGAAGGCGAAGATGCCGCCGATGAACGCGGGCGAGGCCCCCAGTTCGCGCGCGTACGATCAGCACCAGCGACGGCGGCGTGAAGACGATGTTGCAGCCGCCGATGAGCACCACCAGGGTGCTGAGCAGCCGCTGCCTGAGCAGCCATGCGATCCCCTCGTGGTCGGGGATGAAGCGCGGCACCCGCCTCTGCGCCTGCGACCAGCCGCGGGCGGCCACCACGTCCTGCTCGCCGGCCGCGCCGATCACGAGCGCCGGACGCGACTCCACCGCTCTGGAAATCGCTGGCGCCGTACAACCTGGAACGACGTCCCGGCGTTTGGTTATAGCGAGTGATCATCGCCAACGGATTCGGAAAGGGAGAAGACGGAGTGCGAAAGACGACGACGAGAGCGGCGGGCGCGTTCCTGCTGGTGGCCGCGTCCATCATCGTGTTACCCGCCGCCCATGCGAGCGCCGGGGTAGCGGGGAACGCCCGCAGTGTCACCCTGATCACCGGCGACCGGGTGGTCCTCGCACCGGACGGAAGTCCCCTGGTCACGCCGGGCGAGGGAAGGAAGGGTATCGACTTCCACACCTTCGGCAGTGGCGGGCGGTTGCGGGTCGTGCCGGGTGACGCGATCGAGCCCCTGCGGCAGGGGCGCCTGGATCCGCGCCTGTTCGAGGTGAGCGCGCTGGCCGAGTCCGGTTACGACGACCGGCGTCAGGACCTGCCGCTCGTCGTCACCGGCGCGCCCGCGCCCAGATCGTTGCGCGGCGGGGCGGGGCAGCGGGAGCTGGCCGCGGTCGGCGGCTTCGCCGTGCGGCAGGACAGGGCACAGGCCGTCCGGTTCTGGCAGGACCTGCGGAACGTCGGAGGCAAGATATGGCTCGACGCGCGTGTCAAGCTGTCCCTTGACACCAGCGTCAAGCAGATCGGCGCTCCCGCGGCCTGGGCGAAAGGGCTGACCGGCGCGGGAGTCAAGGTGGCGGTGCTGGACTCCGGCATCGACAGTGCCCATCCGGACCTGGTCGGGAAGGTGGTCGCGCGGGCGGACTTCACCGAGACGCCCGACGAACGGGATGTGGCCGGGCACGGCACACACGTGGCGTCCACCATCGCGGGCACCGGAGCGTCCTCCGGCGGCAGGTATCGTGGGGCGGCGCCGGACGCCCAACTGCTGGACGGCAGGGTGTGTGAATCGGGTTTCTGCACCTACTCCGCCGTTCTGGCCGGGATGCAGTGGGCCGCCGACCAGGGCGCCCGGGTGGTCAACCTGAGCCTGGGCGGCCAGGACGAGCCCGGTCTCGACCCGCTGGAGGAGGCCGTTCAGCGACTGAGCGAGAGCCACGGCACGCTTTTCGTGGTCGCGGCGGGCAACAGCGGGGCCGAACGTTCGGTCAGCTCCCCCGCCAGCGCGGACGCCGCCCTGGCCGTGGGGGCCGTGGACAGGACGGACCGACTGGCGGACTTCTCCAGCAAGGGCCCGCGCGTGGGCGACTCCGGGCTGAAGCCGGAGATCACCGCGCCGGGCGTGGAGATCACCGCCGCGCGGAGCAACGACAGCGCGGGCAGCGGGCCGTACGTGGCCATGTCGGGGACCTCGATGGCGGCCCCGCACGTCGCGGGAACGGCCGCGCTGCTGGCGGGCGCGCACACGAGTTGGAAGGCGGCGGAGCTGAAGGCCGCGCTCATGGGCTCGGCCAGGCCCCATCCGCAGACGGGGGTGTTCTCCCAGGGAGCGGGACGCGTGGACGCCGAGCGGGCAGCCACGCAGGCGGTGACCGCGGACCCGCCCGGCCTGGGGTTCGGCCTGCAGCGCTGGCCACACGCCGACGACGAGGTGCTCACCAGGAAGCTCACCTACCACAACCACGGTGATACGCCGGTCACCCTCGACCTCGGCGTCACGTCGGGCACGACCTTCTCCGTGAGCCCGGCCACGCTGACGGTGCCCGCCGGCGGACAGGCGGAGGCGACGGTGACGGCGGACACGCGCACCGGCGAGCCCGACGGCTTCCTCGGCGCTTTCGTCGAGGCCAAGGGACCGGGCGGCGTCGTGGTGAGCACGCCCGCCGCGGTGGAGAAGGAGATCGAGAGCTACGACCTGACCGTCAACCAGACCGACCGGTCGGGCAAGCCGACGGCCGACTACCAGATGGTGATCTGGCGGCTGGACGCCGCGGGACCGTCGCCCCAGGTGTTCTGGCCGACCGAGAGCTCGATGACCTTCCGCCTGCCCAGGGGCGAGTACCTGCTGGACACCACCATTCTGAGCGAGGACGGCGTGGCGCTGCTGGTGCAGCCACGCCTGCGCCTGGACAGGGCGTGGACCGTCGAGGCGGACGCCCGGCTGGGCCGACCCACGTCGATCCGCCCGCCCACGCCCGGCGCGGTGCTGAAGGAGGGCAGCGTCGCGTACTCGTTCAGGACGCCCGACCGGTTGAACACCAGGGGCTGGTACTCGAGGAACTTCGCCAGGGCGTTCACCGCGCAACTCGGCCTCGAGCAGACAGAAGAAGGCATGCTCACCCGGGTGAGCGCGCACTACCAGGCGGGTCAGGACAGTTACCAGCTCGCCTGGTTCGAGCGGGACCGCATGATCACCGGCTATGACCGGGCGGTGGATCCCAAGGATCTGGCGCGCGTACGTGTCGACGTCGCGGAACATCTGCCGGGCGCCCGCGTGCTGGTGGGCCGTCAGGCCGTGCCGAGCCAGGGCGTCATGCTGACGCATGCCAGCCTGAACGAGCTCACCCCGCCGTCGACGTTGACCGAGTACGTCAACACCGACGACGGCATCCGCTGGCAGGCCGCCGTGGCTGAGTCCGGGGCCGACGGCCAGATCACCGCGTTCTCGTCCGCTCCCGTGCGGTTGCGGCCGGGCAGCGTCACCACGGAGTTGTGGAACCGTGGAGTGTTCGGCCCCTCACTCCCGTCAGGGGACCAGCCGCGCGAGCCCGCGAGCCGCACCGGCGACGTGATCGCGGTGAATCTGCCGATGTTCGGCGACGGGCGCGGGTCGATCGGGGATTCCGGGCCGGCCACCGAGCACGTATCCCTCTACCGCGATGGCGAGCTCGTCGGCGAGAGCGACTGGCTGATGGAGTGGTTCACCGTACCGCCGGGCGAGGGGACGTACCGGCTGGTCGCCCGCGCGGAGCGGGGAGAGTCTGCGGTGTTGTCCACGCGCAGCTCGGCGACGTGGACGTTCCGGTCGGAGAGCACGAACTCGCCGACCCGGCTGCCGCTGTCCGTGGTGCGGTTCACCCCGGACCTCGACGTGCGGAACTCCGCTCCGGCCGGGCGGCGCTTCGTGGTGCCGTTCACCGTGCAGCGGCTGGCCGGAAGCGCGGCGGGCCCGGCACGTGAGGTGGTCGTGGAGGTGTCCTACGACGACGGCGTGACCTGGAGCCGGGCGAAGGTCGCCGGGTCCAAGGTCGTCCTGGACCATCCCCTGCGCAGCGGGTTCGTGTCGCTTCGGGCCAGCTTGGCCGACGTTCACGGCAACATGGTGGAGCAGAGCGTGATCCGCGCCTACCGGATCACCGCGCCGTAGCGGTGCGTTCGCTCCCGGCGGTCCCTGGCGGGGCCGCCGGGCACGTCCTTTCAGCGGTGGTAGCAGCTCTGGGGCGGGTGGTTGGTCCGGACGGCGACCGTGTCCTCGTTGCTGATCGACTTGTGTTGTCGATGCCTCGGGAGGTCAGCGCCGTGCGGCGGGGCGCTCAAAGACCTCAATCCCAAGGAGCGGAGACACCCACCCGACCGGGTCCAGCGCATGGGATCCCGCCGTCGCAAGACCCTCGTCGTCTGCTGTGAATGCCATGAGGACATGCACGCCGGACGTCCCACACGCACACCACGATGAGCGCTGGAGAGCCGGCTGCCACGGAAAGCGGGCACGGCTGGTTCGGAGGCGCCGTCAGAAAAGGGCCAGGTCAGCTGGCACCTTGTCGGCGCCCTACCCTGCTTCACGGACGGATCTGTGGAGCCGGGAGGTGCGACTCCTCCCGGCTGCCCGACAGGCTGGCGCGTACTGTCTCTGGCTGGACATATGCGAGATATGAGAGGTGTTTGGTGCGGTTTTTCCGAAGGGGACTGGCGGTGGCACTGCTGGCGGCGGTGTGTGGTTGCGCAGGGATCGGTTGGAACGAGCGCCCGCAGGCAGTTGAGACCCCCGCCGCGACCGCGACCTCCCCAAAGGTCACTAAGGATCCCGCCGACGCGCGCGAGCTCTACCTGGAGTCGCTGCGGCAGCAAGCGCTGCAGCCATCACTCAATCTGGTACAGGAGTACTACCGTCAGAAGGGGTCCTATCCAGGTGGCAGTCGTACCGTCGTGGTCTCGGGGTTCGATTACGGAACCAAGGACGTGCGTCTGGAGAAGACGGAGGTGATCGTGGCGGATGGCAAAACTTGGACGGCGGGGGCGACCTGGTGCATCGACGGGTCGAAGGACTGGTCTTGGAATCGCTATCGCGGCTGGACCCTCAGGTCCTCCCTCCAGTGCCCGAGCCTCCCCTCCCAGGCGTGGCTCAATGACGGTCTCGGCGTCGGCGGGCTGACCGAGAAGCAGGCCGACACCTTCGTCGGGGAACTCGCCGGTATTGAGGGGTTGATCACAGCCGGCAGAATGAGCAACGTCAAGCGTGACGGCAAGTCGTACGTGCGCCTCGAGATCCAGGTGAAGCCGCAGCAACTCGGCGGCGGCGGCATGCCGGTGGGTGCGGGGCTTTACCTCGACGCGTTCAAGTACACCGAGCTTGACGCAATCACACATCCATATGGCTTGCTGGCCGGCGGCAGATCCGCCATGGACATCGTCCGCTACATCGACCCCGAGACCCGGTTGCCCGTCTACTCGGAGACGCTGGAGACCGGCGAAGGAACCTGGGCGATGCACAGAGTCGAGTACGAGTTCGGCAGCCCGGTAGGCAAGAGCGTCCGGCCCACCAAGCCCAGCATCGCCCAGCTGGCGTGGCAGCCAGAAGAGAGCTGAGCGCTTCTGGCCAGCGCGAATAGCGTTCCTCGATCTGAGGCTGTTCCAGGAACACCACCGGCTGCAAAACCGGCTCTGGCTCGCTTTGTGGCGACGGTCGGTGACCCCGGGGCAGTTTCAGCAGTGCCATCTTCCTGAGTAGGTGTGTCCAGGTTGGCTCGGCCGGTGGGCGAACCGAATGGTCAAGGCCGCGCAATCGCCCGGCCGGTTGCTCGGTGGTTGCTCTTCGGCCATCGGCACCCGTGAACCCGCAGCGGCATTTTGGGGCATTTCGAGAGCCACGGAAAGGGGCGGAGCGTTACAAGGAAGTGCATTGAGGCATGGTCTGACACAAAGGCTAGCGACTCTCAATCAGCGGGTCCGGGGTTCGAGTCCCTGGCGGCGCACCGCACAGAAACCCCAGCTCGGTACGCTGAGGTGGGGTTTCTCGGTTCTTGGAGAACCTCCGCCTCTCTCTGGATAGACCGAGGCGCGCCGATGGTCGCTCTTCTGCACATGATCGGACGTCCTGACCCTCGACATGGACCCGATGGTCAACACCGACATCGATCTCGCCGTCCGGACCCTGCAGGCTCCATCTCGGGGTTGAGGAACCGGCGGGCAGCCGTTGGCTCTTGCCGGCAACCCGGAAACCTTGAGCTTTGGGGGAGGTCCCGACAGCTATCCCGGCGGCGGTTCTGGGCGGCCGTTGGCGATCCAGGCAGGGTGGAAGCGGCGGAAGATGATGCTCATGTTCTTGTCGCTGCCCGAGCTGTTCTGCTCGCCCCACTCGATGGCCGCGCCGACCTGACTGTCGGCGGTCTGCAGCATGCTGGAGTAGCCTCCTTCGACCCCGTTCACGTTTGGCCTGCCGTCCCGTCCCTTCGGCCGGGGCGCGGGAAAGTCGCCGAGCAGGCGTGTGTACGGCCAGCCGACGCCGTCGTCGTAGCTCATCCAGACGCGCATGGGGATCCGGCTTCGGGAGGCGCCGCCCGGGTGGGGGCCGAGGAACAGGATCCGGTTCGGCGACCCGGCGAAGCGCAGCGTCGAGGCATGGCAGTCGGGATCGGGCAGGACACGGCCGTCCGGTTCGAGGTGATCGGCGTAGCCGGAGAAGCCACCGTCGAGGGTGCCGGTGGCGACCAGTCGCTTGAGCAGCGGCGGATCGCCGGCGTTGGCGAACCTGGCACGATCGTTGCGATAGAGGTCGCCGCCGAACCGCTGCAGGATCGTGGCCTCGTCGGTCTTGGTGACGTCGGTGTTCGTCAACTCCTGGTAGCGCCAGTCGGTATCTCCTGGCCGCTTGTAGATGTTGCGCCACTTGGCCGGGATGACCAGAGTTCCGTCGGTCATCTTGATGCCGGCACCGGGGCCGATCGAGTCGTTGAACCATCTCCTGTTCAACGGATCGCTCGGGTCCTTGTGCGGTTTGAGCGTGTCGGTCTTCTCCGTAAGGGTCCAGCCGCCGGTGGGCAGGCCGTTGGCGTCGGTTGCCGACGAGGCCAACCACACCTCGCGGTCGTCCCAGCTGTCGAAGTCGCCGACGCTCGTCCAACTGGCCGCCATCCGGTTGAAGAACAGGTAGACGGTTTGCCCGTCGAAGACCGCGGTGGGGTTGCCGACAGCGTCCGGCCACCCGGTGGCCACCGCCTTGATCCCGGACCAGGTGCCGGGTTTGCCGGAATCCCCGGAAGTCTTGTAGATGAGGTCGATGTTGCCGTAGTCGTCGTTGTCGCCGACCCGGCCTTCGGCGAAGGCGATGACCGTGTTCCCCTTGGTACGGATCACGGCCGGCGCGCGGAAGGAGTGGTAGTCGACTCGGTAGGCGCCGTTGACGTAGGCTTCGTTGCCTCCGTCGAAGAGCACTTCTGCGGTGGGCGTGGGCGCCGCCTCGGCTGGAGCCGCTATGAGGAGGCTCGCGGCGACCAGTGCGACGGCCGCGAGCGATCGGGCACGTAAAGGTCTCACCGTCCGAAAGTACAATTATCTGGTGACCATGGGGAGCCCGGGACGGAAGAGACCGGACATTCACCCTTCGGCTCCGTCGTCGTGCCTGCACCCGCTCGATACGAACGGCGGCAAGGGTCGACGTATTCGGCCGGACAGCGGGAATCGGACCTCACCCGCTCATCACCGCCTCGTATCCCGGCTGGTCGCCGAAGGGGTGGACCAGGTCGAGCTCTTCGGCGCGTTCGGCGCGGTCCGGCACGCCGAGGCTGGCCGGGTGATCGGCGGTGAGGTGCTGGTGGCGGACGTCTGCTACGGCTTTGAGTCGCTGTGGCGGGTTGGGTGCGGATCAGTTCAGCTCGATGCGTTCAACGAGCTCCCGTACGGCGATCATGTCCAGGAAGGCGTGGCAGCGCACAACGTGGCCTCCCCGTAGCTGCCAGATCCAGCAGTACTCGTTGTGGTACTCGACGCCGTCGACCGCCGTCGCGTGGCCATCGAAGCGTATGACCACCGTGTCGCCCTCAGTCCAGAGGTCTCGGATCGTCATCACGAGCACCGACGCCAGCCGGTCCAGGATCGGCGCTGACCCCTCCGTCAGGAACTCGGCCTTGGACGTGTAAGTGCGTCCGTTGACGATCTTCCACTCCACGTCGTCGTGGAGGATCTCGTAGATGTCGCCGCCTGCGTTCTGCCGCTCGAAGGCCCGGATCACCGCCGCCTTGTTGCGGCCTTCTCGGGTCAGCCGGTCCGAGTGTGGCCCGCCGACGGCCTCGCGAGATGCCGCCGAGGCGGTGGCAGACCCAGACAGCATCGTCAGTCCTCCGGCGACCGCTGCTGTCATGAATATGCGCCGACCCTGGTGCGAAGTGCTGTCTGCCATCATCGTTCCTCTCTGACCTGTTGGTGTGCGTCGCTGCCCTCGCGGTAGAAGACGTAGCCCCCGTGGTGCAGTACGTCTCCGTCAAACGTCCCGTCCGCGCTGAATCCGGTGTCGTCGACGTACTCGATGCGGGTCCCGACAATCCGGTATGCACCTGTGTAGGCGCTCTCCTGCTCTCCGCGGGCCTCGTCGTAGCGGCCGTTCGCAAGGAGCATCTGACGGATGTGCCCGTCGGCCGTCACCCACATCCCGACGTATAGGTGTGGCGACATCTCTCCGCCCTCGGCCGGCGGCGTCCCAGGTGTCCGCCTGGGCGGTGTCTCCGTTGCGGACGACGGGGAAACCCCCTGCCTTCGCTGAGCGGCGTCGTCAGGAGACGCGGACCCCCCGCTGCCCGGCCGCACCGAGAATAGGATGAAAAGCACCGCGACGACGCCCGCGCCACCGACCATGGTCCAGGAACGGGCCCTCATGAGACCCCCTCGCGTGAGTTGTCGCCGTGTTGGGGCCGGGACACCGTCAGCGAGCCGAGCAGGCGCAGCGCGTCCGCGGTCCGGGTGCCCTCCTGAGCGTGGTAGACGATCAACTGCTGCCCCGGGGCGGAGCGCACGTCGAAGGTCTCCATGCGAAGGGTGAGCTCGCCGACGTCCGGATGCAGCAGGACCTTCGCCGCGTCGGACTTGCCCCGCGCGTCGCGTCGCCGCCACAGGTCCGCGAACTCGCGGCTGTCCTCCATGGCCGTCCGCAGCACCTCCTGGATCCGTGGATCGTGCGGCCGTGCGCCTTCCAGGAAACGGAATCCCGCGACCACGTTGGCCGCAGCCGTCTCCCAGTCTC
Source organism: Nonomuraea purpurea (assembly GCF_042650645.1). Lineage (NCBI taxonomy): Bacteria > Bacillati > Actinomycetota > Actinomycetes > Streptosporangiales > Streptosporangiaceae > Nonomuraea > Nonomuraea purpurea. Next base: position 272,814 of record NZ_JBHSBI010000005.1, read on the forward strand.
TGTAGAACGAACGGACCGACAGGTCGAGGAACATTGCCAGCAGCAGGTTCGTGCCGGGTTCGAGGTGATGGAAGACCGCACGCCCCAACGCGTTCGCGGCCAGGACGTCGTAGGCCCGCCCCAGGATCACCGCCGGCGTGCGGTCCCACAGCTCGGCCAACGCCAGCAACCGAGGGTCGGTCCGCTCGACACCGCCCTCGCGGCGCGGCAGCGGACTCATCCCCGCGACTCGGTACAGGTGCAGCCGACCGTCGTCGTCCAGCAGCAATGCGTCGCTCAGGGCGTCCAGGACCTGCGGCGACGGTCGCCGCTCACGACCCTGCTCCAGCCGCAGGTAGTAGTCGACGCTGATGCGCGCCAACATCGCGACCTCTTCGCGACGCAGGCCGGGGACGCGTCGCCTCCCGTCCTCGGGCAGACCGACATCAGGCGGCATCACCTGCGCGCGCCGACCTCGCAGGTAGTCACCCAGCCTTGAAATCGTCATGTCGACCAGGCTAGATTCCCCACCCGCTGGAAGCCTGGTCCCAGCGCTCCCAGTCGGGACACGGGCCTACTCAGACACAGGGCTTCATCATGGGCAAACCGAATGGTCAAGGGTGCACCATTGCCCAGCCGGTTGCTCGGTGGTTGCTCTCCGGCGCGGTTCCGGCACATGATCGGACGTCCTAGCCCTCGACATGGACCCGATTGTCAACACCGGTCCATGCGAACGTCCAGGTAAGGGCAGCCTGGAAGGCTCTGGCTGCGTATCCAGGCGGGTTCCTTTTGCTCCCAGCTCAAGCCCGGATGAGGCGGCTGTCGGGGATGGAAATGGGGTTGATCAGCACTGGAGCCGGACTTGGTCTGACTTTGCCATGGTTACTTCCAGCATGGTGACACCGGGATCGGTGACCGGCGGCTCGCGTGGACGCTGCGACAGCGCAGCACGCACCGTGCGGCCGTCTAGCGGTGCTCGGGGTTTTCGAAGTCGAAACGGCATCCCGCGTCCCATTCCGATCGCTGGTTGCCGTGGGCCGGGATGCCTCCGGCGTCCTTGAGCATGCGTGCCAGATGCAGCAGGTTCCAGGTCATGAAGGTGGTGTTGCGGTTGGTGAAGTCGTTTTCCGGCCCGCCCGAGCCCGGGTCGAGATAGGAGGGGCCGGGCCCGGCCTCGCCGATCCAGCCGGCGTCGGCCTGGGGTGGGATGGTGTAGCCCAGGTGCTGCAGGCTGTAGAGCACGTTCATGGCGCAGTGCTTGATGCCGTCCTCGTTGCCGGTGATCAGGCAGCCGCCCGCCCGGCCGTAGTAGGCGTACTGGCCGGACTGGTTGAGCAGGCTGGAGCAGGCGTACAGTCGCTCGATGACCTTCTTGGTCACCGAGCTGTTGTCGCCGAGCCAGATCGGTCCGGCGATGACGAGGATGTCGGCGGCCAGCACCCGCTGGTAGAGGGCGGGCCACTCGTCGCTCTCCCAGCCGTGCTCGGTCATGTCCGGCCACACGCCGGTGGCGATGTCGTGGTCGATCGCACGCAACTGCTCGACGCGTACGCCCTGCCTGTCCATGATGTGTGCGCTGAGATCGATCAGGCCCTGAGTGTTGCTGCGCTCAGGACTCCTCTTGAGGGTGCAGTTGATGAACAGCGCCCGCAGATCGTCATAGCGGGCAGGCGCTCCGTTGACGGTCATCGTGCCCGCTCCCTTCGACGCGGTCCCGGTGCCTCCGTAGGCAAGCATCGGGCTGATACCTGCGCTCCGGCCAGGAGGCGCGCCGCGTCGCGGCAGCCGATCACACTCGCCCCCCGGCGCGCTCGGACCGGTGGTCTCGGCAAGGGTCAACCGTCGGGCCGACCTGCGCGCGGGGGTGCCCCAGGTGGGCCGCCCGTTCGTCGGCGATCAGCCGTTCCGGGCCGCCCGCCTGCACGACCTCGGCGTTGTACCGTCAGGTTTCACCCCGAAGACCTCTGCCCAGGCCGCGCGGTCCCAAGCTGTAGGAGATCCCTCGGGTAACATCTGTCGTGCGAGCTGGCCACATTTCTTCTGGTCATGGGGGCTAACGGGTGAACAGCGCAAGTGATCCTGAAGCCGACATCCGGGCTCGGCTCCAGCAGCACTGGGAGGCCTCCGAACGCGGGGACGTCGACGCTGAGCACGCGATCTACGCTGCCGACGCGATCCTGGACTACCCGCAGTCGGGCGAGCGCTTCCGAGGCCGGTCAAGGATCCAAGCGCAACGCGGTGGGCACCCGGCCGAACGCCACTTCGCCATCCGCCGGATCCTGGGCGGCGGCGACCTTTGGGTGAGCGAGTGCGTGATCACCTATGACGGCGTGCCCACGTACTCGCTCAGCGTCATGGAGATTACCGATGGTCTCGTAACGCACGAGACCCAGTACTTCGCCGACCCCTTCCCCGCGCCTCCCGGGCGCGCTGCGCTGGCTGAGCCTATTCCGGTCCGCGACCAATAAGCCGATTGGGCTGTCCAGTCGATGGACGACATCGACCGACGTTGCGGATTTCCAGCTGGAGGACCTCTTTGCGGACCAACGCCTGGGACGCCTGCATGGGGGCGGCGTAGCCGGGGGAGATCGATGTAGCGGGACGGATTGTCGAGCAGAAGATTCTCTGGTCGAGCAGGGTCAGGCCACCGATCTGGTGCATCGCAAAGCCAACGGGGCCAATCCGATGCACGGCCGACTGGCCTGGATCGGTGCCGGGAGAAATCGGCGGTGACAGCGGCGTGGCCTGCAAACTCGCAGCTCTCGCCTCGGTCTGCGAAGAGACTCGCGCCGAGTTCAGGAACCTGCCGACCGCACGGGCGGCAGGGCTCGTCGTGCGACCGGAACTACTCGGTTAGGCAGATCTCGCGATATGAGACATCGCCCAGGTGTTGCTTCCACTCCACCGGGGTCAGCGTGCGTCCGGCTCGTCGGCATACAGCCTTGGCGATCCGATCGCCGGAGACCGGGAGCGTGGTCACGGCGCCTTGCTGGTCGGTGACGACAAGCGAGGCGCTGTCGCCGGTGAAGCCCAGCGCGGTGGTGAAGTCGACGTGGAGCGGGATCGTGGCCAGGCGGCGCTTGGTGCCGACATCCCAGAGTTGGACCAGCGTGGTGGTGCCGGAATCGGTTATGGCGGCCAAGAGCGTGCCGTCCGGGGAGAAGGCGAGATGGCCCAGGGTGCCACCTGGCGTTCCGCGCAGCATCGGCGACAACGCGGTCTGCTGCCGGGAGTCCCACAGTGCCACCGTTCCGTCGACGCCGCTGACGGCCATCAGCGGCCCGGTGGGGCTGGTGGCGATGACCGAGTTCTCGTCTGTGGTGTTGAAGCCCGTGCCCACGGGGCTACCGGTGCGTGGATCGAGGATCCGGCCGTAGACCGAGGTCAGCGACTTGCCGTCGGCGAGGAAGGCGATGGCCCCTGCGTCGGTCTCCAGCGGCGCCTTGCTGATCGGCCGCCCGCTCGCGGCGTCGAGCGTCAGCAGGTGCCGTCCCTGGCCTGACGAGTTCGGGGCGCCGATCGCCGCGACGAACGTCTTGCCGTCCGGGCTGAAGGCCATCCCGGACACCTCGCTGTCCTTGGGGACGGGGCGTTTCCACCGCAGCGTGCGCGTTGCCACCTCCCACGCGTGAAATTCGCCGTTGTACCGCTGGGCGACCAGCATGCGGCCCTGTCTGTCGAAGACGGTCTCGTCTGAGGCCTGCTCGGAGCCGGGCAGCGTCCCGACGAACCTGCGTGCCTGAACGTCCCAGATGCGCATCGGAGTGTTCTCGCCGCCTGCGGCGATCCAGCGGCCGTCGGGGCTGATCGCCTGGCCGTAACTGCCATTCGGCATCTTTGCCGCCATGACGTTGGGCTGCACGTCGAGGCTGACGACCGAGTCGTCCTGGAGGTAGCGGATCGTGCGCCCGTCGGGGTCGAGCCAGGCGTCGGACGCCGTGCCCTCAGTTCGATGGGTGAACACCACGGCGCCCGTCGTCGCGTCCCACAGCCGGATCGACTCGTCGGCGAACCCGAGAAGCAGCTTGCCGTCTCGGCTGAACCGCATCCCGGTGTGCGCCGCTTCGTCGAGTTCGGCCGACGAATCCGTTCCCGTCCACCGCCACTCGCCGTCGGGCGAGGTCACCTTGGTGGCGCTCTCCAGGTCGTAGGTGGTGATGGCGCCTCGAGCGCAGAGCAGGTGCCTGCTGTCGGGGCTGAACGCGACGAGTCTGCCGCATGCTCTGGGAAGGCGCGTGTCCTGTGTCATCTGCGGCAATCGCAGCATGTGGAGCCTGCCCATCCGGACCGCTGCCAGCATGCGGCCGTCGGCGGAGATGCTCATGCTCTCCAGCGACTCCAGCGGGACCTTGGACGCCCTGCCGGTGCGCACGTCCCAAAGGGACTCGATCTCGCGCTCGATCGTGATCGCGACGATCCACTCGTGATCGCCGAAGGCCACCCGGAGCAGCGGCGCACCTTGGCGGACCGTGTGCTGCGCGCGCTTCCTGCCTGTCATCACGTCCCATGCGGTGACCTGGCCTTGAGCGGCCGTGACGAGCAACCTGCCGCTCGGGCTCAGCGCGGCGCCGGTCGGGAAGCGGCCATGGCCACTCGGCCAGGACCAGAACGCGGTCCGCCGGCCCGTGGACACGTCGTAAACGCGAACTCCGTCCTCGCTCACGCTGGCCAGCCTGCGTCCGTCGCCGCTGACCGCCCGCAGGGTGAGGCCCTTGGCGGGCGGTTGACGGAAGGCGGCGCTTTCCGGCCGATAGAGCGAGGCCGTCATACTGGACCTGGTCTCGGCACCGGGCGCGAGCCGCCAGCCGGCCACGCTCAGCAGCATCGCCTTGACCGGGTCGGCGGTGCGCAACTGGTCGGCCTCGACGGCAAGCTGCCTGCCCGTCGCTGTGTCACGCTGCTCGGCGACGACGTCGCTCTGCCGTACAGCCAGGCCGCCCGCCACAAGGGCGACCACCAGAAGTCCCCCCAGCGCTACGCTGGTCAGCCGCCTGCGGCGGGCACGTTTCCTGGTCAGCAGCGTGCCCGCGTTGAGGAAGTCGCGCTCTTGCGGGGTCAGCGTCAGATGCCGGCGGCCGGTCGTCGCCCAGCTCAAGGCGTGTTCCAGGCGGCTGCCCTGCAGCAGATCGCCGATCCTGCGACCATGGTCTGCCCAATACCGCGCCGCTGTGGTGATCTCATTGAGGACGGGCAGACCGTCACGGTCGGCGTCGATCCACTGCCGGAGCCGGGGCCAGGCGCGCAGCAGGGCGGGACGGGTCAGCGCGACGTTGTCGCCCTTGCGCGTGACCAGATAGGAGAACGCCTGCAAGATGTGCTCGACTATGACGATCTCCCGCTCGGGCCGCCCCTCGACCAGTTCCTCCATGGACACGCGACGGCCGGACTCGCGCCCGTCCTCGTCGACGGAGACGAACCGCAGGAACACTTCGGGCACAAGCTCGCGGGTCTCGGGGGTGAGCGCGCCGTAGGCGTCCTCGGCGAGCGTGCCGAGTGCCGGGTCGACCGTCTCAGGCACGTGCAGGTCCCGCGCGGTGCGGCTTCCCTCGGTCAGCAGCCCGCGCGTGTCGGCGCCGTTGCCGCTGACCAGTGCGAGCAACAGGTCACGCGCCGACGGACGGGCGGCCGGATCCTTCTCCAGCGCGGCCTCGACCAGGGGACGCAGGTTCCCCGGCATGGTGCTCAGGTCGGGATGGACGGACAGCACGCGGTGCATCACGCCGCCGAGATTGTCGGCTCTGAACGGGTCCTCACCCGTGGCGGCGAACACCATGATCGCGCCCCAGGCGAACACGTCGGCCCTGGCATCGGCACGCTCACCGGTGAACACCTCCGGCGCCATGTAGGTCGGCGTACCCGTCACCAGCCCGGTCGCCGTCAGCGACATGTCTTGGGTACGCGCGATGCCGAAATCGATCACGCGCGGCCCGTCAGGGGAGAGCAGAACGTTATCCGGCTTGAGGTCACGGTGCGTGACACCCGCCTCGTGGATGGCGGTCAGCGCGGTCGCGATCGCCGTGCCCAGGCGGTGCAGGTCGTCACCGGCGAAGATCCGCTGCGCCGCTCGGAGGCTGGGACCCGCCACGTACTCGCTGACGATGTACGGCTTGCGCGCATCGGTCTGCACTGCCAGCACCCTGGCGGTGCAGAACGAGGCGACCCGCTGGGTGACTGCCGCCTCCTTCGCCAACTGCTCGCGCATCTTCTCCTCAGACGAATGAAGCACCTTGATCGCGACTCTGCGCCCCTCGCCGTCGTAGGCGTCATAGACGACCCCCTGGCCGCCCGAGCCGAGACGTCCGGCCAGCCAGTACCCGTCGATGCGTTGCGGGTCTCCCGCGATCAGTCCCTGCACAGCGGATTTGATGCTTTCCTTGTCGCCGAAGTTCGCCAGCCGTGGTCATGGTCGCGGCAACAGGCACCGGAACACGGTGGCATTCCTCCGGCACGGATCCCACGCGTGATCTCAATGTGTCGCTGGAGCAGGCGGGTCCGCGGTCGTACGGCTGGCCTGGTTGATCAGGCGGTGCAGGGCGATCAATCCATAGCCGAGCAGTGCGAAGCAGACGGCCAGCGCCAGCGATATGAGGGCCACCCCGCCGTACCCGAACCTGTCCACGTCCAGAAACGGATAGGGATACCGCTTCCACGCATCTGGAGGCAGGAGGGCTCCTCTGACCAGGGCAAAGGCCAGATAGGCCATCGGATAGACCAGCCACGTGAGAGCGGCCGCCCATTTGGGCCGAGGAGCGATCCGGTCGAAGAACAGCCAGTCGATCACGGCCATGACGGGCGTCACGTAGTGGAGAAGGAAGTTGCCCAGGCCGTGACCCTGAAGGGAGAGGTGCTCGAAGGGGCTGGCTCCGCGCATACGCAGGAAGTGCCAGACCAGCCCAGTGATCACGATGTAGAGCGTCACCGCCCCCTTGAGCTCAGCAGGAGAGCGCCATCTGCTGACCACCCGCCAGGAGTAAAACCCCGTGAGCAGCAGATTGCTCTGCACGGTGAAGAGCACGAGCGGGTTGAGCGGGCTGCCCAGGGCCATCCACGTGTAGATCAGGCCGACCACCGCAGCCAGGATCAGCATCAAGCGGTACGCCGTCACCCAAATCATGGGGATCATGGTCGCACAGGGCGCAGCACACCGACCTGCAGTTCGCCGATCGCGGAAACGCGGAAAGCAAAGGCCGGGCCCTGGCCGGCGACTTCATCGAGGGGACCATTGCGGGTCTCTTTGAAGAAGGCGCACTCCGGCCGTACCCAGGGCGATACCGAGCAGCACCATGAAGATGATCGTCGGCCACTGGGCCCACGACGGCAGGTACAGGGCCAGGAACCAGGCGCGGCCGTCCACCTCGGCGACCTTGAAGACGCCTGGCAGGATGCCCTGCGGGACCAGGGCAATTGGGCAGAGCGTCATGCACAGGCTCACGAGGATTTGCTTCAGCCTGGACAGGTCGTCGTATCCGACCAGCTTGGCCGTGCCCGTCTCACGGCGACCCGTGCGCATCATGTGGAGTAGCTCGGGGCCGTGAGCACGCAGTCGGCGTGCGGCCAGCGCGCCCAGGCCCCACCAGCACAGCGCCCCTGTCGCCAGGCCGACGGGTACACCGGCCCAGCCGTACAGCGCGGCCACCACGCCTGCGGGTAGCGCCGTGACCAGCCCCAGCGCCAGCAGGGCGTACATCATGCCGGTCGCTGAGCCTTCGTCCTCGGTGAAGCGGAGGGGATTGCCGCTGCGCCGGTGCGGGTCGATGCCGGGCACCAGCGCGTACACCGACACCAGAGGCGCGAGTCCGGCCCCGCCGCCGAGCAGCGCGAACGTGATGGACAGCACCAGCGGCCACGGCCCGTTGACAAGCGCGGTGAACGCCAGCGTCAGCAGGAGCGCCAAGGGGGTGACGAACAGCAGCCAAGCCAGTTGGCGGCCGCGAACGTCGTCCGCTCTCGGGGCGAGCAGCATGAGCCACAGCGCGGTCCCGTCGAAGCCGTAGAGGTTGGCCGACAGCGCGGCGGCCATCAGGATGAAGATCGGCCCTGCCCACGGCAGCATCTGGTCCCAGCCCATCAGCAGTGGGATCGTCGCGAAGAACACCCCGTAGGCCAAGGCGAAGGTCAGTTGATGCGTTCGCACCAGATCACGTGACCAGGTGCGCAGCTCTTTGCCCAGCACCGCGCCCGAGGCCGTGGTGGCACGCATGGGCCTGCGCCCCCGGGTGACAGCCCGCACGGCTCCCACGCGCCGGACCAGCAGCGCCGCCCACGCCGCCAGCAGCAGCACGATGAGCACCACCATGGCGGCCAGCGCCCCCGCGACCCATCCCCACTGGCCCCTCACCGCCGACTCCACCGCGAGCACGCCCCATCCGGACGGCAGCGCACGCACGACCGTGGTCACCATCGACGGCAGCCCGCCTGCCTCGCTGTAGGCGACGGCGAACACCCAGCCCTGGCCCAGCAGCGCCAGCACCAGCCCGTTGAGCACTCCCGCGCCGATCGCGCCCGTCCGTGTGCGCAGCACCAGACCGAACACCGCGACCGCGACCTTCGACAGCAGCACGAACACGGCCAGTTGCAACGGCAGGGCGGCAAACGCCACGAGCCCGGCCGCCCCACTCTGCCGTATCCCGAAGACAGCCAGCCCCGTCAGGGCCAGCAGGCTGATCACCGGTGCGATGCCGACGAACGCGGCCACCAGCAGCCCGGCGGCCAGGCGACGGGACGGCAGGCCCAGCAGCGAGAAGAATTCCGGCCTGATCGTCTCGTCACCGCCGCCGGCGAAGACCGGGCCGAGGATCCAGCCGAGCATCCACACCGCGTAGGCGGCGGCCAGGAAGTCGGGGCGGGTGAGCGCCAGCGCGATCGTGCCCGCCGCCAGCGCCGCGCCGAGCAGGCCGCCGACGGTGACCAGGCCGGCTCGGCGGCTGGTCATCGAGTGGCGGATGATGGCCACCTTCATGCTGGCCATGGTCAGCGCGACAGCCACGACAGTTCCTTCGTCTCGCCGTCTCGTGCCCCGACCAGGTCGACGAACCTGTCCTCGAGCGTCTGCGAGCCCTTGACCTCCCGCAAAGGTCCCGCTGCTGCCACCTGGCCTTTGTCGATCACGCCGACGTGGTCGCAGAGCTGCTCCACCAGCGCCATCACATGGCTGGACAGCACGATCGACCCGCCGCCCGCCACGAACCCCCGCAGGATGGTCTTGATGGTCGCGGCCGACACCGGGTCGACGGCTTCGAACGGCTCATCCAGCACGAGCAGCCGCGGAGCGTGCAACAGCGCGGTTGCCAGGCCGATCTTCTTACGCATGCCGGTCGAGTACTCGATCACGAGCGTCTTGTCCGCCCGGTCCAGGTCCAGCACCGCCAGCAGTTCCTCCGCCCGCTCGGCGACCACCTCGGGCGGCAGCCCGCGCAACAGGCCGAGATACCTCAGCACCTCTCGGCCGGTCAGCCGTTCAGGCATGGCCAGCCCGTCGGGCAGCACTCCGACCAGCGCCTTGGCCTGCGCGGGGTCCGCCCAGACGTCGATCCCGAAGATGCGGGAGGTCCCGGAATCCGGCCGGAGCAGGCCGACAGCCATCGACAGGGTCGTGGTCTTGCCCGCGCCGTTCTGCCCGACCAGGCCGTAGAACGAGCCCTGTGGAACGCTCAGATCGACATGATCGACGGCGACGTTGTCTCCGAATCTCTTGGTCAAGCCCGTCAGCTCAAGCGCAGCGGTCACGGTTCACTCCGGGTTATGAGGGGAAGCCGTTGGCCAGCTTACGAGCTCAGCAAGGTCGAGATGCGCCTTCCTGCGCCTGAGAACGGGCGTCATCACCGCCGACGGGATCGCGATCTTCCTCCTCGTCGACGGCTGAGTATTCGAGCCCCGCAGGGAAGAGGGTGCCGTAAGCCCGAACGGGCTTACGGCTCAGGCGACTTACCAGGTGAGGTCGCTCTTGTAGAAGACGGTTGCCCGGAACTGGTCAGGACTGCCACTGATCTTGCTGGAGAAGCCGAACGCGAGACGCGGGCCGTCCGACGATCGCCAGATCGCCATTCCCTGAGGTTCGCGACCGGGCAGCGACTCGCCCGCTCTCGTCCGGTACACCTCCTCGAACGAACCCCCGGTCTTGTTCATGTCGAGACGGACGAGGTAGGACGGCTTGGCCGGGTCCGAGGGCTTCGCGGGCGCACCGCCGTAGGAGAGGTAGGCGTACTGGCCGTACGAGGTCACGCCCTGGAAGAGGTCGGAGTCGGAGATACGGAGCTGGGCGTTGGTCGGGAGGGCGCGCTTGGCAAGGATGGGAGTGGCGTCGCTGATGCCCTTGTCCATGACGGCGGGGAGGTCGAACAGCGCGAGGCGCCATGGGCTCGTCGTCCCCATGTACCGGACGAGCAGCCGGTTGGTGTAGGGATCGATCGACGGTCTCGGACAGTCCAGGAAATCGGAGAGGCCGATCGGGAATTTCTGGATCCCCGCGTCCTTGGCGTAGTCGAGCAGGCCCCCGTCGCTGTACTTGATGCGGCAGATCGTGTGGCTGTTCGGGGCCGTACCGGGGGACAAGCTCCTCCAGTCGCCCGCGAGCCACACGTACGGAGATCCGGACGTGTCCGGCTGGATCGCCATCGACGAACCGTGGTCGAACCCGTGGAGTGCCATGGCGCCCAGCACCTTGCCGCTCAGGTCGGTCCTGGTCATCCAGAGGTCGCCGTTCGTGCTCCCGACCTTGGTCTGCACGAAGTAGATGTGCCCGTGGACGTGGTCGAAGGCGAAGGACTGCATCGCCCAGTAAGGCTGGTGAAGTGTGGCCCGCACAACGGGATCGCCGCCGGCCCCGTCGAATACGAAAAGCTGTGATGTCGGGACGGTCGCGGACGCCGATTCGGCCGTGAACAAGGAAAGGCCTCCGCTGGCGACGGCGGCTGCTATCCCTGTACCGGTTCGGAGGAGCGTGCGACGACTTACGGCAGATGCTTCGCCGATTTGGGTATTTTTGCGCAAGTGCATCACCCTGCCGGTCGTTCGGCGGATTTGGTTGATCACGATCAACCTAGCAATCGGACCGATGGGTGTCGATAAGACGAACTGCGGGCGATATGGGTACTTCACGCGCCAGAAGCCATGTTTCCTGCCACACAGGGGCGTTGCCGGAGACTGGTGAGACCGTGTTGGGCGGGACTCAGACGGGGTGGCCGAGCTGCGCTTCTTGAGCGGGAGCCAGGGGTGCGTGCCGTCCACGCATGGGGCGCCCGCGTCATCGGTGATCTGTCATGGGACACTGACCCGTCGTGAATCGCCGTAATTTTCTGCTTTTGGCAGCCTTGTCGGGTTTTGTCGCCTCGTGTAGCTCTGCGTCGGAGGCGGTCGTCAACCGGTTGAAGATCCCGCCGGAGCTCCGGCCGACCAGGCAAGCCGGCGGGGTCGCGGGGTTCGACCTGGCCCTGCGGGCGGGGACCACCGAGTTCTTCACCGGGCAACCCGCGCCGACCTGGGGCATCAACGGCTCCTACCTCGGCCCGACAGTACGGGTCTCGCGCGGCGACAAGGTGGCGATGCGGGTCACCAATGAGATCGGCGAGCCGACCACGCTGCACTGGCATGGCATGCGGCTACCGGCCAAGATGGACGGCGGTCCGCACCAGATGATCGCGCCCCGCGCCACCTGGACACCGGAGTGGACCGTCGACCAGCCCGCCGCGACCTCCTGGTACCACCCGCACCCCCACGAGCGCACCGCCATGCATGTCTATCGCGGCGCCGCCGGGTTGTTGCTCATCGACGACGAGCACACGAACGCGCTGGACCTACCGTCCGAGTACGGGATCGACGACATCCCGCTCATCATCCAGGACAAGCGCTTCAACGACGACGGCACGCTGCATGAGGCGGCCGTGGACAGCGGCACGTTCGGCTTTCTCGGCGATGAGATCCTCATCAACGGCACCCACAACCCGTCCCTGGAGGTCACGGCCGAGCGGGTGAGGTTCCGGATCCTCAACGCCTCCAACGCCCGGGTCTACCGCGTCGGCTTCGCCGACAACCGCTCCTTCCACGTCATCGGCAACGACGCGGGCCTGCTGCCGGAACCCGTGCAGGTGGACAGGGTGAAGCTCAGCCCCGGTGAACGTGCCGAGATCGTCGTGGCGTTCACGGCGGCGGAACGGGTCGTCATGAACAGCCTCGGCGAGGACCACTCCGACGCCGACAGCATCGAGCGAGACGAGTTCGACCTGCTGCGGATCACCGCCGCCGCCCGGCTGTCCCCGGCTAAGACGCTCCCGGCGCGACTGTCGGCCGAGCCGGCGATCGAACCGCGAACCGGCGCGCAGGTGCGGCGCTTCGTCCTCACCGGTACCGAGATCAACGACAAGACGATGGACATGAGACGGATCGACGAGGTCGTCCCCGCCGGAGCACAGGAGATCTGGGAGCTCGACAACACCACCTACGCACACAACTTCCACATCCACGAGGTCGCGTTCCGCGTGCTCGACATCAACGGCGCGCCCCCTCCGGCGTACATGAGGGGGCCCAAGGACACCGTTTTCGTGCCCAAGCGCGCAAAGGTACGGCTGGCCGTCACGTTCGGTACCTACACCGACCCGGGTAGCCCGTACATGTATCACTGCCACATCCTGCGGCACGAGGACCAAGGCATGATGGGGCAGTTCGTCATCGCGAAACCGGGGACCGAGCAGCAGGTGCCCCGGACCCTTCCCGACGCGGCACACCATTAGCCCCAGGTATTCGAACCGAGGCGGTTGTCGTGCTCTAGATCATGCGAAAAGGTGCCCCTGAACTGCAAGGATTCGGGTGTCGACGCCATATCCAGTGCAGAAGCAGGTGCACCTTTCTGGCGAGAAGGCTCAGGAACGGCGGGTCGATCCCGGGGCAGAGCCCGAGGTGGTCAGGACTCGGGCAGCTCTGGGGCAGTCGTGGAGTGGTGGCGTTGGTAGTGGCGTGCGGCCCGGGCGCGGTTGCCGCATGACGGCTTGCACCACTCCTGCCGCCCGTGGGTCTTGGCGAAGTAGCGTACGCAGCGCGGTGCGTTGCAGGCCCGCAACTGCTCACGCTGCGGACCACTGAGGAAATCGATGGCGGCCCGCGCCAGGGCTGTGATCAGCCGGACGTTGGCATCGCGCTCGGTCGACAACACTCCCGTTCGGGGTGTCCCGCCCGTGGGCCAGTCAAGTTGCGGGACGATTGCTTCACGGGCGGCCGCCGCGTTGAGGTGCGCCAGTGCCTGCTCGACCGGCATCAGTCGGTGGGCGTCGGCTCGGCTTGGCGGCGCTGGGCTGACCGCTTGCGCGAACAGCGCCCGCACGGCCCGGCGCAGCCCGACGATCTCGTTCCTGAGCTCCTCGCTCATCGTGAGCTCTGCAACGCCGACGTGGCCGGCCAGCAACTCAGCCTGCTGATGGATCCAGCGGGTTGTGCTCTGCACCGTTGCCAGTTCGTCGGCGACACCGCCGTTGCCGTCGTGGCGGATCGTGCTCGCCAGTTCCAGGGCCGGCCAGCGCTCCACTCGAACCTCCTGGTTGCGTACGTCCTTTTCACACCCTATGGTCTCTAACGCTAAATCTTATTTAACCGTTAGGTTCGAGCGGGCCTCGGTGGTGGGGCACGACCGGGGCGCGCGGGTGGCCCATCGCTGGGCGCTCGACCATCCCGACCAGGTCGAACGGCTGGCGGTGCTGGACGTGATCCCGACCCGCGAGATGTTCCGCCGCCTGGACGCGTCCGTGGCGTCGGGATACTGGCACTGGCTGTTCCACCTGCAGCCGGACCTGCCCGAGCGGCTCGTCGGCCACGACGTGCGGGGATATCTCGAGTTCTTCTTCGAGCGCTGGACCTACAACCGGCACGGTCTGCCGGCCGAGGCGGTGGACGCCTACGTGCGTGCCTTCTCCCGGCCGGGCGCGCTGCGGGCCGGGTTCGACGATTACCGTGCCCACGAACACGACCTCGCGCTCGACGACGAGGACTTCGCCGCAGGGCGCCGCCTGACGATGCCGGTGCTGGCCCTGTGGGGCTCGGCCGGGCTGCCCGCGCGGCTGCCGACCTTGGAGATCTGGCGCGAGTACGCCGACGACGTGACCGGCGCAGAGATCCCCGAATGCGGCCATTTCATCCCCGAAGAACGGCCAGACGCCCTGCTGGCCCACCTGCGTGACTTCCTGCCCGGATCGGTGCAGGCGCCGGAAGCGTCGTCCCGCTGACCACGGGCCCGACGTCGTTCAGGGGTTCTGTCGGCGGCGGCTGATATCCATGGGCCCATCACGTTGATCTCCGACGACGATGGAGCCCCCCCATGGCCACGGTCACCTTCAGGGACGAGAGCGCGACAGGCAAGCACTTAGCCGAGTTCTCCCTTCCCGACCTGCCCGAACGCATCACCGCGCGCGAGCTCGTCCGGCTGCGCGTCCGCGAGGAGGTGGCCCGCTACAACGCCGCCCCCGCGTCGCGCTTCAACGGCCTGGTCAGGCCAGTGGACGCCGAGATCGAACTGAACGGTTACCGGATGGGCGCAACGAGGCGCATCGACTGGGAGCGGCAGGCCGACATCGCCGAGCGGGCCTTCCAGCGCAACGGGTTCCTGCTGCTGGTGGGCGATCGGCAGATCGACGACCTGTCGGAGGCGATCGACCTGACCATCGACCCCGTCGTGTCGTTCGTCAAGCTCGTTCCGCTGGTCGGAGGCTGACATGGTGTCACCGGCAACGCCAAGGCCGGGCAGACAGCCGAGCGCCTTACAGAGTTACAGAGATCGGCCCACACGTTAAAAGCCCCGCACCGTAGCCTGGAGTTGCGAAGCTTCAGGAGGTGCAGGGCCGTGAAAGACGTTGGCACCATCGGCGCGGCGCTCAAGCGACTCCGCCGCGAACGAGGACTCGGCCAGGAAGCGCTGGCCGACAAGGCACAGCTCTCAAAAGACCTGATCCAAAAGCTCGAACAAGGCCGGCGCGAGAGCTGTCGTCTCAGCAGCCTTATGAAACTCGCCAACGCCCTCGACGTCGACATCTCCGACCTCACTGGCAAACGCGAACGCCTCGGCACCGACCGCGACGGAGGATCCGTCCTTGCCATCCGCGACGCCATCCTCGCCCCCTACCTCATGCCCGGCCTCGCAGGACTCGACGCCGATGACGACGGTGCCCCCACCCCCCTGTCCGAACTTGAAGCTGCCGTCTCCCGAAGCTGGAGCGACTACTGGAGCGGCGACTTCGGTCCCCTCGTGGCAGCCGTACCCGGTCTGATCACCGAGGCTCGGCTGACCCATCACTCCGTGGGGCCAACAGCGGCGGCCATGGTGGCGCAGTCCTACCAACTCGCCGCCTGCCTGCTCCTGCACTTCGGCAAGACCGACCTCGCCGCCATCGGAGCAGAACGCGGCCTTCAGGCAGCCACCCAGGGCGAGGACGAATGGCAGTGGGCAAGCGTTGTCTCCACCCTGGCCTGGGTCCTCATGTACCAAGGACGACTACGAGAGTCTGAACAGCTGGCCGCCGGCGTCGCCGCGCGGATCGAGCCCAGTTTCTCGGCGCCCCTGCCCCATCTCGCCTCGTGGGGCAACCTACTCATCGCCGCGATCGACACTGCGGCGATTGCCGGCCGAGATGTCTCCCAGTACGTGAGCATGGCCGCCGCCGGTGCGGAACGCCTGGGCGGGCTGGTGACCGCCTACCAGACCACCTTCGGCGCCTCGAAGGTCGCAGCCAACGCCGTGCACGCCTTCACTATGCAGAAGAACCCAGGCGCGGCGCTCAAGACCGCCTCCCGGGTGCGCATCGAGGACCTGCCACCGATCGCCTACGGACATCACCTGCTCGATCTGGCTCAGGCTCACACGGACGCCCGACACCTTCACACGGCGGAGGCGCGGCTGGAGGAGGCACGAGCGTTGTCGCCAGTGTGGTTCCGGCATCAGCTGGCCGCGCAGTCCATTGTGGCGGACATCAGGGAGCAGCAGACGCGGCCGTCGGCGACGATACGACGGTTGGCGCGGGCGGTGGACTTGGACTAGGACACCGTGTCCGAGCCTGGCAGGTGCAGGCTGTGCGTGTGGGACGCCGTGTCCTGCTGGTGCGCAATCCGGCGGGCCGGTTCGGACATCACGTCCGTGGATTGCGATTACACAGAGTCATAGCTTCGCTACATGGTTTTCACGGACTTGGACCGCACCCCGGACATCCACAAGGCGGTCTCATGAGTTGCCCTGGTGATGTCTTCTATTCGTGGGATGCCCACAACCACAGCGGCGATCGCGGCGTCTGCGGCATCGCCAAATCGCAGGCCCAGGCCACCGCCCAGCTGAGCCAGGCGCTTGCCGACCTCGCCCAGGGCGCGACGGGCATCATTCGGCTGACGAGCCTCGACCGACTGGCAGGCGCCTACAATTACGGCAGAGTGATCATGCGCGCCCGCCACGACGAGTCCGGCGTCGTCCTGGTGGGAGGCGGCTGACCGTGTACTCAAAGGCCGTCGCCAGGCAGCTCGCCACGCTGCGCCAGAACTTTCCGGGCTGGGACATCTACCGTTTTCGTGTCAGAGGGTCCGGCCAAATCGGGCTCCTGGCCAGTCTGCGGCGGCCGCTGACCGACCAGCTCCGAGCGGGCGGGGTCTGCCGGTTCATCTACCGGTTCGATGTCGGCGAGTTGGCCGCCGCTCTGACCACCCAGGCGGAACGCGTTCGCCGGAACCGCGTCGAGCGTCCCCTCACCCGGGCTTCATGAACGGCCCGGCCCGCTGCCGGTGAACGGTCAGCGGGCCGGGCGGCAGCGCGGTGGTCAGGCCGTGGAGCGCGTCACTTCGGCCCGATCCCCTCCAGGGTGAAGTTGCTGTTCCATTCGCGCACCCACCGGGGGCCGAAGCCCTCAGCGGTGTTCAGCGTGGTGGTCCGCGCGTCGAACTTGCCCGTGGCCGGGTCGAAGGCGAAGGCCGCCGCGTTCTCCTTCTTGATGTTGAAGGAGTCGAAGTCCGGGCTGAACGTCTTGACGTTCAGCCCGCCGGCGCCGTTGGTGTAGGCGAAGTCGCCGGTGGCGATGCTCACCGAGCGGGTCAGCATGTTGTTGGACGGCACGTAGACCGAGTCGGGGTTGCTCCACACGTACTCGTCGGCGCATTCCGTGGTGCCGACGGACGTGCAGACCTGGCCCTTGGAGTCGACGGGGACGTACCACTTCCTGATGTTCGGATACTGCTTGCCGTAGTGCCGGTACCACTTGTCGACGTTGGCCCGGGTGTTGGTGAAGCCGGTGCCGTCGCCGACCTTCAGCATGTCGTTGAACCGCTCGACCACGACCTTGGCGTTGGCCACCGGGAGTTTCTTGCCGCCCTCGTGGTAGAGCTTGTCGTGGCCGATGTAGGTGATGTCCTTGAACACGTTGTCGGAGGCCACGTTGCTGTGGCCCGACTGGAAGAACAGGCCGTGCTGGGCGGTGTCGAAGAAGTTGCCGCGCACCACCATCCCCGACATCCCGTCGTCCATGTAGACGGCCTGGTTGCCTCGCGCGCCGACGTTTCTGAACAGGTTGTAGGCGATCACGTTGTTCAGGTACGTGTAGTCACGGCCCGCGTAGATGACGCCCTGGTCGGAGGCGTTGGTCACGAGGTTCTCGAACCTGTTGTGACTGACCTCCATGTCGTTGCCCATGATCTGGATGGCCATGTGGGGCGCGTCGTGGACGTAGTTGTAGCGGAAGGTGTTGCCGACGCCGTACATGTAGCCCGCCGGGGTGTAGGTGGCGAGCTTGGAGAAGTCGTAGATCTCGTTGTGTTCCACGACATGGTCGCCGCGCTCCAGCGAGTCGCGGTCGCCTCCGGCGGTGAACACCCCGCCGCCGCCCAGGTCGTGCAGGCGGCTGTTCACGACCTTGTTGCGGTGGCCGCCCCTGCTCGTGCGGTATTCGGCGACCGCCGTGATCGCGTCGTTGGCCTCGCCGATGGCGATCGCGTCCATGCTGACGTTGAGGATCTCCAGGCCGTCGATCGTGCACGATTCGGCGTCGAGCAGGCGCACGCCGGTGCCGGTGGTGCCGTTCAGCTTCAGGCCCTTGAGCGTCACGTCGCGCACGTTCTCCAGTTGGAAGAACGGCGCGTCGAACGAGGTGAGGCTGATGTGTTTGCCTTCGACGGTTCCGCCAGGCGGGTAGTAGTAGAGGGTGCCCGCGTTGTTCCAGCGGTCGATGTAGTACTCGCCTTCTGCGTCCAGTTCGCTGAGGACGTTCTGCGCGACGAACGACGTCCATTTGTCGGTGGCGACGTACATCGTGGGATATGTCGTGCGCACGTCATCGCCGACGGACGCGATGCGCACGCGGTCGTTGGCGTAGTTGTTGCCGAAATAGCCCGCCAGCCAGCCGTCGGTTTCGTAGGCGGTGTTGTCGGGTGAGCCGCCGGCGGGCGGGGCCCACCTGGCCGAGCGCTCCTTGAGGGCGGGGTCGACGGCGGTGTAGACGGGGCCGGGGAGCTTGAGCATGTCCTCGTACGGCATCGTCGTGCCGTCCGGGGTCTTGTCCGAGAAGTAGTCGCGGGCACCCTTGGGGGCCTCTTTGACGGTCACCTGGGTGCGGCTGAGCTTGTCGGCGCCGTTCGGGTACTGGGCTAACGTCTGGGCGGCGTCGTCGGTGATCAGCTCGGGGGCGAACGGCCGCGGCTGCCAGTTGAAGCCGTTCTTGTTGATCTGGCCGGTGGGGATGCCCTCGGCGCCCAGGTCGTAGACGTACACGCCGGCGGCGGCCGAGGCGGGGACGCGCGACCGCGACGACCACTTGGGGTCGCCGGCCGGGACGTCGCTCAGCTTGCGGAACCTGTCGGGCGAGAGCGTGGTGACGCCGGCGAACTCGGCCTGTTCGCCCGGGTAGGCGGCGTAGGTGACGTGGGAGTTGGCCGGGCCCGTGAGCTTGATGGTCGAGGAGGTCTGGTACACGCCCCCGCGGATGTACACCAGGCCCCTGTCGCGCGCGGTGGTCCGGCCTGCCAGGGCGTCGCGGGCCTGTTGGACGGTGGCGAAGGGGTCGTCTTTCGTGCCGGTGGCGCCCTGCTTGCCGTCCGGCGCCACGTACACGGTGAGCTTGTCCTTCTGCGTGCCTGCCGTCGCCGGTGGGGCGCCGGTCGCGGCGGTGGCCAGCGCGGTGGCCAGCAGGACGCTCGTCACTCTGCTCGGCATGGTCGTGCGGTCCTCCAGTCAATCGTTTGACTAGTGTGGCCGCACGAGGATATCGCGTCACCCTGGGAACGCGCTCTGCCGGGTCAGGCCCGGGGCGTGTGCGGATGGGTGCGACGGCGGCGCAGGGCCAGGCCGGTGACGGAGGCGAGGATGAGCACGGAACCGGTCAGGATGAACGTCCGCCCGTCGGGTCCCGCCGTGCCGCCCGCCCCTGTTTCCGCGGCGCCCGACGGCGTCTCGGTCGTGGTCTCCTCGCTCGGCGTCTCCTCCGGCTCGTCGCTCTCGTCCGTCTCCTCGTCGTCCGGGGTCGGGCTGGTCGAATCGTCCGGGTCCGGGGTCGGCGAGCCGCCGGTGTCGGTGACCGTGAGGGTGTAGGTGGTGAGGTCCTCGCGGTTTTCCGCCTCGCACTCGATCGACGGTGAGGTGGGGCTGGCGCCGAAGTTGATGGCGGCGGGCCGCACGGTGCCCGTGCCGGCGCTGCCGGGGGTCGTGGCCAGGTTGACCTGGGCGGCCGGCAACGCGATCGCCTCCCCCGGGGTGGTCGCGTCGATGGTGCCGACCCCGGTGGCCGAGGTGAGGCCGGAGAAGTCGCTGATGCCGGCATAGGCGTAGAGCTTCGTGCCCTCGGGCAGGCCCGTCGCGGGGGTCATCAGCGAGGTGCTCTGGGCGTAGACGCCCCGCCAGCCGATGGTCAACTGCTGGCCCGCCGTGGCGCTGGTCGGCATGGTCAGCGTGACCTGGACGCTGACGGTCTGGGTGTCGCCGGAGGCGGTCGTCGTGCACACGTAGTTCACGATGTCGGTGGCGATGACCCGCTCCGACTCGGACGCGTGGGCTGGTCGGAACCATAAGACCAGCATGAAAGCGGCTAAAGCGGCTAAACGGACGCGCAAGGAGGCTCCTCTGCTACGGATGAGGCTCATGAGAGACGTCGTGGGATGGCGCTCGGTTCACACGATTGTCAAGATCGCGGGTCACCGCAAGATGGAGCCGCCCGTTGACTTTCGCGGAAACGTCGGCCCTCCTCCGTAGGGTGGGCGCCATGCCTTTCATCGTCACCACCGGCGCCATCGGACGGGTCGCGCGGCAGCGCACCTTCGTCGACGCCGGTGTTCCCACCCTCACCGGCCGCCCGGCGAGGGCCTTCGAGGAGCTGCTGGCCGCATGAATGAGCCGGACGCACACCCCTACCGCCATTACGCTCCCATTGACGGGCATACATGGGGGCGGAGGGATTCGTGACGGTCAACGGAGCTGTGAGCCGCGTGGCCACTGATCAGGCGGAAGCGGCCGGTGAGGTGGTCGGCCGGGTGCTCGGCACACAGGCGGCCTCGCCGCTGTCGTTCTGGATCGGGCTGGAGCCCGGCAAGGTCGTCCAGCTCGACGACGTGGTGGTGACCAGGCGCGAGGTGCCGGGCTACGGGCCGGTGCTGGTGGCGGGCGTGGTGACGACCGTGGAGGCCCGCCACGAGGGCGCCGCCTACGACTCCGACGTCTTCCTCATCGCCGACGGCGCGCTGCCCGCCGCCGTGGTCGAGGTGGCCGAGGTGCGGGTGACCAGGGTCGAGCCCGAGGTGTTCGTGCCGCCGCTGCCCGGCGCCAAGGTCTACCTGGCCGGCGCGGGCGACCGCGACCAGGCGCTCTACTTCGACGTGATGGACCGGCGCATCCCCATGGGCATGGGGCGCGACGGCCAGCCTCTCTACGTCAACTTCGACTTCCTCGACGGCACCCGCGGCGCCCACGTGTCGATCTCCGGCGTGTCCGGCATCGCCACCAAGACCTCGTTCGCGACCTTCCTGCTCTACTCGATCTTCAACTCGGGGGTGCTGGAGGGCGAGGCGGCCAACACCAAGGCCCTGATCTTCTCCGTCAAGGGTGAAGACCTGCTCTTCCTCGACCACGACAACGTCCGGCTCGACGAGAACGCCAGGAACGTCTACGCCAGGCTCGGGCTGCCCGCCCGGCCGTTCGGCAGCGTGCACGTCTTCGCGCCGCCCCGTCCCGGCGACCCCAACGGCGTGCCGCACGTCTCCGCGCGCACCCACGGCGTCAGCTCCTTCTACTGGACGCTGGTCGAGTTCTGCGAGGACGAACTGCTGCGGTTCGTCTTCGCCGACGCCGACGACGAGCGGGCCGGATACTCGCTGCTGGTGGGGCAGGTGGCCGCCCGGCTGAAGGCGTGGGCGGAGCCGGTCGGCGACGGCGGCGCGGTCATGGTGCGGGGCACGGCCTGCCGCACCTTCACCGACCTCGTCGAACTGCTGTCCGACCAGTTGCAGGACGAGGCCGCGCGGCACGAGTGGACCGGCGCGCAGACCCCGCTGGGCACCGTCAACGCGTTCCTGCGCCGCCTGCGCAGCGCCGTTCGTCCGCTGTCGCCGATCGTCCGCGGCGACCTGCCCTTCTTCCGCAACCACTCCGTCAAGACCTCCGACGCGCAGGTCTCCATCGTCGACCTGCACAACCTGCCGGAGCGGGCGCAGCGGTTCGTGGTAGGCGTGGTGCTGCGCGGCGAGTTCCACCGCAAGGAGTCCTCAGGCACGGCCAGGCCCCTGCTGTTCGTGGTGCTCGACGAGCTCAACAAGTACGCGCCGCGCGAGGGCGACTCGCCGATCAAGGAGATCCTGCTGGACGTGGCCGAGCGCGGCCGCTCGCTCGGCGTGATCCTCATCGGCGCCCAGCAGACCGCCTCCGAGGTGGAGCGCCGCATCGTCTCCAACAGCGCCGTCCGCGTCGCGGGCCGCCTCGACCCGGCCGAGGCCGCCAGGTCCGAGTACGGCTGGCTGCCCGCGGCCGTCCGCGACCGGGCCACGATCGCCAAACCCGGCACCATGTTCGTGGCGCAGCCGGAGATCCCGGTGCCGCTGGCCGTGGCGTTCCCGTTCCCCGCCTGGGCGACCAGGCCCGCCGAGGCGGCGACCGTTCCCGCACGCGCCGCGGCCGACCCGTTCCAGGGGCTGCCCGGCGTCGAAGACGACATCCCGCCGTTCTGATCCAGGGGGTTTGGTGAAGATCCTGCACACCGCGGACTGGCACGTGGGCAAGGTGCTCAAGGGCCGCCCCCGCATCGAGGAGCACCGCGCCGTGCTGCGCGAGCTCTACTCCGCCGCCCGCACCCACGACGTCGACGCCGTCATCGTGGCCGGAGACCTCTTCGACACCTCCGCCCCCACGCCGGAGGCGCAGTCGCTGGTCCTCAACGTCCTGATGGCGCTGCGCGGCGACGGCCGCGAGGTGATCGTGCTGGCGGGCAACCACGACAACCCGCAGCTGCTGGAGGTCTACCGGCCGGTGCTGGGCAAGCTCGGCCTGCACGTCGTCGGCACCTTCCGCCGTCCCGACGCGGGCGGCACGCTGGCCTTCACCGCCCGTTCCGGCGAGCCGGTGCGGCTGGCGGTGCTGCCGTTCCTGTCGCACCGCTACGTCGTCCGCGCCGCCGAGGTGCTCACCGGCACCGCCGCCGACCACAACCGCGACTACGCCGCCCGCATCTCCGAGCTCATGGGCGCGCTCACCGACGGCTTCCAGAGCGACACCGTCAACATCGTCACCACCCACGGCACCCTGCCCGGGGGCGCGTTCGGCGGCGGCGAGCGCGAGGCCCAGTCCATCTTCTCCTACTACTTCGAGCCGACCGTCTTCCCCACCGCCACCCAGTACGCCGCGCTCGGCCACCTCCACCGCCGCCAGCAGATCCCCGGCCCCTGCCCGATCTGGTACAGCGGCTCGCCCCTCGCCGTCGACTTCGGCGAGGAGGGCAACACGCCCGGCGCGCTGCTGGTGGAGGTCACTCCGGGGCATCCGGCCGTGGTCCAGGAGATCACGTTCGGCTCCGCGCGCAGGCTGCGCACCGTGCGCGGCACGCTGGAGGAGCTGGAGGCGATCGAGCCCGGCGACGACTGGCTCAAGGTCATCGTCGAGGAGAAACCCCGGGTCGGGCTGGCCGACGACGTACGCGATCTGCTGCCGGGCTCCGTCGACGTCATGCTGGACGAACGGTTCCGTCCCGTGCCCGCCACCAGGAAGGGCGGCACGGCCGGCCGCAGCCCGCGCGAGTTGTTCCGCGAATACCTGACCGCCACAGGGCGCCACGACGAACAGGTGGCCACGCTTTTCGACCGGCTCTACGACGAGGTGACCGGCTGATGCGTCCCCTGCTGCTCCACCTCGACCACTTCGGCAGCTTCCGCGAGCCGGTGAGCGTCGACTTCTCCGACACCGAATACTTCGCCCTGGTCGGGCCGACCGGCGCGGGCAAGAGCACGGTCATCGACGCGATCTGCTTCGCCCTGTACGGCACCGTGCCCCGATGGGGCAAGGAGAACGTCATCGCCCATGCCCTGGCGCCCTCGGCGAGCTCCGGCAAGGTGGCGCTGGTGTTCGAGAGCGACGGGCGGCGCTACGGCGTCGTCCGGTCCATGGTGCGCGACGCCAAGGGCGCGGTGCGCACCAAAGAGGCCAGGATCGACGAGCTCGACCCGGCCGCGTCGCTCGCCGAAGCCTACGACGCCGTCGTCAAACCCCTCGCCGAGGGCGAGAACGTCACCCCCGAGGTGCAGCGCGTCACCGGCCTGGAGTACAAGTTCTTCACCCAGTGCGTGGTGCTGCCGCAGGGGCGCTTCGCGGAGTTCCTGCACGCCGCCCCGCGTGAGCGTCAAGACCTGCTGGTCCAGCTTCTCGACGCCGACGTGTACGAGCTGATCAGGCAGCAGGCCGCCCGCGAGGAAGAGAGCGCCAAGCAGGCCGCCTCCTTCGCCCGCGACCAGCTCGCCCGCCTGTCGGGCGCCTCTGAGGAGGCCGAGCGGGAGCTGTCGGATCGGGTGGAGGCGCTGCGGCGGCTGGCGCAGACCATCGACACCGACCTCGACCTGCTGCGCGCCCGCGAGTCCGACATCCGGCGGGCCGAGCAGGAGCGGGCCGCCGTGGCCGAGCGGCAGTCGGTGTTGTCGTCGCTGCGCATGCCCACCGCTGTGCCGACGCTGGCCTCCGCCCGACGGGCCGCCGCCGAGTCCGTCGACGGGCTGAGCGCCGAGGTCGCCTCGCTGGAGGCCGACGACCACGAGACGTACGAGGCGCTGGCGGCGCTGGGCGACCGCGCCGAGCCGATTGCGGCGCTGGCCGCCCTCGACGCGCGCGAACGCCTGACCCGCGAGGGCGCCTCCGCCCGCTCCTCCGCCGCCTCGGCGGGCGCCTCCCTGGAGGGCCTGGCCGCCGGGCTCGCCGAGGCCGAGCAGGCCATGGCCGCCGCCGAGAGCGAGCGCGAACGGCTGCGCGACGCCCACGCCGCCGCCGACCTGGCCCGGCGGCTGAGCGTGGGGGAGCCGTGCCCGGTCTGCCTGCGCACGGTCTCGGAGCAGCCCCGCCACGAGGGCTCCCACGATCTTCGTGCCGCCGATCGGGCGCTGTCGGAGGCCAGAGAACGGGTCACCCGGGCCAGGTCCGCCCACGCCAAGGCCGAGACGTCGGCGACGATGCTGACAGAACGGGTGACGCGGATCGAGTCCGAACTGGCCGCGTTGCCCGCCCCCGGCGACCGCGCCGAGCTCGAAGGCCGGCTGGCCGCGATCGCCAAGGCCGACCAGCTCGCCACCCAGGCGCGCACGGCCGCCCGCGCCGCCCGCGCCAAGCTGGAACGCGCGCGGGGCGAGGTCCAGCAGGTCGAACGCCAGGCCGAGACCGCGTGGCGCACGCTTGAGTCCACCCGCGACCGGCTCCTGGTGTCCGGCGGCCACGACGACCCGCCGCCGCCCCTGACGCGCGACGACCTGCACCGCGCCTGGACCGACCTGCTCGCCTGGCGCGACAGGGCCGCCGAGTCCGCCCGCGCCGCCCTGGCCGAACGCGACGCCGAGCTCGCCCAGGCCGCCACGGTGCTCGCCGCCGAACGCCGCAAACTGGGCGAACGCCTGGCCGAGCACGGCATCACACCGCCGCGCGACGCCTCTCCCGACCAGCTCGGAGCCGGCGTCCACGCGACCGTCGCCCGGGTGGACGGCGCGCTCGAACGGGTCAGAGAAGACCGGCGCAGGGCCGCGGAACTGGAGGTCGCGGCGACCCAGAAGGAGCACGAGGCCAAGGTCGCCCACGAGCTGGCCCTGCGCCTGCGGGCCAACGCCTTCGAACGCTGGCTGTGCGCCGAGGCGCTGGCGATCCTGGTCGCGGGCGCGTCCGAGACGCTGCGCGAGCTGTCCGACGGCCAGTACGAGCTGGCGCTCAGCGACAAGACCGGCGACATCGAGGTCATCGACTACGGCGAGGCGGGCCTGCGGCGCAGCGCGCGCACGCTCTCCGGCGGCGAGACCTTCCAGGCCGCCCTCGCGCTGGCCCTGGCGCTGTCAGGCGCCGTCGCCAGGGGGCTCGACTCGATCTTCCTCGACGAAGGCTTCGGCACCCTCGACCCCGCCACCCTCGACACCGTCGCCACCACCCTCGAACGCCTCGCCGCCGGACAGGAACGCATGATCGGTGTCGTCACGCATGTTCCCGCGCTGGCGGAGCGGGTGCCGGTACGCTTCGAGGTCAAACGCGATGGCAAAGGCTCTCATATACGGAAGGCAGGTGGTATGTGACCGGCTTCACCGTCGACCCGTGGGATCCGGGCTACGCCGCCGCGCTCGCCGTCGAGGCGCTCTCCGAGCTGGGCACCACCAGCGCCGAGCTGGCGCTGGACGTCGAGTGCCCGCCCGCCGACTGGAAACCCGTCACGCCGGGCCCCGACGCCGAGGCCCCGGGCACGCTCCTGGTCGCCGACGGCGTGCGGCGGATCGACGCCCGCGTGTGGGTGCACGACCCCGACGCGCCCATGCCGGTGCCCGGCATCGCCGCCTCCTACGCGGCCGGGATCGTGCGCTGCGGCAAGGAAGGCGCCGATCTGGCGGCGATCGAGGTCAACCGGACGTTCATCTCGGCCTCGCCGTACACGCCGGAGGTCAAGACCACGCACGCCACCTACCAGCCCAGCAAGGCCGCCGACTCCAGCTTCGAGGAGCTGTCCCTGGCGCTGCAGCGTCAGGTCACCCAGCTGGAGGTGGACCTGGCCGTCAGACACCGCTCCCAGGACGACGACCTGCTGCTGGTCGACGGGCCGCTGCGCGGGCGCACCCACCTGCCGCGCACGGTCGGCTACATCAAGACCCACCACACCGCCTACCTGCCCGCCCCGCAGTCCGCGGTCGTCGCCGCGCTCACCCCCGGACAGCGCACGCCCGTCTTCCTGATGGGGACGAGCTGGCGGCGGCACGCCTGGTACGTGCGGCTGCCGGTCCAGTCGACGGCCCCGTGGGCGGGGATCGCGCGCTGCGAGGCCAGCGCCGACCTCGACCCCGCCGCCGTGGTGCGGCTGGCCGACGCCCTCACCCTGGCGCTGCCGCCGCTGGCCGGGGTCGACTACAAAGACCCGCGCGCGCCCCAGAACCTGGTGCCGATCGGCGGCCTGGAGAAGCTCCTGAGACACCACCTGGGCGATGCGCGGCTGCTGTATCGCGCGCTGCGGACCGTGGCGCTCAGCTAGTGCCAGGCGGTGTCCTCCTCGTCCGCGGTGGCGCGCCCCGGCCAGCTTGAGCAGCGCCCAGGTGCGGACTCGGCGGCGTCCCCGTCAGCGGAGGCAGAGGAAGATCACCGGGTGACCCTACGGCGATGGTGTTTCGCGCCTGCGCAGCCGCCCGGAGCGCCGAAACTTCCTCGACTCCCAGGCCCAGCCACCGGTGATGAGCATGAGGATGGTGATGACGAGCAACGACAGCTGCCAAGCATCGCTGCGATGGGCGAGATCAACCGCCATCGAAAGAACGGACATGCCGTCGAAGGCGAAACCCACGGCGAATCCACCGAAGAGGAGTCCGACGACACCCACGATGATGGCAACGGTCTTACCGGCGACCGGCGGTACGAACCGGGCGACCTGTGCGCCAAGTAAGCCGGCCAGACCGATGTCAGCGACGATGGCGACCCACACGGCGATGCCCTCGGCGTCGTCATCCATCACATCCTCGAATTCGTCCCAGGCGATGCCGACGTTCGTGAGGCCGACGACACCGAGCACGAAGATGATGGCCATCATCACCGCGACACCTTTGTGCTGCCACCCCTGCGGGGGGACCTCTTCAGGTGGGAGGATCTTGGTGCCGCCCCGGCCCGGCTGCTGCCTTCCGAGCAGGGCCAGGGCCTGCTCGATGGTCGGCCTGTTGTGCGGTTCCTTGTCGAGCAGTCGGGTGATGAGCGGTGCGAGCCGGCCGGCTCGTCGCGGCGGTGGGGGCTCTTCCAGCATGACCGCGGTCAGCGCCGCCGGGTGGGTGTTGCGGCGGAACGGTGAGAAGCCCTCGACGGCCTGGTAGAGGGTCACGCCGAGGGAGAACAGGTCACTGGCGGGAAGCCCGTCGATGCCGCGCAACCGTTCTGGGGCCATGTACTCGGGCGAGCCGATGAGCATCCCGACGGTCGTCAGAGTGGTGTCCGTGGGGTGGACCGCGATCCCGAAGTCGGTGAGCAGGACCTTGCTGTCCTTGGAGATCATGACGTTGGCCGGTTTGATGTCGCGGTGCACGATACCGGCCTGGTGCGCTGCGTCGAGCGCCGCCAGCAGCGCCAGGGCGAGCTCCGCGGCCCTGTCTACCGGCAACGGCCCGTGCGCGTCGATATGCTCGGCCAGGGACTGGCCGTCGATCAGCTCCATCACGATCCAGGGCAGTCTGTCCGTGACGATGTCGTGGATGGTCAGGACATTTTCGTGCGCCCGCAACCGGACGGCGTTGCGAGCCTCACGCGCGGTACGCTCCAGCCGCTTGTCCTGCTCCGCCTGCGACATCCCGGGCAGCAGCCGCAGCTCCTTGATTGCCACCTCGACGTCCAGGACCTCGTCATGAGCACGCCAGACCCGCCCGAACCCGCCGGAACCCAGTTCGCTGATCAGCCGGTAACGTCCGCCGACCATGTAGCCAGGCTCCGCCGATGTCATGGCCACTCCGCCCGTCTTGCCCCTGTATGACAGTTGATCAGATTAAAACACTGACAGGAGCGTTGTGATCCATAATTGTGATCCCAACGCCTGCGCGATCTGACGTGGCAAGCGCTGCGGACCATGGCGCGCGGGTAGCGGCCTACCAGGGGTCGTCGAATTCGGGGACGCAGATCCTCACGGTGACGCTCTTCCTGGCGCTCGCCGGGGTGATCACCTCCAAGGCGACGCGGTAGGTGCCGTTGCCCTTCCAGACGATGGAGGGGAGCAGGGCCTCCTTGCCGGGGGTGCCCTGCTGCCTGCCCTGGTTCTGGCCGTTGACCAGCCAACGGTAGCTGTAGGTGCCGGTGGTCGAGACGGTGGCCCAGATGTTGGTGTCGTGGCGCCAGCAGCCGTTTCGTTGGTAGCCCTCGTACCTGAAGGAGATGCCCTTCACGGCGGCGGTGGCGGTTTTCGGCTTGGCCGTGGTGGGTTTCTTGGTCGGTTGTTCGGTGGGTTCTTGCGGGGTGGGGTTCTGCGGGGTGGGGTCCTTGTCCTCGTCCTTCGGTGGGCGGGTGCTGGATCTTGTGGGCTTGGGGGTTTTCGCGGTTTCTGTGCGTTTTGTTGTTTTGGTGGGTTTGGGGGTTTCTGCTTCGGAGGGTTCGCCTGTGACGATGGCGGCGGTGTTGGGCTCCTCAGAGCGGCCGAGTGGTGACCAGGCCCAGGCGGCTATCAAGGAGCCGGTCACGACCATGGCCGCGCCGCCGGTGAGGAGGGCGGTGAGGTAGCGGTTGCGGGAGGGGGCGTGGGTGTCGTCGGGGGAAAGATGCGACGCCGCGAACTGCCTGCCCGGCCCGGTCTGGCCGGGGCCGCCGGGGAACTGGGAGCCGCCTGGGCCGCCTGGGAAAGGGGAACTGCCTGGGCCGCCTGAGAGCGGGCCGCCGGGGAAAGGGCTGCCCGGGAAAGGGCTGCCCGGGGATGACGGCTGACCTGGCGGTGGCGGGAAAGGGGCTTGTGGTGGGAAAGATGCCTGTGGTGGGGTGCCGATCGGCTGGTTGGCGGGGTGCTGTGCCGGGGAGGGCTGGGCGCCGATCAGGCGGAAGAGGACGTCCTGCATGGTCGGGCGGGCGCGCGGATCCTTGGCCAGGCAGGCGTACACGATCGAGCGCAACGGCGCGGGAACGTCCGCGAGCTGCGGTTCCTCGTACTGGATCCGCCTGAGCACCCCCACCACCGAGTCGTTGCCGAAAGGCGGGGTGCCGGTGGCTGCGAAGACCATCACCGACGCCCAGGCGAACACGTCCGAGGGCGGTCCCACGGGCGCGCCCGCGAACTGCTCAGGCGCCATGTACGCGGGCGTTCCCACGATGCTGCTGGTGCGGGTGACGGAGTCGTCCATGGCGCGGGCGATGCCGAAGTCGATGACGCGCGGGCCGTCCCGTCCGAGCAGGACGTTCGCGGGCTTGAAGTCGCGGTGGACGACGCCCGCCCGGTGGATGGCGACCAGGGCGGTGGCGGTCGCGACGGCCAGCCGCTGCAGGTCCGAACCGCTGTGGCGGCCCGCCGCGTGGAGGGAGGGACCGTCCACGAACTCGGTGACGATGTACGGCCGGGCACCCAGCGAGGCGTCCAGCACCTGCGCGATGCAGAACGGCTCCACCCGCCGCGCGGCCGCGATCTCCTTGGCGAAACGGCCGTCACCGCTGATGCCCTCACGCAGCACCTTGATGGCCACCGGCGTGCCGTCGCGGGCCTCGCCCAGATACACCACGCCCTGGCCGCCCTCACCGAGCTGCCTGACCACTCGGTAGGGGCCGATGGCGTCCGGTGTCACCAGGTCTCCATGGCGCACATCGTGAACGAGATGGTCTTGCTCGCCGTGGACGGGGAGGTGACGCGGAGGGTGAGTTTGTGGGGGCCGGGCTTGAGCATGTACTGGCCGGAGGTCACGAACGCGGTGTACTCGCCCTTCGACACCCACGACCTGTCACTCGAGATCACCTTGCCGTCCACGCTCCACGCGCTGTTGAACCAGATTTCCTGGCGTGTGGACTCCACGTAGGTCTGGAAGTGGATGGGCGGCATGTAGCAGCCCTGCGCGTTGCTTTGGCCGGGGCCGCCGGACAGCTTGAACTCCAGGATGCTGAACTTGGCGCTCGCGACCGGCTTCTTCGTGCTGCGGACGGGGGTGGGGGTCGACCGCTTGGTAGTACGTGCCGCGGTGGGCGTGGGCGGGGCCGTCGTCTTCGGGGCCGTCGTCTTCGGCGTGGCGGCCGTCGGCGTGGCCTTCTTGGTCGGCTTGTGGGTGGACTTGCCGGCTGTCGACTTGGGCTTCTTGGGAGGGTCCGGGGTGGGCTGGGCGGAGGAGGACGGGGAGGAGGCTTGGAGGGAGGCCGAGGTCGGGGCCTTGTTCGTCCAGGGGGCGATCCAGACGATGCCGCCGATGAGGGAAGCCACGACCACGCCCGCCACGCCCGCCACCACGGGGAGACCAATCGACTGACGACCGCCCGTCCGAGCCCGACGCCCCCGCCTCCCCCCAGCCCCATGCCCCGGCCCGTACCCGGACACGGATCCCCGCCCCGCCATCGGCCCTTGCCCTGGCATCTGAGCCTGGCCCGGCATCTGGGCTTGGCCCGGCATCGGTCCCTGCCCGGGCATCTGGCCTTGACCCGCGAACGACCCTTGTCCAGGCATCTGCGCCTGGCCCGGGAACGGCCCCTGACCAGGCATCGGTTCTGAGGCGAGGCCCGGCATCGGTCCCGAGACAGGCTCCTGGGCGGGTGCCGCCGCAGGCCACTGTCCGGATCCCGGCGACTGCCCAGGCCCAGACCACTGCCCAGGCCCTGGCGACTGCCCAGAACCCTGCGGCTGTTCGGGCATCGGCCATTGCCCAGAACCCTGCGGCTGTTCGGACCCTGGCCATTGCCCGGATCCTGGCCATTGCCCTGATGGTTGGCCGTGTCCAGGCCATTGCCCGGCAGGCCCTGGTGACTGCCCTGGGCCTGACAGTTGCCCGGAGTCCGGCCACTGCGCGGGCCCTGGCATGGCGGCATGTCGTGGTGTGAGGCCGTGGGGTGGCATCGAGTCCTGGCCGCCGCTCGGCGTCTGGGGCATGAGGTCCGCCCCGCCCAGCAGCCGTAACAGTACGTCCCGCATCCCCGGCCGGGCACGGGGGTCCTTGGCCAGGCAGTCGTACACGATCGACCGCAGGGGATGCGGCAGATCCCCGAGTTGCGGTTCGTTGTTGAGGATGCGGTTGATGATCGCGGGCAACGTGTCCTGCCCGAACGGCGGCGTCCCCGTACCTGCCCAGGTCATGACCGAAGCCCAGGCGAACACGTCCGCCGCCGCCGTCACCGGCTTCCCGGCCAGTTGCTCGGGGGCCATGTACGCGGGCGTGCCGACGATGCTGCCGGTCATCGTGGCGACGGCGTCCACGGCTCTGGCGATGCCGAAGTCGATGACGCGGGGTCCGCCGGGGCCGAGCAGCACGTTCGCGGGTTTGAAGTCCCGGTGCACGACGCCCGCCTCGTGGATGGAGACCAGCGCGGTGGCGGTGGCGACGGCCAGTCGCTGCAGGTCGGCGCCCGTGTGGCGTCCGGCCTGCTGCAGGGAGGGCCCTTCGACGTACTCGGTCACGATGTACGACTGCTGCCCCAGTGAGGCGTCCAGCACCTGGGCGATGCAGTACGGCTCCACCCGCCGCGCGGCCTCGATCTCCTTGGCGAACCGGTCGTCCAGTCCGCCGCGCGCGTCAGCGTTGAGCCCGGCGCTGTCCCGCAGCACCTTGACCGCGACCTTCCGGCCGTCGGGCGACTGCCCCAAATACACGGTTCCCTGGCCGCCTGCGCCGAGGCGACCGAGCAGCCGATATACCCCTACCGCCGCCGGATCATCCTCCCGCAGCGGTTCGACATGCGCCATGAGAGAAGTGGCTCCTGAGACGGGTGCGGTGGTGGATCTTTACGTACGATAGCGACTCATATCCAGATTTGTAGTGAAGTTCCCCATGCGGAGAAAACCCTCCAGGCAGGAAAGGACGGCGCGTGCCCCTGACCACGGACGACAACCTGGATGGGTCGCCCATCGTGGCCAACACCCTGATGAACCGCGAACGCCGCCTCTCCAGCTACAACCGCGAGTTGGGCCTGGACATCCTGGACGTCCTGCGCGCCGTACCGAACCGACCGGCCCGCTGGCTGGACCTGTGCTGCGGAACGGCCATCGCCCTCAACGAGGCCGCCGCCCGGCTCGGGGACGACGTCGAGATCGTCGGCGTGGACTTGGTCGACTTCTTCGCCTGCCCGCCGAACCCGCCACGCCTCCAACTCGTCACGGCCTCGGTAATCACCTGGCGGCCCGGCACGACGTTCGACCTCATCACCAGCGTCCACGGTCTGCACTACGTGGGCGACAAACTTGGCGTACTTTCGCGGATCGCCGACTGGCTCACGGACGACGGCCTCTTCGTCGCGAACTTCGACGTCCACAGCATCCGCCAGGAGAACGGCACCCCGGCGGGCCGCCGCCTCACGACCGCTCTGCGCGGACAAGGACTGGCGTACGACGGACGTACCCACCGAATCCGCCTGAACGGTCGACGCACGGTCACACTCCCGTACCGCTACCTGGGCGCCGACGACCAAGCCGGCCCCAACTACACCGGCCAGCCCGCCGTCAACTCCCACTACACCTGGCTCCCCACCCGC
Source organism: Nonomuraea purpurea (assembly GCF_042650645.1). Classification (NCBI taxonomy): domain Bacteria; kingdom Bacillati; phylum Actinomycetota; class Actinomycetes; order Streptosporangiales; family Streptosporangiaceae; genus Nonomuraea; species Nonomuraea purpurea. The sequence goes on from NZ_JBHSBI010000005.1 coordinate 305,596, forward strand.
CCACCCATCCACGCCGCACCACCTGCATGCGGTTCGCGTTGAGCAACAGGTGAGCAGCCGCGCCCGGCGCGATGTGCGCCGGGCGCTGCCTGACGGATCGGCTGGCCGGGCGTGCGGCTCTCCCTCTCTGGCCGGTCCCGGCCGCCGCCCGCCAGGCAACGCCCAACGACTCCCACGAGGCGTTTGCGGACTCCATGGACAGATGCAACGCGCGCGCACGACCCCACGCTGTCCCGAACGGCCTGGTCCCACGATCTAGCAGGCGCGGCGCTCGCTCCGGCCACTCGGGTTCCTACTCGTCGGCGATCTCGATCTGGGTGCGGAACAGGCGCCAATAAGTTTTGGCGATGTCGGCGCCCTCGGCGCAGATGGCTTGGGCCTCACGCCGTAACGGCGGTGGTGGCGGTGGCGCCGAGCTCAGTCCGTAACACGGTATCGACTGTTTCAGCGCGGGCAGAGAATCCTGGAACTGGTCGGCCACCTTTTGTGCGGCTGTTGCGATCCGTCTCAGTCGAGGATGTCTCCGCCGGCGCTCTGGCTCCGCACGACGGAGCCCTTGCCGCGGAGGGTCACAATCAGACCTTCCTGGCGAAGCACGGCCATGGCCTGGCGAATCGTGGGTCGAGAGACCTCGAACTCCTCCTGAAGCTGCACTTCAGACAGGATCGTATGTGGCGGGTAGACCCCTGTGCGGATGCGGTCGCGGATGCAGCGCACGATCTGCTCGTACTTGTGCAGTTCGGGGTTCCATTGGATCTTGGCCACCTGATGACACTAGATGCCCATTGACGTCTGAGCATAGACATGGTATTCACATGCAAGCGTATTTTGGCATGTGACATCACGTGACATGACCTTACAGGTTCCGCTACCATCGGCGTATGGCGAGTGATCGCGATCGAGACCCGGCTGTTCAGTGGTTGAGTAGTGACCAGTGCCACCTGATGCGGGTCGCGGCGAGCGCGCCCAATCGTGTGGCGACGCCCGACGTGCCTGGGTTTCTCGGCATGGGCACTCCTCACCACACATGGCACGCGAGCACCGCTGACCTAGTGGAGTGACGATGAGCGCAAATAGACCGGACAGCCGTCAGGGGTGCGCGCTGACAGTGCAAGGCAGCTCTCTGAGCGGGCCCGGCCACGGCGTTGGCCCGCCGGGACGAGCCCTTGATCGGACAACGGAGGTCCGACTCATGGGCAACTCAACCACAGACATCCTACGAATCACGCCCCTGCTGGCTACTGAGGTCCAGGCCGTGCTGGAGAGGCACGGCTATCGGCTGCCGTCCGGCGGCGAACACGTCCACGCGCTGGTCCTGAGCCGCGTCGACGTCGTTCTCAGGAACCTCGTCGAGACCTTCGAGGGGAGGACCCGGTGACCGAGCGCGGTGAGATCCCCGACTTCCACAGCCTGCACCCCCAGCCACGCAAGCCCGACCACATCAAGCTCTCCTGGTACGAACCCGCACACCGGACACAGCGCATCCGCGTGGTCCTCCACACCTGCGAATGCCGCCACACCGTCTACGAGCTGTGCGCCACAGCCGGCCAGAGCTTCATCCGCCGCACAGACCGCGAGAAGGGAACGGTCCACGAGACCGCCTGGGCGCTGACCGCCGACGCCAGAGACACCTTCAACCGGATTCTCCTGGGTGAGGCCCAGTGAAAAGCGGCGCCCGCGGACGTCTGCGTGCCTCCAGGCGTCCGCAGGCGCCTTCCGGAACGAGACCCTTTACGGTGACCATCGCCGGGACGGAACGATTCGATGGAGAGGCGCCCTACACCTGGGTCGTGGAGGCAGCCGACCTGCGGAGCGCCGTGAACAAAGCCCTGGCCTACCATGCACTCTCCCAAGGCCAGCACTTGTGCGACCTGGAAGTCGATCTCCTGCACACGTTCAAAGGTGTGCCGCCCGAGAACTGCGCATACCGCTGGAACGACTTACGGCCTGCCGTCCCCGAAGGATGAAGGTCGAGGTGGCGAGTCGCACCATGAGGATGTGGTCACCGGCATCCCGGCGGTGATCGCATGAACCAGCAGGGCGTTCCCACCGATCGTGGTGAACAAGTGGACGTTGTTGGGGCGGTCCCTAAGCAGAAGTGCTACCTCGTTGCCGCAGAACACCAGAGCGCTGACACGGACCTTGATCCTTCCGAACGGGGCATCAGGAGAGTAGGACTGATCGTCGCTCAAGTGCATGCCCTTCCCAGCGCATCCACTAGAACAGCCCCCACACCCCGCCCGGCATCACATCCTCAACCCCGAAACAACACTCCCATCTCGACCGGAACTCTCACTCGGGTTAGGACTCTCGCTTGGGTCGGAACTCTCGCCTGGACGGGACCTTCTCGCTCGTGACGGGCATTTCTTCCCGGAACGCGCTATCCGGGGCCGCACCTCCGCCCGCGCTCGCGCTCCGCCCGGGGATCGCGCTCCCTGGCGTCGGGCCGCGTTCTTGTTCTCAACAGGGCCTGCCCTCAACCGGAAAGCTGTCCGGGGACGGCAACTCTGCGTCCACTGTTCGGCGTTCACGCTCCGGCGTTCGCGAAATTGTCGGTGGGACCTGGCAAGGTGGCCTCGGATTTCCAACAAGCACCAGCCGACGCCGGCCGCGACCAGGCGCCGGGCGGGGCACGACAGGTGAAGGAGGCGGGCGTACCGTGCAGGAGCCCGGCCGTGCCCGTGGACGACTGAGCGCGATCTCGTCCACGTTCCATCCTTTGGCGGCCAAGGACTTCCGTCGTTACTACCTGGGCCAGACCGCGTCCATGTTCGGCGACTCCCTCACGCCCCTCGCGATCGCCTTCGCCGTTCTGCACCTCACCGGTTCCCCGATCGACCTCGGCATCGTCGTCCTGAGCACCCGGCTGCCGATCGTCGTGCTGACTCTGCTGGGCGGTGCCGCAGGAGACCGTTTCTCCCGCCGTACCGTCATGCTGGTCGCCGACCTGACCCGCTTCGCCGCGCACGGTGCGACGGCGCTCTTACTTCTGACCGGCGTCGCACAGATCTGGATGTTGGTGGCACTGCAACTCCTCGCCGGTGCAGGGTCGGCCTTCTTCAACCCGGCAGCGGTGGGGCTCGTCCCCTCCCTGACCTCGAAGGAGGGCCTGCAGGCGGCCAACTCCCTGCTCTCGATCTCCCGGAGCGCCACGTCGATCCTGGCGTTGGGGGTCGCCGGAGCGTTGGTCGCGCTGGTCGGGCCGGGGTGGGCGATCCTGCTCGACGCGCTGACGTTCCTGGTGAGCGCCGCCTTCCTTTACGGGCTGCCACGCGCCGTCGCCGCCGAACGGCTCGCCGCGACCGGCGGGCTGCTGAAGAGCATCGGCGGTGGGATGGCGGAGGTGGGCAGGCGTACGTGGCTGTGGGTCTGGATCATCCACATCGCCCTGGCCAACGCGCTCGTGGTCTCCCCGGCCCTGGTGCTGGGCCCGTATGTCGCCGACCAGCATCTCGGCGGGGCTCCGGCCTGGTCGGCGATCGGCATCGCCTATGCCGTCGGTGGCCTGACGGGAGGCGTCGTCAGCGCCCGCTGGAGACCTCGCCGTCCCATGGCCGCCGCGATCGTGGTGTTCCTGCTGATGGCACCGCTCCCGGCCCTGATGGCGGCTCCGGCCGCTCTCTGGCTGTTGATGCTCGCGGCTGTGGGGGCCGGGCTGCAACTGGTGATCCACAACGTCATCCAGACGACCACCGTCCAGCAGAACCTCCCTGGGGAGTTCGTCGCCCGGGTCACCTCCGTCACCATGCTCGGCACCCTCGTGGCCACGCCCCTGGGCATGGGGCTGGCGGGCCCCGCCGCGGCCCTCTTCGGCCCCGGCCCCGTCCTCACGGTCAGCGCCGTCACGGCCGTCCTCATGACCGCCATCACCCTGCTGCTGCCCCCGATCTGGCGCATCCGATCCACCCCCACGGACACATCCGCCACAACCTCGACCTCTGCGGCCCCGACCCCCACGGACGCATCCGCCGGCGCTGACACGTCTCCCGCTGTCTCCGCGTCGGCTGCTCCTGCCGTGACTGGTATCACCTCGGGCGACACCGGTTCGGTCTCCCACCCCGTTGGCACGGAAGCCGCGAACCCCGACGTTGCGGGCTCCTCCCACGGCGATCCTTCCCGGGCGGGCACATAGGCGGGAGGACGCGGAGTCAGGCGCGAGCTCGTGGCAGGGCGGCGGTGACGATGAGGCCGCCTCCGTCGCGGGGTTTGGCCCGGACGTCCCCGCCGTGCGCGAGCGCCACCGACCGGACGATCGACAGCCCCAGCCCCGCGCTGCTCCCCGTGACCACTCGTTCGGTCCCGTGCCGGTGGAAGGGCTTGAAGAGCAGGGGGATGTCGTACGGGGGCACGTTCGGGCCGGTGTTGCTGACCTCGACCTCGACCCGCCCGTCCGACACGGTACGGCTCACCACCCGCACCCACCCGGTCCCGTCGTCCACGTTGTACCGGATGCCGTTCTCCACCAGGTTGTGCACCAGTCGTTCGAGCAGCAGCGCGTCCCCGGTCGTGGGGGCCTGCGCGGTCACTTCGTACACGGTGAGTTTGGCGTCCCGGGCGTCGGCGGCGGTCTGCTCGATGACGTGGGTCACGACGTCGGCGAGGTCGACGGGGGAACGGTCCGCGATCTCCTGTTCTGAGCGGGCCAGCAGGAGCAGGCCGGAGATGAGGCGTTCGTGGCGGGCGTTGATCTCCAGCAGGCTCTCGCCGAGTTCCTTGACGTCGGCCGAGGCGGTACGGCGGTGCATGGCCAGCTCGACCAGCGCCCGGTTGAGCGTCAGCGGGGTACGCAGTTCGTGCGAGGCGTTCGCCACGAACCGGCGCTGCCCGTCGAAGGAGTGGTCCAGCCGTTCGACCATGGTGTCGAAGGTGTCGGCGAGTTCTTTGACCTCGTCCTCTGGCCCGCGTAGCGAGATCCGTTCGTGCAGTCCGCGCTCGGCCAGGGGTGCGGCGGCGATCCTGCGCGCGGTGTCCGTCACCAGGTGCAGCGGGGCCAGCACCCGGCCCGCGACGACCCAGCCGAGCCCCACGGCCCCGCCGGCGACGGCGAGCAGCGCGATCGCGCCCTGGGTGAGCAGCGAGGTGACGGCGGCGCCGCGCAGCGCTTCCTCCTGCCGCCGCAGCCATTCGACGGCCTCGGCGCCCTCCAGTCGGACGCCGTCCTTGAAGAAGAACAGCTGCTTGGTCGTGCCGGGTTCGGCGGTGAAGCGGCTCTCGAAGGACTGGTTGAGCTGCTGGTTGAACAGCAGGTAGGTGACGCCGAGCAGGGTCAGTCCTGCCAGCAGGAAGAGGGCGCCGTACACGAGGGTGAGGCGCAGCCGCAGGGTCGGCTGCGGACGGAACGGCCACGGCGCCCTCATGAGATCCGGTACCCCACCCCCGGCACGGTCTCCACGACCGGCGGGTCGGCGAGCTTGCGGCGCAGTTTGAGAATGGTGAGACGCACCGCGCCGGTGAACGGGTCGGCGTGTTCGTCCCAGGCCTTTTCCAGGAGCTGTTCGGCCGAGACGACGTTGCCGTTGGCCCGCATCAGCTCGGTCAGCACCGCGAATTCTTTCTTCGCCAGCGGGACGAATCGCCCGTTCCTGAACACTTCCCTGCGCGCCGGGTCGAGTGTGATCCCGGCCCGGCGCAGTATGGGCGGCACCGCGGGGCGTGAGCGCCGTCCCAGCGCGAGGACGCGGGCGGCCAGTTCGGGGAACGCGAACGGTTTGGACAGGTAGTCGTCGGCCCCGAGGGACAGTCCGCTGACCCGGTCGTCGAGCTGGGCGGCGGCGGTGAGCATCAGCACCCGGGCGTCCGAGTGCGACTCGACCAGTTCCCTGCAGACGTCGTCGCCGTGGACGCGCGGCAGGTCGCGGTCCAGGACGACCACGTCGTAGTCGTTGACCGCGATCCGCTCCAGCGCGGCCGCCCCGTCGTGCGCCAGATCGACCGCATGGGTCTCCTCGCGCAGCCATTCGGCAATCGCGTCGGCGAGCATGCGCTCGTCCTCAACCACCAGCACCCGCATGGCGTACCCCAGGCCCTTTCATCGACTTACAAGAGCCGAGTGTGACCTACACGGCATTTGGTGAAAATAAGCGGCCGCCTCGGAAGCGAGCCGCGGCTGGAAACGCTGAGGAAACACGGCGAGCTATTGCATCTCCTCTCGAACGGCATAGATCCGACGAAGGAGAAGTTTCATGCGAGGACGAGTCCTCAGCGCGCTGATCACGGCGCCCATGGCGTTCACCCTGCTCCTGACCGGCTGCGGCTCGGACGACGGCGGCGGTTCTGACGTCGCCTCGGTGACGGGCGGCAACCAGGCGGCGGCCAGCGCGAAACCGAGCACGGACCCGCAGGAGAAGGGGCTCAAGTTCGCCCAGTGCATGCGCGAGAACGGCGTCGACGTCCCCGACCCGGAGCCGGGCAAGGGCGTGATGATGAAGTTCGACAAGAACACGCCCCAGGAGAAGGTGAAGGCGGCCCAGGAGGCGTGCAAGGAGTTCGCCCCGAGCGGTCAGATGCAGGGCGGGGGCGACCCCAAGAGGACGGAGGCCCTGCGCAAGGTGGCGCAGTGCATGCGTGACAACGGGGTGGAGAAGTACCCGGACCCCGAGGGCAACATGATGCGGATCACCGGCGACGTCGGCCAGGACCCCGACTTCAAGTCGGCCCAGCAGAAGTGCCAGAAGGAGCTCGGCGAGGCCGGTATGGGAGGGCTTTGATGGGCATGACCACCCTCGATGGAAAGGCGGAGCCGGACGCGACGCCTTCCAGGGTGCGCCGGCGTCGCGGCCGGGGCAAGGTGGTCGCCGGGATCGTGACCGTGCTGGTCGGCGTGGGGGCCGGATTCGTGGCGGCCAACAGCGCCGGCCTGCTGGGGGGCGGCCCGGGCCCGACCGGCTCCGCCGCCCCCCTGCCCCCGGCCACGACCACCGTGAGCCGGCAGACGCTGAACGACACCCTGGACGCCGACGGCGAGCTCGGCTACGGCCCGGTGACGACGGCGGTGAGCAGGAAGCCGGGCACGATCACCTGGCTGCCCGACAGCGGCAGGGAGATCACCCGGGGCAAGTCGCTGTACCGGCTGGACAACGACCCGGTCGTGCTCTTGTACGGCGACACGCCCGCCTACCGCGACCTCAAGGTCGGCGTGGAGGGCAAGGACGTCGAGAGCCTGGAGCGCAACCTCAAGAAGCTCGGCTACGGCGGGTTCACCGTCGACGACGAGTACACCTACGACACGGCCGAGGCCGTCATGGAGTGGCAGGAGGACCGTGGCCTGGAGGAGACCGGCGTGGTCGAGCTGGGCCGGGTCGTCTTCGCCCCCGGCAAGGTTCGGGTGGAGAGCCTGGAGGCCGAGGCGGGCCAGCCGGCCACGCCAGGCCAGCGGGTCCTGACCTACACGGGCACGTCCAAGGTGGTCACGGTGACGCTCGAGGCCGAGGACCAGCGGATGGCCAAGAAGGGCTCCAAGGTCGAGGTCACGCTGCCGGACGGCAAGGGCGTGCCGGGCAAGGTCACCGAGGTCGCCACGGTCGTCGTGCCGGGCGAGGGGCAGAACGCCGACTCCGAGACCCGGGTGGAGGCGCTGGTCTCGATCGGGAACGCCAAGTCGGCCAGAGGGCTGGACAAGGCGGCGGTGGACGTGACGTTCACGGCCTCGCAGCGCAAGAACGTGTTGACCGTGCCGGTCGCGGCGCTCGTGGCGTTGCAGGAGGGCGGGTTCGGGTTGGAGGCCATAGAAGGCGGTAAATCACGATATGTCGCCGTCAAGACTGGATTGTTTGCCGGAGGCCGCGTCGAGGTCACCGGCGACGGGCTCACCGAGGGCATGACCGTGGGGATGCCGAAATGACGTACCCCATGATCGAGCTGTCGGACGTGTCCAGGACGTACCCCGGCGGGGTCGCGGCGCTGAAGTCGGTGTCGCTGCGCATCCGGCACGGCGAACTCGTCGCCATCGTCGGCCCCTCCGGCTCGGGGAAGTCCACGATGCTCAATGTCGTCGGCACCCTCGACCGTCCGACCTCCGGGACCATCCACATCGACGGGTACGACGTCTCGAAGCTGTCCGACGGGCAGCTCTCGGCGCTGCGGGCCACCACGATCGGCTTCGTCTTCCAGTCCTTCCACCTGGCCGCCAAGGTGCCCGCGCTGGACAACGTGGCGGACGGCCTCGTCTACACCGGCATGAGCAGGGCGGAGCGCCGCCGCCGCGCGGCGGCGGCACTCGAACGGGTGGGGCTCGGGCACCGCATGGACCACGAGCCGCACGAGCTGTCCGGCGGCGAACGCCAGCGGGTGGCCATCGCCAGGGCCGTGGCGGGCGACCCGCCGCTGCTGCTGGCCGACGAACCGACCGGGGCGCTGGACTCGGTGTCGGGGACGGGGGTGATGGAGTTGCTGCACGAACTGAACGCCGGCGGCACCACGATCGTGATCATCACGCACGACCGTGAGATCGCGGCCAGCCTGCCCAGGCAGGTGAGCATGCGCGACGGCCAGATGATCTCCGACTCGGCCGCCTCCGCCGAGCCGCTGGCGGAATCCGGGGTGGCGTGGTGACCGTCATCGACCTGCCGCGCCCGAAGTTGTCCCCGGCCAGGATGCGTCTGGGCGACGTGATGCGGGTCGGCGCGGTCGGCCTGCGTACGCGGCCGCTGCGGGCGTTCCTGTCGGCGCTCGGCATCGCCATCGGCATCGCCGCCATGGTCGGCGTGGTCGGGCTGTCGTCGTCCTCGGGGGCACAGCTCGACCGCCAGCTCTCCGCGCTCGGCACCAACCTGCTCACCGTCTCCTCCGGCACCACGCTCATGGGCGAGGCGGCCCAGATGCCGACGGACGCCGAGGCGATGATCGAGCGAATCGGCCCCGTCGAGGCGGTCTCGTCGATCGGGAAGGTGCCGGAGGCCAAGGTCTACCGCTCGGAGCAGATCCCCGAAGCCCAGACCGGCGGCATCAACACCTACGCCGCCCGCCTCGATCTGCCCGCCACCGTCGGGGCGACCGTGCGCAGCGGAACCTGGCTGAACGGCGCCACCGAACGCTACCCGGCCGCCGTGCTCGGCTCCGCCGCCGCCCAGCGGCTCGGCGTCGGCTCGGTGAGCGCCGACACGCAGGTCGTCGTCGGCGGCAGCCGGTTCTCGGTGGTCGGCGTGCTCAACCCGGTCGCCCTGGCCACCGACCTGGACAGCGGCGTGCTCGTCGGCTGGCCGGTCGCGGAGGAGCGGCTGAACTTCGACGGGCATCCGACCACGCTCTACACCCGCGCGGAGGAGGCCAAGCTGGAGTCGGTACGCCAGGTGCTGGCGGGCACGGCCAACCCCGAGGCGCCCAACGAGGTGGACGTCTCCCGCCCGTCGGACGCGCTGGCGGCCAAGCAGGCGACCAGCCAGGCGTTCGCGAACCTGCTGCTGGGCGTCGGCGCGGTGGCCCTGCTCGTCGGCGGGGTCGGGGTGGCCAACACCATGGTCATCTCGGTGCTCGAACGCCGCGCGGAGATCGGCCTGCGCCGCTCGCTCGGGGCGACCAGGGGGCAGATCCGCACCCAGTTCCTGGCCGAGTCCCTGTTGCTGTCCGCGATGGGCGGGGGCGGCGGGGTCCTGCTCGGGACGGGGGTGACGATGGGGTACGCGTTCTACAGCGGCTGGCCGTCGGTCGTACCGGCCTGGGCCACCGGCGGCGGACTCGTGGCGACGCTGCTCATCGGGGCGGTGGCGGGCCTGTATCCGGCCATCCGCGCCTCCCGCCTCTCGCCGACCGAGGCGCTGGCCACGCCGTGACCTACCCGGTCGCGTAGCAGGTCGTCTTGCCGACGATCCGCACGCCGGGCTGCTCGCCGACGAGCACGGTCAGCTCGAACGTCAGCAGCGTCTCCGGATGCCGCAGTACCGACACGTCCTGGTCCTCGCGGAAATCCAGGTCATCGACCACCTCGGCGTACCCCAGGGCGTGCAGCCTGGCCAGCAGGCTCGCCGAGGCGTCGCTTTCGGCCCGCAGCAGCGCGCGAACCTGGCCGGGCACGCACGAACCGTCCTCGACCGTCTCGACGGTCGCGAGCCCGGCCGCGCCGAGCAGGTCGTCGGCGTCGCTGCTGAGCTGTTCGACGGCGGCCTCGATCGTCGGCGGCTCGGCCGCCTCGCTGCAGGCCGTCATCACCGCGGCGCACAAGAGCACCATGGAGAAGGCGTGACGGCGGGCGCACACGTTCGGACCATATCCGAGATCATCCGGCTCTACCGGTTGAATCCCGCAACGGCCGGCTCGCCGGCGCGAACACCGTCCCCTCAAGCCGAGCGGCGGCCCTTCACCACCTCTCCCGCCGCCCCACGGGCAGTGTCGGCCGCGAGGCGGCCGGGTCAGTTTTCGATGAGGTCGGCCGTCAGCGTTCGGTGCACCCACTCCTCCCACTGGTGCGGCGACCAGCCCCGCTCCTCGACGAACAGGAGGTAGGTCTCCGGGCTCAGCAGCCCGAACAGCACGTCGGCCGCGAACTCGACTGAGACCCCCGGCCGCGCCCCCGGTTTGCCCATGAGCGACTCGGCCGCGGACCGCTGCACCGTGTAGCGGGGATCGACGCCGCTGGGCCACAGCGCGGCCACCTCAGGATCGGTCGCCACGGCCGTGTCCAGCACTTTCACGATGCGCGCGACCCTGCCGAGCACGGCGGTCGTGCCGCTCACGTGCGCCCGCAGGTGGTCGCGCGCGCTCTCCGTCGCCATGGCGGCCACGAACCACGGCCTGTCCATGGTCGCCACCGGCTCGTCGTCGCCGGCGATCGTGACGTCCACCAGCTCTTTCAACAGCGTGCGCTTGTTGCCGAAGACGAAGTAGATCGTCTGTACGGCCACGCCCGCCTGCGCGGCGACGTCCTGCAGATTCGTGGCGCCGTAGCCGTCGCGGACGAACAGTTCTCCGGCCGCCCGCAGGATTCGCGCCCGGGTTTCCTGGGCTTTCTGCGTGCGTTTGCTGACCCTCTTGACATCGCTCATCGCTGTAGTTTAACTCTAGTCACATTAGCTAGAAGTCAACTCTAGAGAAGGACTACAGTGGCGATCCTCCGCATGACCCGCTTCACCGCCGACCCCGCCGACGCCGACCAGGTCATCGCCCGGCGCAACGACCTGATCACGGCCGTCAGAGCCGCCTACCCCGGGCTCACCGAGACCCGGCTCGCCAGGATCGACGAGCACACCTGGGTGGACTCCTGGCGCTGGGAGTCGCCCGCCACCATGGAGGCCGCGCTTGCGGGCGCGCCTTCACTGCCGCAGGCGGAGGCCGCTTTCTCGATCCTGAAGGGCCATCCCACGGCCGAGCAGGGCGAGATCGTCGACGAACGCTGACAAACGGGGCCCATCCTTTGGCGATGGGCCCCACCACGCGCCGGCCGCTGGGCTTCACAACCGGCCCAGGGCCCGTCACCGGTCCCTGAGTTTCGCGATCAGCCCCAGGTTCTCCGCGCAGCGGCCCAGCCCCAGCGCCACCGACTCCAGCGGCCGTTCGGCCCGCCGTACCGGCATGGACAGGGCGGCTCGCAGCCGCCGGCCGAGCCCGCGCAGCAGCGCGCCGCCCCCCACCAGCACCGCGCCCCGCTCCCCGAGGTCTCCGACCAGTTCGGGCGGGCAGCGTTCGACCGTGTCCACCGCCGCCCTGACGATGGCCTCCACCGGCTGCTTGGTCGCCTCGTAGATCTCCTGTACGGCCAGCGTCACCGAGCGCTCGCGTCCGGTGTCGGGGTCGCGCCCGCACACCACCACCTGCCGGTGCAGCGGCTTCCAATCGGTGCCCGCACGCCGTTTGGCCGCCTCCGCCTCGCGTTCGTCGAGCAGGACCCCGTGCTGGCGTTCGACCATGCGCACGATCGACCGGTTGACCGCCCGGCCCCCGCTGAGAACCGTGGTCGAGGCCACCACGGCCCCGTGGGAGAGCACGGCGACTCTGGCGGAGTCGTGCCCGATGTCGATCACCATGCGCCCGGCGCAGTCCTTGACCGGCAGGCCCGCGCCGAGCGCCGCCGCCAGTGCGTGCGGGACCAGCAGGATCCCCCTGACCTCCGCCTCGAACGCGACGTCGCGCAGCGCCGCCCGTTCGAGCTGTGTCGCGTTCTCCGGCAGCGCCATCACCACGCGCGGCCTGAAGAACGGCCGCCGGTGCACCTTGCGCAGGAAGTGCCTGATCATGCGCCTGGCCAGTTCGCCGTCGACCGGCAGGCCGCCGCTGACGGGCCAGAACGTCTCGCCGCCCGCGTCGTCGGCCGTGTCGGCGCCGTACCCGATGATCTTGCCCGTCAGGCTGTCCCGCATGACGGCCGAGGGCTCGTCGAGCACGATGCCCTTGCCCTTGGCGTAGATCCGGGTGCTCACCGCGCCTAGGTCCACGGCCAGGTCGCGGCCCAGAAGACTCATGTCTGGATCGGGGGCTCGAACATCATGTATGTCCTATTTCCGACCTTTCCCCAACACAACACCAGGAACGGCGCGGATCCCCTTTACCCGAGTATCGTCGGGTTTCCGATAATCTTGGAGGCTCACCTCGTGCTCGACTACGACCTGGAGGCGGCCCACTACGACGAGACCCGCGGTGGGTTGCCCCGCGCAGAGTCCGCCGCCGGGGCCGTGTGCGAGCTCGTCCCCGCCGGGGGCACGCTGCTCGACATCGCCTGCGGCACCGGGCTCGTGAGCCGGGAGCTGGCCGGGCGGGGCCTGCGGGTGCTCGGCGTGGACGCCTCCCAGGGGATGGCGCGGATCGCCGCCGGCCGGGTGGACGTGGTCCTGGGCGACGGCCGGGCGCTGCCCGTCCGCGACGGCGCGTTCGACGCCGTAGCCGTGATCTGGCTGCTGCACCTGCTGGACGACGCCCGCCCGGTGATCGCCGAGGCCGCCCGCGTGTTGCGGCCCGGGGGAGTGTTCGTCACGACGGTCGACAAGCGGGCCGCGCATGAGCGGCGAGACCACGTTCGTCGGGCACGGCCAGGGACGCTCGGGGCCCGACCCGACCTTCCGCCTGCTGGCCTTCACCCGGCTCTGAGCCCGGCCAGAGCGATGCCTGGTAGGCGTGCCGCGTCTTGAGGCCGGTTTCGCGTCATAAGCGGCTCCATGCGAAGCTGTAGAGGTCCCAACACCACGGAGGTCCTCAATGGCGGAAACACCGGAGCCGGAAACCAGCGAAACTCCCGAGGACGAGATGAAGCGCAAGTTCCGCGAGGCGCTGGAGCGCAAGCGCAACCAGGGCGCGGGCTCGGGCGCGGGTGGCAGGGGCGTCGACCCATCGAAGATTCACGGGGCGCACGGTCCGGCTGCGAGTAAGAGATCGTTCAGGCGCAAGAGCGGCGGCTGAGGCTGACATTTTTCCTTCGGGGGGTACGGGTTGCCGTGCCCCCCTTCTCTTTACCTTCTTAGGTAGATCTTCGCCCGTTTCATTATGAATCGTTTGCGTTTGTCCGGAATGTCTGGTTAAAGTAATCGCCAAAACCAGCCGGTGGCGTGGACCTCACCCAGGAGGAACCAGCCGGTTGGCGCCGAATCCCGATCATTCGGGAACCGGGGACCCAGGTTTTTGGGGTGAATCCGGCCGTGTGCCGGTAGGGCAACTCCACGCCCGAACCCGTCAGCTAACCCGGTAGGCGTGATGGAGAGGAACTGTGATCAATGCATGACCGCGTCATACCCCCAGACAGCGTAGTGCCGGCCGCCGGCTGAGCGGTTCTCCCCAGCTCTCCACGCTTTTCCCGCGCTGCGCGTAGCCGTCACCCCGTCAGGCGTCCTGTCCGGCTACCCCCTTTGCCACGGCGCGATCCCCCTGTCCCCTCGCAAAGGACTTTACGTTTTCATGACTGCTCGTTTTGGCCTGCGTTCCCTTGCCATGGTCGGCGTTTCCGCCTTCAGCGCGCTGTCCATCGCCGGCACCGCGGCCCACGCCGACTCCGACACCGACGAGAAGATCCTGCTCAAGGGCTCCACGACCGCCTCGTACTTCTGGGACGACGCCTCGGGCCGCGCGGGCGACACCGGCCTGCCGGCCAGCGGCAAGCCCATGCAGAAGGGGCTGGCCGCCAGCCCGAGCTGGCCACTGCTGACCGAGGGTTATGTGACGTACAACGGCAAGAAGCTGCCGTTCTTCGTCGGCGACCGCGGGCCGGGCGTGCCCTCCAACAACGGCATCATGCTGGACCTCGACGGCAAGACCTTCGCCGAGCTGACCGGCGGCACCTTCAACAACGACACGCTGGGCGTGGACGGGGTCGGCGGGCAGGGGCACATCAAGGTCGACTACGTCATCACCAAGTGGGGTGACGGGCCGGGCAAGAAGAACTATCCGGTGCCGTTCTCGAGTGGGGCCTACGCCGAGCGCGACAAGAACCCGGCCACGCCTCCGGAGCCTGTGGGTGAGGTCAACGAGTCGGGCAGCGCGGGCGGCGCCCTGATCGCCGGCGCCCTGGCCATGGCCGGTGGCGGCGCGGTGCTCGGGCGCGAGCGTATCCGCAAGGTCATCAAGGGCTGACTGGACCGACCCGGACCAGAATGTCATTCTGGTCCTCGTGACGATCCGCGTAGCCGCCAACGGCATCGAAATCGCCTATGAGAGCTTCGGCTCACCAGAAGGACGACCCCTGCTCCTGATCATGGGGCTGGGCGCGCAGCTCATCCACTGGGACGAAGAGCTCTGCGGGCTCCTGGCGGCCCAGGGGCACCACGTCGTACGGTTCGACAACCGCGACACGGGCCTGTCCACCCATTTCCACGACGTCGGCGCTCCCTCGGCGGGGGCGCCTTCGGCGTACCTGCTGGACGACCTGGCCGACGACGCCGCGGGGCTCATGGACGCCCTCGGCTGGCCGGCCGCCCACGTCGTGGGCGCCTCCATGGGCGGCATGGTCGCCCAGGCGCTGGCCATCCGGCATCCGGAACGCCTGCTGACGCTCACCTCGATCATGTCGACGCCCGGCCCGTCCGTCGCGCCGCCGAGCGAGGCCGCCATGGCCACCCTGATGGCCAGGCCCGCGGGTGATCGCGAATCCGTCATGGCGCAGTCGCTGGAGACGTGGTCGGTGATCGGGTCGCCCGGTTACGAGCTGGATCGCGAGCGGGTGACCGCGGTGGCCGGGCTCGCCTTCGACCGCTGCTTCGATCCCGGGGGCACCGCCCGCCAGCTGGCGGCCATCATGGCCTCGGGCGACCGGACGGAGCTGCTGGCCGGCGTCCGGGCGCCGACGCTCGTGCTGCATGGCGAGGCCGACCAGCTCGTCCCGGTCGCCGGCGGCCGGGCCACGGCGGCGGCCATCCCCGGTGCGCGGCTGGTGACCTACCCGGGGATGGGGCACGATCTGCCCCGGCCGCTCTGGCGGGACATCGTCGGCGAGATCACCAAGCACACCTCGGCCTGAGGGCCGCGAGAAGTCCGCGTTCTACGCGGACTTCTCGCGGTTGCGCAGGATCTCGGCCACGTTCTCCTCGGCCCACTGCGCCACCACCGAGACGGGGCCGTGCAGCGAGTGGCCCAGGTCCGTCAGCGTGTACTCCACCCGAGGCGGCACCTCCGCGAACACCTCCCGCGTCACCAGCCCGTCGCTCTCCATGGCCCGCAGCGTCTGCGTCAGCACCTTGGGCGTGACCCCGCCCATTCGCGTCCGCAGCCGGGTGAACCGCATCGGCCCTCCGGCGAGGCAGAGCAGCACCAGCACCGACCATTTATCGCCAATCCTGTCGAGAACCACTCGGGACGGGCAATTCTGGTTGAAAACATCGCCGGTATCCATGAGGTACTTATAGCACTATGAAGTAACCAGTATCTGATGGATACTCTTGCCGGCATGAAGCTTCTTCTCTTCGGCGCGACCGGCATGATCGGTCAGCGCATCGCCGCCGAACTGGTGAACCGCGGGCACGAGGTGACGGCAGTCAGCCGTTCGGGCCCGGTCAAGGGCGACGTGAAAGACACTGCCACGCTGGCCAAGGGCTACGACGCCATCGTCTCGGCGATCGCGCCGCCGCGCGACGGCACCGACCCCGAAGGCCCGTTCCTCGAGGCCAACCGCGCCCTGATCGAGGGGGCGCGCGCGGCAGGCGTGCGCCGGGTGATCTCCGTCGGCGGCGCGGGCAGCCTCAAGGTGGCTCCAGGGCTCGACCTGGTCGACACGCCCGAGTTCCCGGAGATCTACAAGAAGGAGTCGCTGGCGGGACGCAAGGCGCTCGGCCTCTTCCGCCAGGTCGACGACCTCGACTGGACCTACATCTCGCCGGCCGCCGAGATCGGTCCTGGCGAGCGCACGGGTATCTACCGCATCGGTCACGAGGACCTGCTCACCGACTCCGAGGGCCGCAGCTTCATCTCCGCCGAGGACTACGCGGTCGCCGTCGCGGACGAGTTGGAGAACGGCGCCCATCCGCGCCGGCGCATCACCGTCGCCTACTGAGCGGGTTCGTCGGGAAGCAGCGCCTTCTCCTCCGGCTTGTGCACCAGCACGTTGTCCACGTACGAGCGCACGGCCGAGGCCAGCCCCACGTCGGCGCCCTCCTCCTCCGACAGGTACCAGCGGTGGTCGAGGATCTCGTGGAAGAGCTGCGCGGGTTCGAGCTTGCCCCGCATGCGCGCGGGGATGGCCTCGACCGTCGGCTGGAACACCTCCGCCAGCCAGCGGTGCGCCACGATGGCCTCGTCCTCGTGGCGCAGCCCCTTGGCCACCCTGAAACCGTCGAGGTCGTTGAGCAGCCGCCGCGCCTGGTTCTCCTCCACGTCGAGGCCGGTCAGCCTGAGCAGGCGGCGCTGGTGGTGTCCGGCGTCCACGACCTTGGGCCGCACGATCAGCCGCCCGGTGCCGACCTTGCGCCGCACCATCATCTCGGCGACGTCGAAGCCGAGCAGGTTCAGGCGCCTGATGCGCTGCTCCACCCGGTGCCAGTCCACCTCCTCGATGATCTCGCTCTCGTTGATCTCGTCCCACAGGCGGTGGTAGCGGGCCACGACGTCCTCGGCGGTCTCCATGGGGTCGATGGAGGGGTGCAGCAGCCCGCCGGCCTCCAGGTCGAGCATCTCGCCGAAGATGTTGGTGTGGGCCGTGTCGATGTCGGCCAGCCGCTGGCCCCGGCTGATCATCGGGTGCATCTCGCCGGTCTCGGCGTCCACCAGGTAGGCGGCGAAGGAGCCGGCGTCCCTGCGGAACAGGGTGTTGGACAGTGAGCAGTCACCCCAGTAGAAGCCGTTCAGGTGCAGCCGCACCAGCAGCACGGCCAGGGCGTCCAGCAGCCGGGTGAGCGTGTCGGGCCGCAGCGTGCCCGACATGACCGCGCGGTAGGGCAGTGAGAACTGCAGGTGTCTGGTGATCAGCGCCGCGTCGAGGCCGCCCTCGCGCCCGGTGACGTACGCGACGGGCTCCACGGCGGGCGCGTCGAGCCTGGCCAGGTCCCACAACAACTGGTATTCACGCTTGGCGAAGCGCTCGCTGATCTCCTTGATCGCATACACCTTGCCGGACAGTCGCGCGAAGCGCACGACGTGGCGCGAGATGCCGCGTGGCAGATCGACCAGGTGGTGCTGCGGCCAGTCTTGGAGGGGCACCTCCCAGGGGAGGCGGATCAGGTCAGGGTCGCCTAGCGCGCCGGTGATCTGCAAGGGCATTTGTAAAGGATATGGTGCATCGGTGGACGAGTTTCTCAATTGGTACTTTTCCGACCGCCCCGTCGTCGCCAGCACCTTGGGAGCCGACGGCCACGATCACACCCTCGGTGACTTCACCGCATCCGGCTGGACCGCACGCGAGCGTGAGGAGGCCCGCTGGCTCGACCGCCTGGCGGCCCTGCGGCCCTCGTCGCTCGACGACGCGATCGACAGGGATCTCGTCCTGTCGCAGCTCAGGGGCTCTGTCGCCCTCGCGTCCTGGCCGGAGTGGCGCCGCTCCCCGTCCGCCTACCTGTCGTCGATCTTCACCTCGATGTACACGCCCTTCCAGCAGCGGCTGAAACCTGAGCCCGAGCTGGTCTCGGCCGCGATCCTCCGGCTGGCCGAGGTGCCGGGCGTGCTGGCGGCCTGCCGCGCGAACCTGGACCCGGACCTGGCCGCGCCGCTGCTGGTCAAGCGCGGGCTGGGCCAGGCGCGCACCGGCCGCAACTTCCTGACCCGCACGATTCCTTCCATGGTCGAGGACGAAGGGCTGCGCGCCCGGCTGGCCGAGGCCGCCGAGCCGGCCGCGCGGGCCTTCGACGACCTCGTCGCCTTCCTGGAGGGCTTCGAGTGCGGCGGCACCTGGCGGATGGGGGAGAAGCTGTACTCCACGCTGTTGCACGAGCGCGAGCTGCTCGGGTACGGCGCCGCCGAGCTGCACGAGAAGGGCAAGGCCGCCTGGGCCGAGCTCGACGCCCGGATGCGCGGGGTCGCGGTCGGGGTCAACGGCACCGAGGACTGGCGGGCGGCCATGGAGTCCCTCATGGACGACCACCCGCCGACCCTGGAGGACATGCGGGCCGAGTACGAGGCGGAGACGCGGCGGGCCAGGGAGTTCGTCAAGGAACGGGACCTGATGACCTTCGCCGACGGCGAGGAGTGCCTGGTGCTGCCGTCGGCCGAGTACACCCGTCCCATCCTGTCGGTCGCCCACTACCTGTCGCCGCCGCCGCTGCACAGTTCGCGCACCGGCATCTTCTTCGTCCCCTACACCCCCGACGGCTTCACCCCCGAGCAGGTACGCCAGCGCCTGCGGACGAACTGCAGGGCCCAGATGCCCTCGATCGCCGTCCACGAGGCGTATCCGGGGCATCACTGGCACCTGTCGTACATGGCGGGCAATCCCCGTGCGGTGCGCAAGGTGTTCCGCACTCCGTACTTCAGCGAGGGCTGGGCCCTGTACGTCGAGAAGCTCCTGCACGAGCAGGGCTACTTCGACACCCCGGCCACCGAGCTGGCCCACCTGGACTGCCGGATCTTCCGCGCCGCCAGGATCGTCGTGGACACCGCGCTGCACTGCGAGGACATGTCGATCGAGGAGGCCGAGACGTTCATGTCCACGAAGGCGTCGTTGTCGCCCGGCACCGCCGAGGGCGAGGTCAACCGCTACTGCGCCTGGCCCACGCAGGCGCCGTCGTACCTGACGGGCGCCATCGAGATCGACCGGATCAGGGAGTCGTTCCAGGGGTCGCAGAAGGACTTCCACGACAGGATCGCGGGCTCAGGCGGGCTGCCGCTCGGGCTGGCGGAGCAGGCGGCGCTGGCCTAACGGCGGGGGAAGTCCGGCGGGTTGGCCGCGCGCTCGACCACGGCGGCGAGCTGCTCGTCCGTCAGGACGGCCGGCTTGCCGACGGACAGGCCCCGCACGTAGACCTCGCACAGCCACTCCAGCAGCCGGGTGGCCTCGAACGCCTGCTCCAGGGTCGCCCCGATGGTCACCCCGCCGTGGTTGGCCATCAGGGCGGCCTGCTTGCCCTCCAGGGCTGCCCGCACGTTGGCGGCCAGCTCGGGGGTGCCGTACGTGGCGTACTCGGCGACCTTGACGACCCCGCCGAGCAGCAGCGCGTTGTAGTGGACGGGCGGCAGCTCGCTCATCGTGGTGGCCACGACCGTCCCGAACACCGAGTGCGTGTGCACGATGGCCTGCGCGTCCGTGGCGGCGTAGACGGCCAGGTGCATCGGGGTCTCGCTGGACGGCTGCAGCTCGCCCTCGACCAGCCGGCCCTCGATGTCGACGACGGGGCACATCTCCGGGGTGAGGCGGTCGAGCGCCACCCCCGAGGGTGTGACCGCGACGAGGTCGCCCTGGCGCACGCTCAGGTTCCCCGACGTGCCGATCACCAGGCCGAGTTCTGCGGCTCGACGGCCGTACTCGCAGAGCTGCGCGCGCATGTGCCAGGACTGTAGTCGGTCGTCCGAATTACGGCAATTGTTCAGAGGCGGTCGAGGGTCTGCAGCATGAGGCGTTCGAGGTCGACCCGGGTCAGGCGGCCGGGGTAGAGGAGCAGGTGCAGGCTGAGGCCGTCGACCAGGGCCAGCAGGTGCTCGGTCAGGTCGTCGAGGTTGTCGTCGGTGCGCAGTTCGCCGGCCGCGCGGGCCCTGGCCAGCAGGTCTCGGACGGCGGCGCGCAGTTCGTCCGCCTCGGCCCGCTGCACCTCGGCCAGTCGATCGGAGGCCAGGCTGCGGCTCCAGAAGCTGACCTCCAGCCGGCTCTCCTGGGTGCGCTCGGCGTCCAGCGGCAGGTTGTCCAGCAGGAGCTCGCGCAGCGCGGCCAGCCCCGTCACACCCTCGACCTTGCCGGTCAGCCTGGCCCTGATGCGCTGGTGCGACTGCCGCAGCGCCGACAGCAGGATCTCGTCCTTGTCGGCGAAGTAGTGGGCGAGCACCCCGTTGGAATAGCCGGCCTCCTTGGCGATGGCACGGGTGGTGGCGGCGTCGATGCCGTCCCTGACGATCACCCGGCGGGCCGCCGCCAGAACCTCACGCCTGCGCTCGTCATGATCGACGATCTTGGGCATCGGTCGCCTCCATTGACTTTTTATTCGGACGTCTGTCTATTTAGACTATGACCGTCGCCACCGTCGGCGTCCACATCGTCGACATCCTCGCCAGGCCCGTCGACCACATTCCCGAGGGCCAGGACACCGTGCTGGTCGACCAGATCCGCCTCACCGCCGCGGGCGCCGCCGCGGGGACCGCCGTCGACCTGGTCAAGCTGGGCCACTCCGTGGTCACCATGGGCGCCGTCGGCGACGACGAACTGGGCGACTTCCTGCTCATGGTGCTGGCCAAGCGCGGGGTCGACGTCTCCCGCCTGGTGCGCAGGGCGGGGGAGCGGACGGCCGCCTCGGTCCTGCCCATCAGACCGGACGGCGGCCGGCCCAGCTTCCACGTGCCGGGTGCCAACCTCTCGGTGACATACGCCGACCTGGACGCGGCCGTGCTGCGCGGAGCGCGGGCGATCCACCTGGGCGGCGTGGACGTCACCTTCGGCCTCGGCGACCCGGCCTTCTTCGCCCTCCTGGACGAGGTCCGCGCCGCCGGCGTGATCGTCACCATGGACCTGCTGTCGGAGATGGCCGACCTGCTGGCCATGGCCAGGGCCTTCCTGCCGCACGTGGACTACGTCCTGCCGAACCAGACCCAGGTCTTACTGATGACAGGCGAGCCCGACCCGGAGGCGGCGGCGCGGGCGCTGCTGGCCGACGGCCCCAAGGGCGTGCTCGTCACGCTCGGCGCGTCGGGCAGCCTCGTGGTCACCCCCGAGGCCGTCGAGCGGGTGCCCGCCGTGAAGACGGACGTCTCCGACACGACCGGCTGCGGCGACGCGTACTGCGCCGGGTTCCTCACGGGCCTGCTGCACGGGCAGGACGTGCCGACGGCCGCCCGCTGGGGCGCCGCCGCGGCGGCCCGGGTGGCCACGGGGCTCGGCTCCGACGCCGGCCTCACCGACCTCGATTCCCTCCTCAGCCTTCTGTAAGGACCACCCCTTGACGAACACTGACGCCGACCTCCGTCAAAGAGCCGCGAAGGTCGTCCCCGGCGGCATGTACGGCCACCTCAACGCCGCCCTGTTCGCCCCCGGCTACCCCCAGTTCTTCGCGCGCGGCGAGGGCTGCAGGCAGTGGGACGTGAACGGGCGCGAATACATCGACTTCATGTGCAGCTGGGGCCCCGTCGTGCTGGGCCACCGGCACCCGCGCGTGGAGGAGGCCGCCGCCCGGCAGGCCGCGCTCGGCGACTGCCTCAACGGTCCAGGGCCGATCATGGTGGAGCTGGCCGAGCTGCTCGTGGACACCGTGCCCAGCGCCGACTGGGCGATGTTCTCCAAGAACGGCACCGACGCCACCACGCAGGCGCTCATGGTCGCCAGGGCCGCCACGGGCCGGACGAAGGTCCTGATGGCCCACGGCGCCTACCACGGGGCCGACCCGTGGTGCACGCCCTCCCTGGCGGGCACGACCCCGAACGAGCGGGCCGACCTGGTCGAGTTCGCCTACAACTCGCTCGAATCCCTGGAGGCCGCGGCGGCGACCGTCGAGGGCGACGTGGCGGCCATCATCGTCACGCCGTTCAAGCACGACTCCTTCGAGGACCAGGAGCTCGTCGAGCCCGCCTTCGCCCGTGGCGCCCGCGCCCTGGCCGACCGGCTGGGGGCGGCGCTGGTGATCGACGACGTGCGCGCCGGGTTCCGTGTCGATCTGCGCGGGTCGTGGGAGCCGTACGGGGTTCGTCCCGACCTGACGGCCTGGTCCAAGGCCATGGCCAACGGCCACCCGATCGCCGCCGTCACCGGCGTGGACGCGCTGCGCGGCCCGGCGCAGACGCTGTACTCGACCGGGTCGTTCTGGTTCTCGGCGGTGGCGATGGCGGCGGCCAAGGCGACCATCGAGACGCTGCGCGACACCGACGGCATCGGGGCCATGGAACGGGCAGGGACGCGGTTGCGCGAGGGGCTGTACGCGCAGGCGAAGGCGCACGGGTTCGTGGTGAACCAGACCGGCCCGGTGACCATCCCGTGGCTGAGCTTCGACGGCGACGCCGACCTGTCCACGGCCATGTACTGGAGTGACGCCTGCCTGCGCCACGGCGTCTACCTCCACCCGTGGCACAACTGGTTCATGTCGGCCGCGCACACGGAGCAGGACGTGGCCAGGGCGCTGGAGGGCACGGATCTGGCGTTCGCGGAGACGCGCGCGCACCTGGGATGAGGGGCGGCCCTTGCCGTTCGCGCCCGCGTCCACGATGCTGTCGTCAGGTCCGCCGGGCCAGGGGATCACGGCACGGTCACGTCTCGGCGGCACCCTCTTGACGCGCCTCGGCCGCCGTTCGTACGTTCGGGCAAACGTTTAGGAAACTTTCCTAATTTACGGGAGCCCCCCATGACCCACCCGGGCGAGATCACTCGGCGTCAGTTGCTGCGCAGGATCGGCATCGCCGCGTTGGCCGCCGGGCCCGGCGCGGGCCTGCTGAGCGCCTGCGCCACGGCCGGGACGGGCGGCGAGCCGTCCGCCGCCCCCTCGGCCGCCGCCTCCACCAGCCTCCAGAACCCGTTCGGCGTGGACGCGAAGAAGCCGCTCGAAGTGATCATCTTCAGCGGCGGGTACGGCGACGCCTACGCCAAGGAGTTGCACGAGGAGCTCTACAAGAAGAAGTTCCCCGGCGTCTCGGTCAAACACGGGGGCACCCAGCAGATCGGCACCCAGCTCCGCCCGCGCTTCGTCGGCAACGACGCTCCCGACGTCTTCAACAACTCGGGCCCCGAGTCCATGGACCTGGCGGCGCTGGCCGCGGAAAGCCAGTTGGCCGACCTCGCCCCGCTCTTCGACGCCCCCTCGATCGACGACCCGGCCAAGAAGGTACGCGACACGGTCACGCCCGCCGTCCTCGACAACGCCAAGATCAACGGCAGGGACCTGGTGCTGAACTACACGGTCTCCCACCGCGCGCTCTGGTACAACGCCAAGCTCTTCGAGTCGATGAAGTGGGCGGTGCCGACGACGTGGGCCGAGTTCACGGCGCTGGGGGAGACGGCCAAGAAGGAGGGCATCCTGCTCTTCGCCTACCCGGGGCAGAAGGGCCCGTACTACCAGCTCTGGAACGTCCTCTACACCGCCGCCAAGATCGGCGGCAACCAGGTCATCATCGACATCGACAACCTGGTCGACAACGCGTGGAACGCCGCGCCCATGAAGCAGGCGGTCGCCGCCTGGGCGGACATCCAGGCGAAATATGGCGACAAAGCGTACTTCGGTCTCGACCACACCCAGACCCAGATCAAGCAGTTGCAGAACAAGCTGCTCTTCTACCCCGTCGGGTCCTGGGTCGAGAACGAGATGGCCAAGGACAAGCCCATGGACTTCGAGTACGCCATCGCCCCCATCCCCGACGTCACCGCCGCCGACAAGATGCCCTACGGCGCCATCCAGGTCGGCGTCGGCGAGAACTTCGTGGTCGCGGCCAGGGGCAAGAACCCGCAGGGCGGCCTCGAATACCTGCGCATCATGCTCTCCAAGGAAGGCGCGCGGGGATTCACCCAGAAGACCAAGAACCTCACCGTCGTCTACGGCGCCGCCGAGGGCCTCGACCTGCCCACCGGCCTGACGAGCGCGGCCAAGGCCCAGGACGCGGCCGGCCAGAACATCATCACCGACGCCCGCTTCGAAGGCTGGTACAAGGAGCTCTTCGACTACGGCACCGAGCAGATCAACGTGGTCATGGCCGGCCGCATCACCCCCGACCAGTTCTGCGCCAACATGCAGAAGAAGGCTGACGCCGTCAAGAAGGACGATTCGGTCGCCAAGCAGACGCGGAGCCAGTAGCCGATGCAGCGGTTGCGCAAGTACGGGTTCGTCGCCGGGTGCCTCTTCGTCCCGCTCACGCTCTACACCGTCTTCGTCATCAGCCCGTACGTCCAGGCCTTCCAGCTCTCCCTGACGAACTGGAACGGATACAGCTCGATCGTGCGGTACGTGGGGCTGGACAACTTCGGCCGGTTGTTCGAGGACGAGGTGTTCTGGCAGGCCCTGCGCAACCACGCGATCCTCCTGCTCGTGCTGCCGATCGTGACGATCGCCATCGCGCTCTTCCTGGCCTTCCTGCTGAACCTGGGCGGCGGCACCCGAGGCGCGGGCATGAAAGGGGTCTGGGGGTCGAAGTTCTACCGCGTAGTCTACTTCTTCCCCCAGGTGCTGGCCGTGGCCGTGGTGGGGGTGCTCTTCCAGGCCGTCTACCGGCCGGACGCGGACGGCGTCGTCAACGGCGTGCTCGCCAGGTTCGGCCTGGAACCCGTGGGCTGGCTCACCGAGCCGGGGCTGGCCCTGTGGTCGGTCATCGCGGTGATGGTCTGGCAGGCGGTCGGCTTCTACGTCGTGCTGTTCTCGGCCGGCATGGCCGCCATCCCCAAGGACTACTTCGAGGCCGCGGCCCTCGACGGCGCAGGGCGGGTGCGGCTGTTCTTCTCGATCACGCTGCCGCTGCTGCGCGACACCGTGCAGGTCGGCTGGATCTATCTGGGGATCGCGGCCTTCGACGGGTTCGCGCTGATCCAGGTGCTGGTGGGAGACAAGGGCGAGCCGGACGGCGCCACGACCATCCTGCCCATCACCATCTACAAGACGGCCTTCTCCTACAACAAGGTCGGATACGCCTCCGCGATGGGGGTGGCGCTGTTCTTCCTGACCGTGACGTTCGCCGTGCTGACACTGCGGACGACCAGACGCGAGAGAGTCGAGCTCTAGACATGCGAGATCGGGGCAGGCCGAGGCCCGGAGTGCTGAACGGGCTGTCGCACGTGGCGCTGGCCGTTTGGGCGTTTCTCATCATCGCGCCGCTGCTGTGGACGTTCCTGGCGTCGTTCAAGACCAACACCGAGATCTTCGGCGACCCCCTGCAGCTCCCCGGCGCGCTGCGGCTCGACTCGTGGGGCCGGGCCTGGGACAAGGCGCACATCGGGCAGTACATGCTCAACACCGTCGTCGTGGTGTTCTTCGGGACGGCGGGCACGATGCTCTTCGGGTCGATGGCGGCGTACGTGCTGGCGCGCTACGACTTCATCGGCAACAAGCTGATCTACTACTACTTCGTGGCAGGGCTGGCCTTCCCGGTCTTCCTGGCCCTCGGGCCGCTGTTCTTCGTGGTCAAGCAGGTCGGGCTGCTGAACTCGCACGTCGGGCTCGTCATCGTCTACATCGCGTACTCGCTGCCGTTCACCGTGTTCTTCTTGGCAGCATTTTTCAGGACGTTGCCGGAAACCGTGGCCGAGGCCGCCACCATCGACGGCGCCTCCCACACCCGCACGTTCTTCCAGATCATGGTCCCGATGGCCAGGCCCGGCCTGATCAGCATCACGATCTTCAACATCCTGGGCCAGTGGAACCAGTATCTGCTGCCGCTGGTCCTGCTGGCCGGCGACCCGGACAAGTGGGTCCTCACTCAGGGCATCGCCAAGATCTCCACCCTGGCGGGCTACGAGGCGGACTGGCCGGGACTGTTCGCCGCGCTGAGCATGACCATCCTGCCCGTCATGATCGTCTACATCATCTTCCAGCGCCAGATCCAGTCCGGGCTCAGCTCGGGAGCCCTCAAGTAACGTGGGCCCCATGGACATCGAGAGCAAGCTGGGCGGCTCGCCGGAGTGGCGGCGCGAGGGCGACGAGATCAAACGCACCATCACCGCGCCCGACTTCCCCACGGCCATCCGCATCGTCGACGAGATCGCCGCGCGCGCCGAGGAGCTCAACCACCACCCCGACATCGACATCCGCTGGCGCACGCTCCACCTGGCACTGACCACCCACGACCAGGGCGGGATCACCGACCTCGACTTCGCGCTCGCCGCCATGATCGACGACATCGCCGCGAAACACGGCGCCTGAAGTCGAATACTTTATGTAACCACGCGATCACTCGTTAGAGTGGGTGTCCTGTCGGAGCCTCACTGACCTTGGGTGATTTCATGCGCGTGCCCGCACTCCTTCTCGTCCTGCTCACCTCGGCCTGCGCGGGCCAGCCCGCACCGCTTCACGAGGCCGTGCATCCGACCGGCACACCCGCCGGCGCGATCACGCTGTCCGGCGCCGGGGAACTGACCTCCTCCGACACCGCGGCCATCGCCTACGACCGCAAGCTCGCCCCGCGCGGAGCTCAGGCCAGCGCGACCGTCGAGTCCTCGGGCGGCGTGACCCGCACCTCCCTCGTCGTCGAGGGCTTCCTGCACAAGCGCCGCTACGGCGCCCACCTGCACGTCAAGCCGTGCGGCAAGAAGCCCGACGACGCCGGCCCGCACTTCCAGCACGAGCATGGCAAGGTCAACCCGTCCAGCGAGGTCTGGCTCGACTTCACCACCAACGGCGAGGGCGCGGGCCGCTCCAGCGCCCGCAACGACTGGGCGCTGACCCCCGACCGGCTGCCCCACTCCCTCGTGATCCACTCCCAGGCCACCAAGACGTCGGGGCCGCAGGTCGGTACGGCGGGCGACCGCGTCGCCTGCGTGACCCTGAAGAAGGTGTCCTGATCAGGAGCCCTTGGCCAACGTGAACGCGCCTCGGGTCAGCCCCAATTGCTCCGAGGCCGTCTTCCCCTGCTCGAACGGCGTCTTCGGGTCGGTCGCGCCGCATCGCCTCGGCCGGCCACGTCAGCACGGCCACGCCCGTGGCACCCGCCAGGCCGAGGTCCTGCTTGTTCTCATCGTCAACCGCCCGCGCTCGACGCCGCGCCGGCGGCCTCGAGGTTCTCGCGCAGCGCGGTCGCGACCGGTTCGACCGGCATGGACAGCCGCTCGACCCGGTTCTTGACCTGGCGCCACTCGCGTCCCGGCAGGACCGCCTTGAGCCGCACCGCCGCGGCCAGCGCGGCCAGGACCCGGATGTCCTCGCCCATCCGCTCCACCGGCTGGCCGCCGCGAACGGCCCGCCCGACCCGCTCGGCCAGCCTGCGCGACAGGTACGGCCGGCGCGGCGTGATCCGCGCGACCCGGAACAGCAGCGGCCGCCGCCACTCCACGCGGATCAGGTGGTCGGCCTCCAGTTCGTCACGGACGAGGCGGAACGCCTGCGAGCGGTCCTTGCGGATCCACTGCCGCCACGACCGGGGCGGGGAGCCCGCGATCTGCTCCCACAGGGCGGCCTGCAGGGGGCCGGGGTCGGCGGGGGCGCGGACCGGGCGAACCCGGCCCGACTCGTCGGCCACGTTGCCGCCGATCATCAATTCGGCCAGCGCGGCGGCCCGCAGCAGGTAGCCCAGCTCGCCGCGGTTGGCCAGCCGCTCCTTGCGCAGGTCGAAGGCCAGTAGGAAGATCGACCTCGGCAGGGACTCACTCGGTGCCTTCACCGGATTCCTCCTTTTCGTCGGGGGTTTCGTCCGGGGTCTTTTTCGGTCGTCCTCGCGGGCGCATCCGTCCCACGCCGTCGGGCAGGCGGCCGGCTTCGGAGAGCGCCCTGCGCAGCAGGAACTCGATCTGGGAGTTCGTACTGCGCAGCTCGTCGGACGCCCACCTGGCCAGCGCGTCGTGCACCACCGGGTCGAGCCGCAGAAGGATCTTCTTGCGGTCCACGGATTACTGGTAGAGCGTTCCGGTGTTCACGACCGGCTGGGTGTCGCGGTCGCCGACGAGCACGACGAGCAGATTGCTGACCATGGCCGCCTTGCGCTCCTCGTCCAGCTCGACCACCTCGTGCTCGGCGAGCTTGGCCAGGGCCGTCTCGACCATGCCGACCGCGCCCTCGACGATCTGCTGCCGGGCCGCGACCACCGCGCCGGCCTGCTGGCGCCGCAACATCGCGTGGGCGATCTCCGGCGCGTAGGCCAGGTGGATGATGCGGGACTCGATGACCTTCACCCCGGCCGAGGCCACCCTGGCCGCGATCTCCGCCGACAGTCGCTCGTTGATCTCGTCGGCGTTGTCCCGCAACGACAACCGCTGCTCGCCGTGGGAGTCGTAGGGATAGTTGCCCGCGATGTGCCGCACGGCGGTCTCCGCCTGGATGGCGACGAACTCCACGAAGTCATCGACCTCGAACACCGCCTGCGCCGTGTCCTCCACCTGCCAGACCACCACGGTCGCGATCTGGATGGGGTTGCCGTCGGCGTCGTTGACCTTCGTCACGTCCGTCTCGTGGTTGCGGATCCTGGTGGACACCCGCCGCCGCAGGGTGATCGGGTTCACCCACTGCAGGCCCGGCGTGCGCAGGGTGCCGGTGTAGCGGCCGAGCAACTGCACCACCCTGGCCTCGCCCGGCGCCACGGCCGTGAGGCCGCACAGCAGGATGCCGCCGGCGAGGACCATCAGGCACGACGCCACGAGCAGCCAAGCGCCGTTCGCTCCGGAGCCCGAGGCGAGCATGCCGATCGCCACGGCGATCAGCGCCAGGCCCGCCAGGATCAGCGCCGTCGCCAGCCACAACATCATGAATCCGCTGGTGGTCCGTACGGGACGCTCGTGTGTGTGCGGCGCGGGCATGTCCACGACCGTCCCCTCGATCGTGGTTGCGCCTGATGTGTTCGTCATCGCCCCTCCCCTTCAGTGATGTCTCGCTGCTATCAAAGTGATATCACTTTTTGCGCAAAGGGGGAAGAGGGCCCTGACGAGCGGTGAAGGTGATCGGTGGTCAGCCGAAGACGGCCGGGGGCGGGACGGGCGCCAGCACGGCGTCGCCGTCCTTGATCGGGTGCGCCCCGGCGATGAAGTTGGTCAGCGCGTCCCCGTACACGCACCGCGCCTGCGTCAGCCCTCCGGCCGCCCGGCGGGTCAGCAGGTCCACGGGCAGGTCGGTACGCGAGGCCGCCACGATCAGGTTGCCGAACCGGCGCCCCCGCATGATCCCCGGCTCCGCCAGCAGGGCCACGTGCCTGAACGTGGCGGTGACGGTGGCCAGCAGCCGTTTGGCGAACGCCAGGCCCTTGCCGTCGGCCATGTTGATCAACAGCGTGCCCCCCGGGCGCAGCACCCGGGCGAGGTCCCCCATGTACTCCCGCGTCGCCAGCTCCACGGGCATCGTGGCTCCGGTGAACGCGTCGAGGACCACCAGGTCGGCCGAGGCGTCCCAGACCTTGGCGGTGCCCGCGCGCCCGCCCGCGACGATGACCTTCAGCTTGGGCACCGAGCGCAGGTCCAGTTGCTCGCGCACCAGGTTGACCAGCAGTTGGTCGGGCTCGATGACGATGTGCCTGGAGCCGGGCCTGGTGGCGGCGACGTAGCGGGGGATCGTGCAGGCGCCTCCGCCCACGTGGACACAGCTCAGCGGCCCTTCTGGCAGGACGTCGATCACATCCGCCATGAGTCGGACATATTCAAATTCCAGAAATGTCGGGTCTTGTAGATCGACATACGACTGAGGTACGCCATCCTTGGACAGCACCCAGCCGTCCTGCCTGTCCAGGTCCCGGAGAAGTTCGATCTCGCCGAACGTCACCGGATAAAGGCCAGGCATCGGTTCCCGCTGTCCACGTGCCACGCTGATCCCTCCTGGGAGAAACCGTATGCGACGTCGAAGGCTGATTGTGCTTGTTATCGCCGTTGTCGCGGTAGTTGGGGCGGGTGCTTTCGCCGTTCTGGCGTCGGACCGGATCAAGGGGAGCGCCGCCCAGACCGCCGCCGCCTACTTCGAGGCCTGGCGCGAGAGCGACGTGGGGGCCATGGAGCGGCTGGTCTACCAGCCGCCGTCCGACTTCGTCACGAGGCACCGCCAGCTTTCCGACAAACTCGGCATCCAGTCCATCCAGCTCACCCCTGGGCAGCTCAGAAGCACGGGGGAGTCGAGCGCCGAGATCCCGTTCACGGGGGTGCGGCAGCTCTCCGAGCTCGGAGCGTGGCCGTTCGAGAGCACGTTACGGCTGGGCGTCCACGATCGGGCCTGGAAGGTGCTGTGGACGCCTGAGACGCTGCACCCGCTGCTCAAGGACGGCGGCACGCTGGAGGTCGACCAGATCGCCGGCGCGCCGGCCGAACTGGTCACCAGCGAGGGCGACAGGATCCCGAACGACAGCTACGCCGAGCCGTACCTGAACCAGCTCAAGCCCGAGCTGGACAGGGCCGGGCACGGCTGGCGGCTGCTGTCGAAGGTGCCAGGGCGGCCCGACCGGCAGCTCCTGGCCCGTCAGCCCAAGGCGAACGTCGAACGCACCACCCTGTCGCGCCCCGTGCAGGCGGCGGCCGCCCGCGCGCTGGACGGGGTCGAGGACTCCGCGATCGTCGCCATCCGGCCCCGCACCGGCGAGATCCTGGGGCTGGCCGACCGCCTGGCGAACAACTTCAGCGCCATCCGCGACACCTTCCCGCCCGGTTCGGTCTTCAAGACGATCACGGCGGCGGCCCTGCTGAAGTCGGGCCTGACGCCGGCGGACCAGCTCCCGTGCCCCGCCTCGTACACGATCCCGTTCCACCGGTCCTTCGACAACGACGGCGAGGTGGATCGCGGCGTGGTCAGCTTCGCCGACGCCTTCGCCTACTCCTGCAACACCACGTTCGTCGAACAGGCCACCACCCGGCTGCGGGTGGAGGACCTGCGGCAGGCGGCGAGCGAGTGGGGGTTCGGGCAGCCGATCCCGACAGGCATCGGCGGGACCTGCGGCTCCATCTCCGGCGCCGACGATCCCGACATGCTCGGTGCCGACGCGATCGGCCAGGGCGGGGTCGAGGTGACGCCGCTGTGCATGGCCGCACTGGCCGCCTCCGTGCAGAGCGGCACCTGGCGCTCGCCGCGGCTGCTGTCGAAGCGGCAGGTGAGCGGCATCGAGGGCACTGCGCCCGGCGACGTCGAGCTCGACCAGGGCGTGGTGGGCGCGCTCAGGGAGATGATGGCGGCCGTCGTCGACCACGGCACCGCCAGCGGCTCGGGGCTGCCGGCGGGCGTGGCGGGCAAGACCGGGACGGCGGAGGTGTCGGATGGTTCGCGATCGCACGCGTGGTTCATCGGTTACCGCGACGACCTGGCGTTCTGCGTCTTCGTGCGGAACGGCGGATCGGGCGGCGGCACCGCCGTTCCCATAGCCGCCCGCTTCCTCAATGGGCTATAACCTACGGTACCGTAGGTTTCATGACGACCATCACCGTCAAGCCAAGGCTGCGAGGCTGGTTGCACGCTGGAGCGCTGCCCGTGGCGCTGGTCGCGGGGTTCGTGCTCGTGGTGCTCGGCCCCACTCTCCAGGCCCGTGTGGCCTCGGCTGTCTACGCCATCACCTCGGCGTTGTTGTTCGGTATCTCGGCCACCTATCACCGCAGCACGCTGGGCCCTCGGCTGGCGGAGTTCCTGCGCAGGTTCGACCATGCCAACATCTACCTGATCATCGCGGGCACCTACACGCCGTTCGCCTTGCTGGCGCTTGAGGGTGTGGCCCGGGTGGCGGTGTTGTCGGTCATCTGGGGTGGCGCGCTGGCCGGGGTGGCCTTCCGCGTGTTGTGGATGAACGCGCCGCGCTGGCTCTACACCGTCCTGTACCTGGCGCTGGGCTGGACGGCGATCTTCGTGATGCCGCAGCTGCTGAAGGGCGCGGGGGTGGCCGCCGTCGTGCTGGTGGCCGTCGGCGGCGTGTTCTACTCGGCGGGCGCGGTCGTGTACGGCCTGCGCCGCCCCGACCCCTCACCCCGCTGGTTCGGTTTCCACGAGGTCTTCCACGCCTTCACCGTCGCCGCCTACCTGGTGCAGTACATCGCGGTGTCGATCGTGGTCTACTCGCACGTCCAGCCTTCCTGACATTTGACCCCTTGTTGGTCTGTTCTCTAGCGCGTCTCGGAAAACAGACCAGCATGGGGGATATTTCTCGCACGTGGTGGTTGCTGCTGGTACGTGGCATCGCGGCAATTATCTTCGGCATCCTGGCGTGGGTCTGGCCGGCGATCACGCTGCTCGTCCTGGTAATCATCTTCGGGGTGTTCGCGCTCCTCAGCGGGGTGTTCGCGTTGGTCGCCGGGTTCCGGCACGGGGAGCAGTCCAGGGTTTGGCTCATCGTTTCCGGAATTATCGGGATATTGGCCGGGATCGTGGCCCTTGTCTGGCCGGGGATCACTTCCCTCGCGTTGCTCTTCATCGTGGCCTTCTGGGCCATCCTCGCCGGCATCTCCGAGATCGTGGCGGGCATCCATCTCCGCAAAGCGATCGAGGACGAGTGGATGCTCATCGTCGGCGGCATCCTGCTGGTGCTCTTCGGGATCATCCTGCTCCTCTGGCCGGGCGCGGGCCTGCTGAGCCTCGTGTGGCTGCTCGGCTTCTTCGCGATCCTGTACGGCATCGCCATGGCGGTCCTGGCCTTCCGCGTAAAGAAACTCGCTCCTGGCGCCTCGGCGTGAAAAACTTCGCCGACCGGGTAGATGTACCGTAAATTTTGTATATGTGCCCGTGCTCTCTGACGGGGACCGTACCGCCAGCCCAACCCACAGTGGAGGCGCCATGGACGTACACGCCCGCCTTGCCCGCCACCTGCTCGTCGACGGCTACCGCCTCGTGCTCGACCTGGAACTGAGCCACGGATCACGGCTCGTCGACGCCAGAAACGGCCGCCGCTACCTGGACTTCTACACCTTCTTCGCCTCCGCCCCGCTCGGCCTGAATCCCCCCTTCGACCCCGACTTCGCCCACCTGCTCGGCCAGGTCGCCAGGAACAAGCCCGCCAACCCCGACATCTACACCGAGCACCTGGCGGACTTCGTCGACACCTTCGCCCGGGTGCTCGGCGACCCCGACCTGCCGCACCTGTTCTTCGTCGAGGGGGGCGCCCTCGCCGTCGAGAACGCGCTCAAGACCGCCTTCGACTGGAAGAGCCGCCGCAACGAGGCCGCGGGCAGGTCACGCGACCTCGGCGGCAAGGTGCTGCACCTGACGAAAGCCTTCCACGGGCGCAGCGGCTACACCATGAGCCTCACCAACACCGAACCGGGCAAGACCGACCGATTCCCGAAATTCGACTGGCCGCGCATCGACGTGCCCGCCATCCACTTCGGCGACGTGGAGGCCGCCGAGGAACGCGCCCTGACCCAGGCGCGCGCGGCCTTCGAACGCCATCCGCACGACATCGCCTGCTTCATCGCCGAACCCATCCAGGGGGAGGGCGGCGACAACCACATGCGGCCCGAGTTCCTGCAGGCCATGCAGCGCCTGTGCCACGAGTACGACGCGCTGTTCATCCTGGACGAGGTGCAGACCGGCGGCGGGACGACCGGCACGCCGTGGGCGTACCAGCAACTGGACCTGGCGCCCGACGTGGTGGCGTTCGCCAAGAAGGTCCAGGTGGGCGGGATCATGGCGGGCCGCAGGGTGGACCTGGTGCCTGACAACGTCTTCCAGCAGAGCGGCCGGATCAACTCCACGTGGGGCGGCGGCCTGGTGGACATGGTCCGCAGCAGGGGCATCCTGGAGATCATCGAACGCGACGGCCTGATCGCCCGCGCCGCGACCCTGGGCGGCGTGCTGCTCGAACGCCTCACCAAGATGGAGGCCGAGAACCCCGACTCCATCTCGAACGTGCGCGGCAGGGGCCTGATGTGCGCCTTCGACCTGACGGACCAGGCCGCCCGCGACGCCCTGGTGACCAGGCTGCGGGAAGATCACGGGGTGCTGGTGCTGCCCTGCGGTCCCCGTTCCGTACGCCTGCGCCCGGCGCTGAACATCCCCGAAGCCGACCTCGACGAGGGCCTGCGCGCCCTGTCCGCCGCCCTCACTGGATGACGCTCGTGGCGCTGCGCCGGGGCCCGAGATAGCGCCAGAAGAAGTTGACCAGCACACTGATCCGGTTACGCCCGCCCAGCAGGTACGCCACGTGGACGAAGATCCACACCAGCCAGGCGGGCAGCCCGTGCATCGTCAGCCCGTTCGACAACTGCAGCACCGCCTCCGCCTTGCCCACCGTGGCCATGATCCCCGGATCGCGGTAGGAGAACGGCCGCGGCGACCTGCCCCGCGCGGCCGCCAGAATCTGCTCGCCCACGTGCCTGCCCATCTGCATGGCCGGCTGGGCGAGCTGCGGCAGCGGATGGGGCGGCCCCGCGAGATCGCCGGCCACGAACACCTCCGGGTGCCCGGGCACGTTCAGCGCCTCCGTGACCGTGATCCGGCCGCCCTTGCCCTGCGGCAACCCCCAGTCGGACACCTGCTTGGGCGCGGTGACGCCGAGCGCCCACACCGTCACGTCGCTCGGCAGTCGCGTGCCGTCCTCCAGCACCACCGCGTCCTCGTCCACGGCCTTCACCGTGGAACCCAGCCGCAGACGCACCCCCCTCTTACGCAGCGCGCCGGCCGCCTGATCGCGCAGACGCGGCTTGTACGGGGCCAGCACGTAGTCGAACCGCTCGACCAGGGTCACGCTCGTCTGGTGCGGCTTGATCTCGGGATGCGTCAGCGGGAGCGTCCGCCGCCGCAGCTCGGCCAGCGTCCCCGCCGTCTCCACCCCGGTCGCGCCCGCGCCCACCACCACGACGTGCGTGCTCTCGCGTCTGCCCTGCGCGGTGTCCTCCAGGCAGTGCTGCAACCGCCGCCGCAACACCGCCGCGTCGTCGAGCGAGTAGATCGGCAGCGCGTTCGCCCGCGAGCCCTCGACACCGAGCCAGTTCGTGGCGACCCCGGTGGAGATCACCAGGTAGTCGTAGTCCATCCCGCTGCCGTCCTCGAACTCCACGCGCTTCTCCGCCGGGAGCACCTTGCTCAACGCGGCCCGCCGCGCCCTCACGTTCGGCCATCTGGCGGCGAACGTCCTGATCGGGTACGACACATCCGCCTTGCCCATCCCGGCCGTGGCCACCTGGTAGAGAAGAGGCTGGAAGGTCGAGTACGGGTGGCGATCGACGAGCGTCACCAACGCACCGCCCCTGGCCAGGACCCGCGTGGCCCACAACCCCGCGAACCCGGCACCTACGACCACGACCCGCACTCTCTTCGCCATGCCGAAGGTCCTTCCCTCGAATGCCGTCAGAGACGCTCCTGGCACCACCAGCCCCTCCCAAACCTCGCTGCCCCAAACCACCGCTCAAACCGCACCCCTCACGTCCCGCCAGGACCTGCCCGCCTCGCCAATTGGGCCCACGGGCGACATTGACCCAAGGACGGCGCGGCCCGCTACGGGGCAGCCCGCTGACCAGAGCCAGGCGGCCAGCCAACCGGAACCGGGCGGCCAGTCGGAGTCGGCTGGAGTTCGGCGAGCGGGGTTCGTCGCCTGCGGGAGTCAGGTGACGAGTCAGGGCTTGGTGAGTGGCCGGAGCCCGCCCTTACGGCGGGCGCCGGGCCGGTGAAGTGGGGTCCTGGGGGAGGTGGCAGCCCCCGCTGTCAGCGCTCGTTCAGGACCGGGTGGGTGGATGGTTAGCGGTGGTGGGGGTCGTGGCGTGACAGCCACAGGCCGATGGCGGTGACCCGGGAGTCGACGCCGAGTTTGGCGTAGATGCGGTTGACGTGGTTCTTGACCGTTTTCTCGCTGAGGAACAGGCGTTCCGCGATTTGGCCGTTGGACTGACCTGTTGCGATCAGGTCCATGACTTCGGCCTCGCGCTTGCTCAGGGACGTGAGCACACTGTCGAACGCTGTGTCGTCGACTCTCATCCGGCCTCCGGGGGCGCGCTGACGGTCACATTGCCGAGGCCCCCGTGCTTCCGGCGTTAGCGGTAGACAGCGAGCATAACTCGCAATGTCATGATTTGGGGGCGTTGTCGGGAGAAATCGACGCCAGGAGAAACGACAACGGCCGATCCCGAAGGACCGGCCGCCGCACTTTGGGGTGAGTGAAGGGACTTGAACCCTCGACATCCAGGACCACAACCTGGCGCTCTGCCAACTGAGCTACACCCACCATGAGCCATCACCATCGTGGTGGCACAGGAAAAGTGTAGCGGGGTTCGGGAGTCTTTACGCCACTGGTTTAGCCGCTGACACGCTCCGCGAGCGTCCTGGCGGTCGTCGAGTCGGGCCCCGGTTGGCCCACGAAGACGGCCGCACGGTAGTAGCGCAGCTCCCTGATGCTCTCGGTGATGTCGGCCAAAGCCCGGTGTCCGCCCTGCTTCTCGGGCGCGGCGAAGTAGACCCGGGGATACCAGCGGCGGACCAGCTCCTTGATCGAGGAGACGTCGATCATCCGGTAGTGCAAATAGGCGTCGACTCCGGGCATGTCGCGGGCGAGGAACGTCCGGTCGGTGCTGATCGAGTTGCCGCACAGCGGCGCCTTCTTCGGCTCGGGGATGTGGCGGCGGATGTAGTCGAGCACGAGCGACTCGGCCTCCGCCAGCGTCACGCCGCCCGGCAGTTCGGGCAGCAGCCCCGAGGCCGTGTGCATCTCGCGCACGACCTCCGACATCTGCTCCAGCGACTCGGGCGGCGGTTTGATGACCACGTCGACGCCCTCGTCGATCTGGTTGAGCTCGCTGTCGGTGATGACGCACGCCACTTCGACCAGCGCGTCGCGACCGAGGTCGAGCCCGGTCATCTCGCAGTCGATCCAGACCAGCAAGTCACTCATTCGATCTCCTCGCCCAGCGGCTCGGAGCAATCCGCCCGCTTGTTACCCCACCAGCCTAGTGCCAGTGGTCATGCGGGCTTGAGCGAGCTGAGCACCTTGGCGACCACATCGGTGCCCAGATTGTCCGGGACGGAGACGTACAAGATCCCCGGACTCTCGCCAGAGCCGCGATCAATGAGAACGAGTGCGCCGTTCTCCTTCTTCCACTTGAAGCCCTTCTCCTCCGAGATCTTGGTGAAGTCGAGCTCGAACTGCAGCACCCAGGCGTCCTTGTCGCCGATCTTGAGCGCCTTGTCCGACACCACCTTGCTCTCGTGGGCGGGCGCGTAGAACCGGCCGGAGAAGTCGACGAACACGGCCTTGGCCGTGTCACCCATGCTGGAGACCCCGTTGTAGGGGTAGAGCTCGCTCAGCACCCCGGAGTAGACGTTGCCGACCCAGTCCTGGTCCTGCTCGTAGTTCTCCTGCGACATGGCCTGCACCGCGGCCGACCACTTCTGCGACATCGGGTCCTGGCCGTTGATCTGTTCGGACCGCGGCACCTGCCAGTCATCAGGCACCTCGAACGAGACGCCCGCGCCCGGGTCGGTGATGCGGCCGTCGGCGGGCTGGGGCAGCTCGGGGGCACCCTGGCCAGGCGGCGGCTCGTTGGACGGCAGCGGGTTCGCGGGCGGCTGCTCCGGCTCCAGCCTGTCGCTCGGCACCGGCGGCAGCGCGCTGTCCGTGCCGCTGCCGCGGTTGACGAAGAAGATCCCGGCCACCACGATGAGCGCGACCACCACCAGCGCCGCGAGCCCGCCGAACACCCAGGGCAGCGGATTGCCCTGCTTGGGCGGCGGTCCGTAGCCGGGCCCCGGTGTACCGCTCCACTGCGTGGGCGGCACGGGCTGCCCGTACGCGGACTGCCCGTGCGTGGGCTGGCCGAACTGCAGCGTGGGGTTGGCCGGAGTCGCCGACCAGTCGGGGTCCGACTGAGGCTGAGGCTGCGGGGGTTGGGGTTGGGGTTGCGGCTGCGGCTGCGGCCCGGAAGCCGGCTGCCGGGGGCTGCCGGAAGGCTGCTCCTGCGCGTGGGTGGCGTCGGTCCACTGGTCGCCGTCCCACCAACGGAGCTGAGGCTCTCCGTAGGGGTCCGGGTACCAGCCCGCGGGGGTCTGCGTGGTCATAATCGCCAGGTTATTGACATCCTCCCCCGCGCGTAAACGCCGGGGACTCCCCCACGTCAACGTTGGAGCCTTACTGCTTCCTCTACACCGCCTGAGCGCCATGGCTTTCGGGCTGTGCCAGGGTCGGAATTGCCTCGCCGTGCATTGCCGGCCAGGCCGTCAGCACTTGTAGGTGAAGCTGGCCTTGTCCGTACGAATCGGGCCGGGTGTCAGGATTTTCAGCGTCGCGGTGGCCTTGACGTTGCTGCGCCCGTTGAGCGTCCACCGCAGCGGGACCGTGTACGACGTCTGGTCCGACTTCGTGTGCAGCGTTCCCTTGACGATGACCTTGTCGAGGTTCCTGCGCCATTCGTAGGTGACCTCGCCGGGTGCCCCGTTCGTCACGACCGTGGCGTTGATCAGGACTTCGCTGTCGCAGCCCTGGGTCTTCTTCGGAGCCACCACGTTGATCGACCTGACCGCCAGTTCCGGGGTGTCGCTCAGCCGGAACCAGGCGAAGGCCGCCCCCGCCATGATCACCGCGAAGACGGTGGAGGCCAGGATCGTGCGCTGCCGCCGCCTGCGCGACGACCTGGTGAGGCGGGTGCCTGGGCGCTGCTCGGTGGCGGCCTCGTCGCGGCCCGAGCGCCAGATGCGCTCGGCGGGGGTCTCCTGCCGAGGTTCCCGGTCGCCGACCCCGGGGCCGAAGTGGACCGGTCCCGTCGTTCTGCCGGGGACGTGCAGGAGCGTGACGATGTCGCCCTCGTCCCTGGGCGGCGGGACGGGGGCTCGCCCGTACGCCGGCGTCTGCGCGAACGCCGACCTGCTCCGCGCCGCCTGCGCCAGCCCCTGCCTGCTGATCGCGCCGCCCGGCAGCGCGCCCCGCTCCGTGAGCAGCAGGTCCCGTGCGGCAGGCAGGCCCAGCGTCCCGGCCGTGGCCGCGGCACGTTCCAGCAGTTCGGCGGCCCGCGGCGCGCCCTGACCGAGCGGGGCGGCCAGCCCGCGCGCCAGCGCCGCCCAGCCGGACGCGTCCCGTTCGCGCGGGGAGATCTGGCCGCGGATGGCGTCGGCGAGACCGCGTTCCGACAGCAGCGCGACGCCCTCCGCGGTGATCACCACCGTGCCCGGGTGCACGGAGCCGTGCGTGATCCCGGCCGCGTGCAGCGCCATCAGGGTTTGGGCGGTCTCCACCAGCACCGACGCCGCGCCGCCAGGATCGACGGCTCCTGCGGCGAGCAGGTCGGCCAGCGTGGGGCTGACCGCCTGGCCGGTGAGCAGCCACACCTGCTCGCCCGCCGCGACCACGTCCGCCACGGGGATCAGCCCGGTCATCCCGCCGAGGACGAGCTGCTGGTCCGTCATGACCGCGCGCACCACGCGCTCGCGTACGCCGGGCAGGCCGATGATCTTCGGGTCGAACAGCAACGCCCCCGCTCTGCGGCCGTCGGGGGAGATGGCGTCGATCCAGTTGCCGAGTTCGGTCATCCAGGTGTGCTCGGTGAGCCGGAACCCGGCGATACCGTGTGCAGGGTTGGTCATCCCTAGCCCCCCGGGCGCGGTCTCTAGCGCTTCCTTCTCTGGCGGCGTTTCACCGCCAGTGTGACCGGAACGGGGCCGGACGTCATCAGGCCGAAGGCCACCAGCGCGGCCTGGGCCCCGCCCGCCCCTTCGAGTCGCGACTCATCGGGTGCGGGCTCTTCGCTCCGCGTGGGCTCCTGGGAGCGGGTCGGCTCCTGGCTCCGCGTGGGCTCCTGGCTCCGCGTGGGCTCCTGGGAACGGGTCGGCTCCTCGCTGAGCGTGGGCGTACGGGGCGGCTCTGGCGTGGGGGTCGGCTCGGCCGTGGTGGGCCTCGGACGGGTCGGCTCGGACGTGGTGGGCGCGGCCGTCGTGGGGGCCGCGGTGCCGTCCCCGCCCTCGTTGATTCTGCCGTTGAACTCGGGTTCCGGTGTCGACGACGCGCTCGGCGCGGGCTTCTTGGTCCTGACCGGCTTCGCGGTCGGCGTCGGCTTGGGGGCACGCGTTCTGACGGGCCGGGGGGTTTTCGTCGGCCGAGCGGTGTTCGCAGGCTGGGCGGGCGGCGGCGTCACGCTCTGCACGACCGTCGGCGTCGGCTCAGCGGGCAGGCTCGCCTCGGGGGTCTCCTCGGGCGTGGGTTCGGCGGAGGGCTCCGTCTCGGCGGGCTCAGGAGTCGCGGGCACGCCCGTGGTCGGCGTGACCCGCGCGGTTTCCGCCCGCAGCACGGGCTCGTCGGCCGAGGCGTTGACGGCGACCACTGCCCCGACGACCAGCACGGCGACGGCGCTCACCCCGAGGACGATCTTCACGGGCAGCTTGCCGAGCACCCCCGACGGGTCGCCGAACCGGGTCTGGGCCAGCGACGTCCGCACCTCGGTCGGCTCACCGAGCGCCTTCGGGAACAGCAGGGCGAGCAGCCCGGTCAGTGCCACGAGCCGGCGGCGTCCGCGCTCCTCCCAGTCCTCGCCGTACGCCTCGGCCGCGACGGCCTCCAGCTCGGCCAGGAACGCCTCCGCCGACGCCGGCCGCAGCTCCGGGTCCTTGGCCAGGCCGCGCCCGACCAGGCCGCGCAGCGGCGCAGGCACCTCCTCCACCGGCGGCGCGGCGCTCTGGTGCTGGCGGGCCAGGGCGGCGACGTTGAGCGCCCGGTAGGGCCTGGCGCCCGTCAGGCACTCGAAGAAGACGACCGTGGCCGCGTACACGTCGGTCGCCGGACTGGCGGGCGTGCCCGACCACTGCTCGGGCGCCATGTACGGCGGCGTGCCCGCGGCGCTCGCCTCCTCGCCCACCCGCACCGCGATGCCGAAGTCCACGAGCTTGCTGGCCCCGTCGGCCTGGACCATCACGTTCTCGGGCTTGAAATCGCGGTGCACGACCCCGAGCGCGTGGGCGGAGGCCAGACCTTGGAGCGAGCCCTTGAGGACCGTCAGCGCCGCCTCAGGGCCCGTGGGCCCCTCGGACCTGAGGATCTCGCGTAACGAGACCCCGTCGATCAGCTCCATGACGATCGCCGCGCCCTGACCCGACTCGACGTAGTCGATCAGCCGGGCGTGGTAAACGCTCTGGAGCGTGGCCAGCAGCCGCGCCTCGTGCCGGAAGCGGGCCACGAAGCCCATGTCGGAACGGAGCTCGTCGCTGAGGTATTTGATGGCGACCTCGACGCCGTCGTGGGCTCGCCTGGCCAGCACCACCCGTCCTGCGGCCCCCGAGCCGAGCTCGCGGACCTCGGTGTAGCCAGGGACCCCCCACTGCCCATCACCGTACATATCGATCTCCTCTGGAGTCTTCCGGGCCCCCACCCACATCAACCGGACGTAGCTTAATCAGGGGGAATCGCTTTCCCGCTAGTAAATCCCGTAAGTGTGTCTTACCTGGTCAATCGATCTTCTCCGGCAAATCAGGACTTGGCGTCCGGGTGGGAGTCTCCTCCTCGGACGGGCACTCGCGAGTGGTCCCGCCGGCGCTGTCGCCGCCACCGTCCGCCGCCGGATCCGTGGCGGCGCTCACCGACCACTTCACACCGCAGGAGATCTTGCCGCGGTAGGAGAAGGTCCTGCTGTACGACGTCTCGCCGGACAGGGTGACCGTCTGCGAGTCGCGTCCCTCGCCTGCCGAGAACGTGACGGTCAACCGTACCGGCTGGGCGTCCGCCGTGGTCACCGAGACCGTCGCGAAGAGCCCGTCGCTGGCGCTCGCCCGAAGGATACGTACCTGCCGCACGCGAGGCGGGCACGTCACCGAGGCCCGCGCGGTGGCCGTCCTGCCGCCCGCGCTCACCCGCACCGACACCGTCGAGCCGCACGGACGGGACCTGAAGGCGTACCCGAAGGTCTGGGCATAGGAGGTGCGGCCCGACAGGGTCGCCGAGCGGGACGCGACCGTCTCGCCGCCCACCGCGAACTCGGCCCGCACCGGGATGTCCGCCGTCCCGCTCGCGGTCAGCCTGACGCGGGCGGTGATACCGCGGCCGGGCGCCTCGGGCACGCTGAGGCCCACACGCAGCCCCGTCACCCGGGTCGGCGGTGTCGCAGTGGGCGATGTCACGGTCGGCGCGGACGTCGGTGCCACCGTCGGCGTCGGCGTCCGTATCTGCGTCCGTGTGGGTGTGGGTGTGGGCGTTGGTGTCCGTGTCTGCGTGGGCGTACGTGTGGGCGTGGGCGTCGGTGTACGTGTCCGCGTGGGCGTGGGCGTGGGCGTGGGTGTCGGCGTGTGGGAGTTCGTCCGCGTCGGGGTGCTCTCCAGCGTGGGCGGAGGCGCGAGCGACACCGTGGGCCCCGGCTCCTGCGGCGGCTCCTGCGGTGAGACCTCGGGCACGACGTCCTCGGGCGTGCTTTCCGGGGTGGACGGCGGTATGGCCGCCGGTTCCGTCGTGCCCTCGGACGGCGGTACGGCCGCCGCCGCGCCGATCGGGTCCGTGGGCGGCGGCTGCCGGTGGGTCAGCACGACCACCACCGCCACCGTCACCGCGGTGGCCAGCGCGGCGGCCATCGCGCCCCGGACCGCGGTCGAGCGCAGCGCGACCCGGACCGCGTCGGAGCGCAGCGCCGCGTTCGAGCGCAGCCGCCGGAGCTCGCGGAACACCGTCCTGG
Organism: Nonomuraea purpurea; assembly: GCF_042650645.1. NCBI lineage: Bacteria > Bacillati > Actinomycetota > Actinomycetes > Streptosporangiales > Streptosporangiaceae > Nonomuraea > Nonomuraea purpurea. The sequence goes on from NZ_JBHSBI010000005.1 coordinate 348,191, forward strand.
CCAGCGACGTGGAGACCTCGGGCGGCGGCGTCTGGGGCAGGGGCAGGAGCAGCGCGAGCAGGGCCACGAGCGCGGCCAGTCGCCGTTTGCCGCGTTCCTCCCAGTCCTCCCCGTACGCCGCCCTGGCCGCGCTCTCCAGCTCGGCCACGAACTCCACCGCGCTCGGAGGCCGCCGCGCCGGATCCTTGGCCAGCCCCCGCAGGACCAGCTGTCGGACCGGTTCGGGCGCGTCGTGGAAGGGCACGGGGGCGTGGACGTGCTGGTAGCCGAGCACGCTGGGCTCGGTGGAGCGGTATGGCCGATGCCCTGTCAGGCACTCGAAGAAGACCGCGGTGGCCGCGTACACGTCGGTCGACGGCGAGGCGGGCCGCCCCTGCCACAGCTCCGGCGCCATGTAAGGGGGCGTGCCCTCGGGCAGCGTGGTGGTGCCCTGGCGGACGGCCACGCCGAAGTCGACGAGCTTGCTGACGCCGTCGTCCCGCACGAGGACGTTCTCCGGCTTGTAGTCCCGGTGCACCAGCCCGAGGGCGTGCGCCCGCGCCAGGCCGAGCAGCGAGCCCTTGAGCACGGCCAGCGCCGCCTCCGGCTCGGTCGTGCCGTGCTCGCGCAGCAGCGCGCGCAGCGAGACGCCGTTGACCAGTTCCATCACGATGGCCGCGCCGCCGACGTCCTGGATGTACTCCCACATCGTGGCGATGTTCGGATCGCGCAGCGTCGTCAGCAGCCGCGCCTCCGACTGGAACCTGGCCAGAGCGGAGGGGTCGTGACGCAGTTGTTCGGACAGATACTTGATCGCGACCTTGACGCCGGTCTCGTCGTGCACGGCCAGCACGACCCGCCCGCCGGCCCCAGCCCCGAGCTGCTTGACTTCCGTGTATCCGGGAGCGCTCCACTCCATACGCCATCTCCCATCAGGAGCCGGCCCACCTGATGAGACGCGTGATCAAGCAGTCGGGTTTTCCAGGTGGTCCCGGAATTATGGAACTACTCCCGATGGAGGATGTGAACAGGCGCCCCGATACCTTCTTGGAGCACCGAATCCGGCTCGGGTTCGCCCCACGTCGTCACCAGGGGCAGCACACCGGCCCACACCGGCAGGTCGTAGTCCTCTTCTTCGTCCTTGGGGCCGCCGCGACGGATCTTGACCGACGCCTCCTCCAGCGACAGCGCCAGCACGGACGTGGCGGCCAGTTCCTTGCGCGAGGGCCGCCTGACGTAGTCCCACTGGCCGGGCGCGAGCTGCTCGGACAGGGCCCGCAGGCCCGCCATGCGCTCGTCGGGGTCGTCCACCAGCCTGGCCTGCCCGTAGATGACCGCGGAACGGTAGTTGACGGAGTGGTGGAAGATCGAGCGGGCCAGCACGACGCCGTCCAGGTGCGTGACCGTGACGCAGATCTGCGCGCCGTCGCCGGCCCGCAGCGACGTCGCTCCGGTGGAGCCGTGCAGGTAGAGGGTCTCGCCGATGCGGCCGTAGCCGGTGGGCACGACCATCGGGTGGCCGTTCACGACCACGCCCAGGTGGCAGATCAGTCCCGTGTCGAGCACCTCGTAGAGGTCGTTCCTGTCGGTGCTGCCGCGCTGCTTCTCGCGGCCGAGCGTGGTGCGGGCGGTGGTGGAGAGCATGATTCGACGGTAACGACGAAGTGGACCTATCCTGTAGGGCCACTATCGGCCCCTTCACGAAGACCACTTCCGTGCGCACCCACATTGACCTGCCCATATCCCTGTCACGAGACTCCGCCCTCCCACTCACCGCCCAGCTCGCCGGCTGGCTGCGCGGCGCCATGCTGGACGGCACGCTGGCGCCCGGCGAGCGGCTGCCGTCCTCGCGCGCCCTGGCGGCCCAGCTCGCCGTGAGCAGGACCGTGGTCACGGAGGCGTACCAGCAGCTCTACGCGGAGGGCTGGCTGGACGGGCGGCACGGCTCCGGCACGTTCGTGGCCGACATGGAACGGCCCAGGCCGCCGAGCGAGCGCCCGTACGTGCCGGCCCCCGAGCCGCCCCCCGCCGACGCGATCGACCTCACGCCGGGCGAGCCGTGGGTGCGCGACTACGACCGGGCGGCATGGAAGCGGGCCTGGCGCACGGCCGGCGAGCTGCCGCCAGGCGCCTCGCCCGACCCGTACGGCCTGCCGCGCCTCAGAGAGCTGCTCGCCGACCACCTGCGCCGGGCCAGGGGCATGGCCGTCGGCCCCGAGAACATCCTGGTCACCCGGGGCACCGGCAACGGCCTCGACCTGTGTGCGCTGGCCCTGCTCGGCGCCGGCGCCCGCGCCGGGGTCGAGGACCCCGGCTACCACGTGGCGCGCACGGTGTTCGCCGCCAGGGGCGCCGAGGTCGTGCCGTGCCCGGTGGACGAGGACGGCGTCATCGTCGACCGCCTCCCGGACGGCCTGAGCCTGCTCTACACCACGCCCGCGCACCAGTACCCGCTGGGCGGGCGGCTGCCGATCCCGCGCAGGGAACGCCTGCTGTCCTGGGCCAGGAGCACCGGCGCGACGATCGTCGAGGACGACTACGACGCCGAGTTCCGCTACGACGTCGCCCCGCTGCCCGCCCTCTACGGCCTCGACCCCTCCCGGGTGGTGCTCCTCGGCACGCTCTCCAAGATCCTCGCCCCGGACGTCGGCGTCGGCTGGCTGGTCGGCGAGCCCGAGCTGGTCGCCAGGATCGCGGGCCTGCGCCGCGCGGTCGCCGACCGCACCAGCGGGCCCGTCCAGCAGGCCGTGGCGGCCCTGCTGGAGCGCGGCGACCTGGACAGGCACCTGCGCAGGATGCGCCTGGAGTACGCGCGCCGCCGGGCCGTCGTCGTCGAGGTGCTCGGGCCCGTGTGCCGGCTGCGCGGCGACACGGCCGGGCTGCACGTCCTGGCGGAGCTGCCCTCGGCCGTGGCGCCCGTCGTGGTGGAGCGGGCCAGGGAGCGCGGCGTCCTGGTCGACTCGATGACGCGCCACCACCACGGCCCCGCCCGCCTGCCCGGCGTGGTGATCGGGTACGGCTCCGCCTCGCTCGCCGACGTGCGCCGAGGCTGCCGCGTCCTGGCAGAACTCATCCGCGACGCGGTCACGGAGGGGGCGGCGCGCCCTTCAGCTCACGCAGCACGGGAAGGGCCCGTTCGGCGTACAGCGGGTCGACCGGCAGGACATGCCGCGCCCACCATCGGGCGGGCTCCGGGTCGGGGGACGCCTCGGTGAAGGCGGGCGCGTAGTCGTCGTAGGGCGGGTCGTACAGGTAGCCCGTCGCCACCCCGTGCCGCTCCAGTTCGGCGATCGCGGTGTCTCTGTCGCCCACCAGCAGCGGCACCCGGAACAGCGGCTGGTCCAGGTGGCCGGGCACGGCGGGCGCGACCGTGGGCAGCGCGGCCAGCCGTTCGACCCCGGCCAGCCGGCTCCTGCGCTCTGAAGGGACCCCGGCCAGGCGCCTGGAGGCGTACCAGCGGGTCAGAGCGCCGCGACGGGCCCGGTAGTCGTGCAGGTCGGCGCGGACCCACGGGTCGAAGGGCGGCAACGCGGGCGCCTGCTTGAGCGCCACGGCGAGCCCTTGGGGGTCGAGCGCGATCCGGTAGCCCTCGCGTTCCTCCTGCATGCCGAGGGCGCGCATGATCGCCAGCGCCGGGCGTACGAGATCGAGCCTGAGCGCCGCCTGACGGGCCATGGAGGTGGCCACGCTGATCACGTCGGCCCTCCAGGAGCCGGGGGCGAGCAGGGCGTCGCGGGCGTGTTCGAGGGCACGCAGGTCGGCCTCGTGCTCGACGGCCAGCACCCCGCCGGATCCCGCCCCCGCGTGCTTGGACAGGCTGAAGACCCCGGCCTGGCCGAACGTCCCCAGCGGCCGCCCGCCGACGCTGCTCTCCAGCGCGTGGGCCACGTCCTCGATCAGGATCTTTCCCGAAAAGGCGGAGACGTGGTCGGGCAGTCCGTACAGGTTCGTGGTCAGGACGGCGTCCACCGAGGCGAGGTCGACCCGGGAGACGTCGATGTTGCCGTCGCGGGGCGACAGTGGCGCGATCACGGGGCGCAGACCGGCCGCGAGAACCAGGAAGAGGATCTCGTCGGCGGAGATGGGCGACATGAGCAGCCGCTGGCCGGGCGCGCACCAGTGGCGTAATGCGAGATAGAGACCGAGCCGGTTGGACGGAAGCGACAGGCAGTGACGGCCCGTGCGCTCGGCGATGAGTTTCACCCTTGTAGGACGGCACGGAGCCGCCCGTAGGTTTTCAACGCCTTGTCGGCGGTTTTGAGCAGCAGCGGGTTGGCCAGCACGGTCGCGCGGGTCTTGCGGACCGGCACCCGCATCATCCAGTGCAGGCCCGCCGCCGGGCCGAGCCTGGCCACGCGCCCTTCTGCCACCTGCAGCTCACCGGTCTTGAGCTTGTCCTTGTACTCCTTCTGGCCCCGGCCCATGTCGATCACCTGGATGCCGGACCCGGCGGCCCGCTCGGCCATCGCCAGGTGGTGGATCAGGCCGGGGGAGTATTTGGCGAAGCGCGTGTCGTAGGCGGGAAACCATCCGGACAGGGTGGTGCGCGTACGCAGCCCGAAATGCCCGGCCACCGGCTCGTCGTCGACGTAGACCATGTCGAGCACCCCGGCGAAGCTGTCGGACTGGACGGCGAGCAGCCGCTCGACCAGCTCCACGATCCACCGCTGCGCGAACCTGTCGGAGCGGCCCGTGCGGCGGTACTGGCCGGTCTTCCAGGCCAGCAGCGTGTGCAGGGGCGCCAGGTCCGTGATGGCGTAGTCGTGGCGCATCTGGCCGGCCTCGCGCTGGAGCTTGCGCGACTTGGCCAGGGTGGTCTTGTACGTCTTGCCGGAATGTTCCTTCAGCGTGCAGGTGTAGTGCTCGTAGCCGTCACGCAGGTCGATGATCGGGGAGGGATGCCGCTCGTGGCGCTCGCTCAGCAGCGGCTGCCCCGCCACCAGGTGGTCGAACTCGTAGACCGCCAGCCCGCATTCCTTGATCAGCCGGCGCGGGTCGATGTCGAAACCCTTGGCGTGGACCAGCCCCTGCGCGTCGGTCAGCCCGGCGGCCACCGGTTTGCCGATGCCGAGCGGATGCCGTTCGAAGGGGAAAAAGCCCACGATGTCGGGGCCGTCATAAAGGATTGCGACACGCACGACATCTCTGAGTTCACCGACAGTAATCGTGAATTCCGGCGACAAAAAGGGATTGTCGAAGGCCGCGTCCGACTCCTGCAGGGCTCGCCATCGGCCCAACTCCGGTTGCCCCAACTCGTGTGGGAGGGCAAGGGTGACGCGCATGTGCTCCTACTGTCGGCATGCCTCTGGTTTCCCAGCATCCGGCCAGACGTATACGGTCAGGGTAAAGGATCTGCTCTGAAGGTTATCGCCGCAGCTTCGGAACGTTACACAACTGCCAGCTATCATTCAGGACCGAGTGTCGTTCTAATGTAAGACCCATGACCCTACCTGGCATCGACCATCCCGGCCTGGTCGCGTGGATGGGCCGAAATGTCCCCGAAGTGGGCGGGCCTCTGACCGTCTCGCTCATATCGGGCGGCAGGTCCAACCTGACCTACCTGGTCGAGGCCGCCGGCCGCCGCCTGGTGCTGCGCCGGCCGCCGCTCGGACACGTGCTGCCCACGGCTCACGACATGCGGCGCGAGTGGCGGGTCATCTCGGCCCTGGCGCCGACGCCGGTGCCGGTCCCCGAGCCGGTGGCGTTCTGCGGCGACGAGTCGGTCATCGGGGCGCCGTTCTATCTCATGGGGTACGTGGAGGGCACCGCCGTACGCACGCGTGAGGAACTCGGCCACCCCACGGAGCAGCGGACGCGGCGGCTGTCGGAGCGGCTGGCCGAGGTGCTGGCCGCCATCCACGCCGTCGACTACCGCGAGGTCGGGCTGGGCGACTTCGGGCGGCCCGAGGGCTACCTGGCCAGGCAGCTCGACCGGTGGTGCCAGCAGTGGGAGCGGTCGAAGATGGCCGACCTGCCGGAATACGACCGGCTCGTGGCCCGGCTGCGCGAGCGGCTGCCCGCCCGGTCGGCCGGCACGCTGGTGCACGGCGACTACAGGCTCGACAACACGCTGGTCACGCTCGAAGACCTGGAGATCAGGGCGGTCGTCGACTGGGAGATGTCCACGCTCGGCGACCCGCTGGCCGACCTGGGGCTGACGCTGACGTACTGGTACGACCGGGGCGACGAAGAACGGGCCGGCATCCCGGTGGCGGGGGACGTGACGCTCACGCCGGGGTTCATGACCTCGGCGGAGTTCGCGGGGCACTACGCCAAGGCGTCAGGGCGGGATATTTCAGATCTTGGGTTCTATGTGGCTTTCGGCAACTTCAAGTTGGCGGTCATCGTTGAGGGTATCCATGCCCGCTTCCGGCAAGGTAAGACCGTGGGGGAGGGGTTCGACCACATCGGTTCCGCCGTGCCCACGCTGATCTCCCGGGCGCATCGCATGCTCGACCAGCCCTGACCCCCTGACCCGGAGAGGCCGGCTCTGACCCCTGAGGAGCGTTATGAGCACAGTTGCACTGATCACTGGAGCGGCCAGCGGCATCGGGGCCGCCGTGGCGCGCCGCCTGTCGGCGGGCGGCGTCAGGTGCGTCCTCGTCGATCTCGACGGTGAGGGCGCCGAGCGGCTGGCCAAAGAGGTGGACGGCGCGTGGCTGGCCGCCGACGTCAGCGCCGAGGAGGCCTCGCTGGAGGCCGTCGCGCTGGCCGAGCGGCGTTTCGGGCGGCTCGACCTGGTCCACCTCAACGCCGGGATCTCCGGGCAGGTCGATCTCGCGCGGTTCGACGTGGCCCGCTACCGCCAGGTCGTCGGCGTGAACGTGGACGGCGTCGTCTTCGGCATCAGGGCCGGCCTCCCGCTGCTCGCCCGATCCGGCGGCGGGGCCATCGTGGCCACCTCGTCCCTGGCCGGGCTCGTCGCCTACTCCGGCGACCCGATCTACACCATGACCAAGCACGCCGTCGTGGGCATCGTCAGGGGGCTGGCCGAGCCGCTGGCCGCCCAGAACATCCGCATCAGCGCCGTCTGCCCAGGCTTCACCGACACCCCGCTCGTCGCCGAGGCGCGGCAGACGTTCCTCAACGCGGGCTTCCCGCTGCTCACGGCCGAGGACGTGGCCGCCGCCGTCGAATCCGCCTTCTACTCCGAGATCCCCGGCAACCTGCTCATCGTGCAGCCGGGCCGGCCGCCGGTGCCGTACCGGTACGCCGGGGTTCCCGGGCCCGCAGGCGGTCAGCGTCCGCCGCGTACCGGCTGAACGAATTCTGATCGACGGCAAGTGCGCCGCAAGCGCGACGGCTAACGTTGAAGGGGCCGGATCCGGCGGTCCCATAGCGCTTGTGCGTTCGTGAGCCCTCTTGAGCTCCTGTACGTTCGTGATCTGCCGCGCGTTCGCGAATCCCTTGTAGGTTTTCGAGTGCCCGCACGTTCGTTTCGTGAGGTTGGTTCTCCGTGAGGTCGAGGATGAGGAGCCTTCAGTGATTCCGACCGACGGGCGCCACGCGCGCCGCAGACCGCCGTGGCCGATCGCCGTTGGCGCCGGCATTCTCGCGATCCTTCTCGTGGCAGGCATCATGTACTACGCCTCCGACCGGACGAAGTCCCGCAGCGGGTTCAGCGGCGACGAGATCGCCACCACGGTGCCCAGCGAGCCCGCGCCCACGCTCGCCGCGCCTCCCACGCTGGAGAACTGGCCGCGCTGGGGCGTCACCCACACCCAGTACAGCGCGACCAACGAGCCGGCGAACGTCGTGGAGCAGGCCAAAGGCATGCTCGGGCGGGTCCCGTTACTCCAGAACCAGCACATCATGGGCTGGGGCGTCGGCAACCCGGAGCCCAGCCCGGGTCAGTACAACTTCCGCGACCTCGACCGGCGGATGGAGTTCATCGCGTCCTCGCGCGGCCTGCCGGTGATCACCCTGTGCTGCGCCCCCGACTGGATGAAGGGCGGGCAGGCCGGGCGTACGGACTGGAGCAAGAACCACACGGTCGCCCCCGACCCCGAGCATTTCGATGATTTCGCCGCGCTGGCCGTCAGGGTCGCCAAGCAGTATCCGACCGTCAAACATTTCATGGTCTGGAACGAGTTCAAGGGTTTCTGGGACCCCGCCACCAACCGGTGGGACGCCGAGGGCTACACCGAAATGTACAACAAGGTATATCGGGCCCTGAAGAATGTGAACAAGGATATCCAGGTCGGCGGCCCCTACATCGCGATCGAAACCAGCATGGGAGGCGGCCCCTCCGAGGTGAGCGGCCCCTGGGGGAAGGTCGACCAGCGGACGCTCGAGGCCATCAAATACTGGGTCCAGCACAACGAGGGCGCCGACTTCATCGTGGTCGACGGGGCCTCCATGACCACCGACAAGGGCAACGTCCCCGACGATTTCGCCGCCCAGCAGAAGTTCAGCGCCCTGACCGCCTGGCTGCGCAAGGAAAGCGGCGACGCACCGGTCTGGTGGGCGGAATGGTACAACGAGCCGGAGAATTCCGGCTGGTCCGAGGAGAAGCGCACCGCGGTGCAGGCGGTGACCATGATGGAATTCGCCAGGAGCGGCGTGGCGACGGCCCTTTACTGGAATCCCCAGCAGAAGGACGCGGGCGATTGCCCCGGCTGCCTCTGGGCTCCCAAAGTGGGCGGCGAAATGCTCATGGCCGGCCTGATGAGCGGTTTCACCAAATGGTTCCCCGCCGGGGTGCGGATATCCGACGTGCAGTCCTCCGACCCGAAGGTGCGGGCCATTGGGCAGGAACGCCAGGTGGTCATGGTGAACACCTCCGACAAGAGCGTCACCGCCACCGTCGACGGCAAGCAGGTGACGCTGGCCCCGTACGAGATCCGCTGGGCCGGCCGAGGCACCGCCTGAGCCCTCAGCAGCCCGCGCCGTAGCCTGGCCTGCGCCAGTACGTCAGGTAACGCAGCAGCCACTCCACAGGGCGTCCACTGCAGCCTGCGCGGCGTGCTCCATGGTGGGTCATCATCCCGCAGAACCTTTGAGTTTCCTGTGAATTCAGCTAATTTGCGAGATGTAGACGAACCGCTCGACGATCACCGCCAGCGCCACCACGAAGGCGGGGATGGCCAGGTAGAGCAGGCGCTTGCGGGCCCTGCGCGCCCGCTTCGGCCCGTTCAGCCGGATGATCTCGTACGCGAAGAGCGCCGCCCAGGTCACGCCCAGCGCCCCGACCCCGACCGGCGTCCACGGCGAGGTGGGATCGCCGCGCCCCTTGTACGGCAGGGGTTCGGGGATCTCGGTGCCCCTGACGAACTTCTTCCACGTGTAGAGCGCCGCGTCCTGGTTGGAGAAGACCCGTTTCAGATCGGGCGAGGCGTCCAGCGCCGCACGGAAACGCGTCCCCCAGTCGTCCGGATAGCCCTCGTTGAGCTGCAGGTAGCTCACCTGGCCGCGGCTGACGATCAGGTACGAGTTACGCGGCTCGGCCTTCATGGCGTTGACCGCGTCCGCGATCACCGTCGGGTCCTTGTGGACCAGCGCCTGGACGTTGAAGTTGATCCGCTCGATGTCACGCTCGCCCCACGGCAGCGTCGGCGTGACCTCCTGGCCGACCTTGGGCACCAGGTAGACCACCTTGGCGCTCGGCTTGTCGTTGTTGTAGACGTAGTCGAGAGCGGCCACCTCGCCCTGGGTGACCCGCTCGAACTTCTCGTTGCCGTACCTCGCCAGCAGGAACGCCATCGCGAACAGCACCGCGAAGCACGCCGCGAGCCCGAGCGAGATCTTCCTGGTCAGGTTGGGGTTGAAGCGCACGTTCCGCTTGCGCAGCGGCACGGTCTCCTCGCGCGCGTCCGCGCTGTCGGCCGGCAGGTTCGGGAAGAACGCGTACGCGGCGAGCAGGCACGCGCCGGGCAGCGCGAACATGTAGATCCGCAGCCCGATCTCGCCGCCGTAGCTCTGCAGCGCCAGCGCCAGCACCGGCACGCAGAGCAGGATCAGCGCGGAGCGGTCGAACACCCCGCGCCGCAACCTCCGCAACAGCCCGGTCGCGGCCAGGCTGAGGATCACCACGAGGATGCCCAGCCGCGACTGCAGCACGAGCGCGTGCGCGGGGTCGGTGCCCTCGATCCGGTCGCCGGTGTTGCTGCGCAGGTTCTGCAGGATGTTGCCCAGACCGCCGAAGATCGTGTCGATCTGGCTCGACCAGAAACCCACCGTCATGTAGCTGATCCAGGCCAGCACCACCAGCCCGAGGGCGAACGGCAGCGCCCAGGTCAGCGTGGTCCGCTTGAAGATCAGGAACGCGGTGAGCGTGCCGAGCATCATGAACGGCGTGATCTGGTGCGAGGCCACCGCCGCGAAGAACAGCGCCACCAGCATGAACAGCATCAGCAGCTTGTCGGCCCTGTAGATGCGGGTGTTGGCGAGCTCGCCCGGCGTCATCGCGTCCAGCCTGCCGATCAGCCTGCGCAGGCCCTTGGGCGGGACCGGCTTGGTCCGCGGCTCCACCCGCCCGAACCAGCGCAGCAGGATCGCCACCCACGCCAGATACAGGGCGAAGGTGAAGCCCTGCGGCGAGAAGTAGTCCTGCCCGATCCACTGCACCAGCACGAACAGCAGCGCCGCGAACCAGCGCGCCCGCGTGGTCGCCACGACCTGGCGCAGGATCAGCACGAACGGGAGCAGGTAGAGCAGGTTCGACAGCAGCGGCGTCCACTGCAGGATCGCCGTCATGTCGCTGATGCCGGCGGCCTTCGTCACGAACGCGAACAACGCGAAGAAGCCCGGCCAGCCCATGCGGGCGTCGATGCTGATGGCCGACTCGCCCGTTCTGCTGATGAACTCCACGAAACCGGCGTGAATGTAGGCCGTGGGGAAACGCGGCTCGACCGCCACCAGCGAGCCCGCGCCGTGGAGGGCGAAGGTGATGGCGGCGATCTGGAACAGGAGCAGGAACTTGCGGTCGGAGCTCTGGACGACCGTGAGGAAGAACGACACGATCATGATCAGGATGGCGATGAACGCCGTGACCGGGAGCGCCGAGATCAGGCCGAGGCCGTCGATGTCGTTCGGGTCGACGCCGCCCAGGGGGCTGGGGGGCACCTTGAGGGCCAGGATGTACATGAACAGGCCCTCAAGGACCAGCGCCACGGGCAGCCACTTGGGCGCCGTCGCGATCAGCCGCCGGACGAGGCTGGGCTTGGCCGGGGGCGTCGGCTGCGGGGTGGCCTTCTGCTCCTGAGCCGCGGGACCGGCCTTCAACGCCACGGCCCCGCCCACCGGCCCCGCCTGGGGCCCGCTGACGGGCTGAGGTCCACTCACAGGAAGCGGCTGCGGCCCGCCGGCGGGCTGAGGGCCGCTCGGCGGTTGCGGGCGGGGGAGCGGCTGAGGGCCGCTCTCCGGGCCGGGTTTGGGCGGGACGAGGCTGGGATTGGTGGCGGCCGTATCGGGGACGTCGTCGTCCGGCGCCTCCACCGGGGGCGGCTTGGGCAGGGCGAGGCTGGGCTTGGTGTCGGAGGTGTCCTCGGGCTCGTCGTCCTCGGGTTCGTCCTCGCGGGCCGCCGTGCCCCCTTGCACGGGCATGATCACGGTTCCGGCGGCGGAGGCGTCCTCCTCCGCCGTGGGCGGATGCCCGATGTGCAGGGGTCTGGGCACACGGACGGCCGTGGTCGCCTCGGGGTCGCCGCCCTCGTCAAGGCCGGCCTCCTCGGCGGTGGCACCCTCGTCCGTGGAGGCGTCGTTGTTGGCGGAGGTGTCCTCGTCGGCGGGAGCGTCCTCCTTGGGCGGGGCCTCGGCGGCGAACGTCAGCCTCGGGATGACCCCGGTAGCATCCGGATCAAAGGGCACGTCCGGCTCCTCCTTGTCCCTGGGCACATCTGAGGAGCCCGTGATCCCGGTAGCCCTGCCTTCGCCGTCCCGTTGCGTCACGTTGACCATCATGCGGCCCCGGACGACCCCTGGGTGACAGCAGGCTTACCGCTTTCGCCGTACTTGAGTATTTTGCGGAGATTTCCAAAGATCAAAAATGCGACGAGCAGCTCGCTGAAGAGCAACCCGTACCCCACGGCGTCCACCCGGAAGTAGGGGAACAGCGCGAGGGTGGAGACGAGCACGAGCGCGGCCAGCCCGATCTGGACGGTGGCGAGCCTGCGCGCCTGGCTCTGCGCCCGCAGCGCGCTCAGGTAGACCTCGATCAGCACCCGAGGCAGCACGGCCAGCGACATCAGCCGCAACAGCGTCGTGCCCTCGTCCGCGAAGTCCGAGCCGAAGACGGTCAGGATCAGCGGCGCCGCCACGATCGCCACCACGACGATCGGAGTGACGATCATGAAGGCGCGCCGCAGCGCCATCTGGCAGCTCTGCGCCAGCTTGGACCGGTCGAAGGAGCCCTCGACGGTCAGCGACACCGCCATGTTCATGGCCAGCAGCTCGATCATGCTGGCCAGCGTGTGCGCCATCGCGAAGCGTCCGAACGTGGCCTCGCCCACCTGTGTCGCCACCGCCACGGGCACGAGGTAGATGATCGCCAGGATTGAGAGCGTTCCAGGGAAGTCGCCCGCCAGGAACCTGCGGATCTCCCGCAGCCGGGGTGGCTGCGCGACGGCGTCGGTCTGCCTGATGTGCCTGGGCACCACCATGCCGAAGATCAGCCAGTTGATGGGGATCAGTGCGAGCGCCGTCGGGATGACCCACGAGACGAAGATCCCGCCAGAGGGCAGCGCGCCCGCCAGCGCGACCAGCAGCCCCATCTTGACCAGGCCGAAGACCAGGTTGTTCATGGGCACGAACGTGGCCCTGCGCAGAGCGGTCAGCACCACGTCCTGCAGCGTGAACACGGCCCACACCACCACGGAGGCCAGGAAGAACAGCCCGGGCCCGAACCCGGCCAGCACCGAGTACGTCTGCCCCCACAACGGCAGCGTCAGCAGGAACCCCAGGGCCGCGACCCCGCCCGTGGCGGCGGCCAGGCCGTACCCGCGCAGGATCAGCTCGGGCGTGCGGCGGCCCGCCAGCGGCAGGAAGCGGGCCAGCGCGCCCACGAACCCGAGCGCGGTCAGCGACGCGAACAACCGCATCGCCGTGATGACCGCCTGCCCGCGCCCGAACTCCTCCGGCGAGTAGTAGTGGGCCGCCAGCAGCCAGTAGCCCATGCCGAGGACGCCGGTGACCACGGTGTTCGCCATGAGGGCGTAACCCTGACGGAACAGCGGATTGCGCAGGTCGTGGAGGATCCTCCCCCAGACGCTAGACATTTCCCCGCACCCGTTGCAGCCCGTACCGCGTGCGCCGCACGACCGCGTACCCCTTGGTGAGGATGCGTTCGCGCAGGTAGATGAGGGGCACGCCGGTGCCTTCGACGGCGCGTTTGAACATGGCGATGGTCGTGCCCCTGCCGACCGTCAACCGGGGGATGGCCAGCATGTCGTGCCGGTCGGCGGCGATGGCGTTGCTCACGGCGCACGCGGCGAAATAGCCGGCCTTGCGGACCTCTGTCCGCACGCGTGCGCTGGAGTACCCGTACGGGTAGGCCATGGTGGCGACCGGCGCGCCGATCCGCTCCTCCAGCAGGCCCTTGTTCCTGCGCAGCTCCTGCCGCAGGTCCTCCGTGCGGAGCTGGTCGAGCTGGGGATGGCTGTGGCTGTGGCCGCCGATCTCGACGCCGGTCTGCGCGGCCTCGCGGGCCTGCCCCCAGGACAGCATGCCGTCCAGCGGCCGGCCCGCGGCGTCCTTGCCCGCGTCGGACACCCAGCCGCTGGTGAGGAAGACCGTGGCGGGGAAGCTGTAGTGGTCGAGCAGCGGCAGCGCGTGGCTGTGGAAGTCGGCGTAGCCGTCGTCGAAGGTCACCACGACCGGCTTGGCGGGCACCGAGCGGCCGTTGTTCTTGTTCAGCGCGGCGACCAGGTCACCCAGGGTGAGCGGGGTGAAGCCGCTCTCGCTCAGGTAGGCGAGCTGTTCGGCCAGGTCGGAGGGACGCACCGCGTGAGGTCTGGTGTCGTCGTTGGGTTTGTCGGTGACGGAGTGGTACATCAGGATCGGGATCCGGATCATGATCGCGCCCACCTCAGCCGTGCGGAACCCATCACGTAACCCCAGGTCGTCCAGGCCAGCCCGATGACGATCGCGCCGGCCCGGCCGATCCCGCCCGCGTCGCCGCGCAGCGCCTCGCCGAGGCCGCGCAGCGCCCCGAGCGGCAGCGTCTTCAGCGCGTGCGCCCGCTCGCTGGCCAGTCCGTCCTGGGTGCCGACCTCTCGCGTCACCAGGGCCTTCGACAGCCCTTCTGCGTAGCATCTGGATCTGAAGTAGCGGAAGCGCTCGCGCGGCCCCGGCACCTTGTGCCCGATCACCGCGCGCGGCTCGAACAGCATCACCGAGCCGGGCTTGCGCTGGCTCAGCCTGATGCAGAACTCCGTCTCCTCGCACCCGAGCGGGCGCGACTTGCGCCCCTGCACGCTGCGTCCGATGCCGCTGTGGAAACCGCCCACCTCGGACACCACGTCGCGCAGGAAGGCGGCGTTGCCGCCCATCACGTTGCGGATCGGCGCCCTGACCGAGGGCATGCCTCGGTAGGTGCAGCCGACCGTCCAGTCGAACTCGTAGGGGAACCAGCGCGGCCGGCGCCCCGAAGCCCACAGCGGATCGGTGCGCCCGCCGACGCCCACCACTCCCGGGTTCTGGAAGCCCTCCTCCAAAGCCTCCAGCCACCCGCGGTCGGCGACCGCGTCGTCGTCGAGAAAGGCGACGATCTCACCGGTGGCCGTGGCCACGCCGGTGTTCTTGCCCCCGGACAGCCCCTGCTCGTGCGTGTTCTCCACCACGATGGCCCGTGGATACTCGCGTTTGAGCTTGAGGTGCAGGTCGGGGTTGTGATCGACCACCAGGATCAGCTCGTGTGCCGGGCGCGTCTGACTCTCGACCGACTCGACTGCCTGCCTGATGTCCTCCCACCGATCCTCGGTGTAGACGCAGATGACAACAGACGTGTTCACAACGTTCCCTTTTATGCGACGCCTCGGTCAGCGGCAGGAGTGGCGGCGGGCCCAGGCTGAAGCGGAGCGGGCTGGCGACGCCACTCCCTCAGGATGGTCTTGAGCACGCGGATGCCATCTCGTACGGCGTGCAGGTTGCTCTCGCCGTGGATGCGGGTGCGTTCGTGGCTGGGCACCTCGTGGACCTTCAGCCCGGCCTTGGCGGCGCGCACGTTCATCAGCGTCTCGACCTCGAAGCCGTCGCAGTCGAGGTCGAGCACGTCGAGGTGACGGGCCCAGAAGGCGTTGTAGCCGTAACACAGGTCGGTGTACTTGGTGCTGTACAGGACGTTGACCATTCCGGTCAGGACCCTGTTGCCGAGCCGCCGGTTCAGCGTCAGGTCGTCGCTGCCGCCGCCGGCGGCGTACCGCGAGCCCTTGACGAAGTCGGCGCCGGTCACGAGGGCTCCGACGAAGGAGATGATCTCGCGTCCGTCGGTCGAGCCGTCGGCGTCCAGCATGACGATGATGTCGCTGGTGCACGCGGCGAACCCGGCCGACAGCGCGTCGCCCTTGCCCTTGCCGGACTGGGTGACGATCTTGACGTTCGGCCGCAGCCGTCTGGCCACGGCCACCGTGTCGTCCACGGAGTTGCCGTCGACGAGCACGATCTCGTCGACCCACTGCGGGATCGTGGCGAAGACGTGCGGCAGGTTCTCCGCCTCGTTCATCGCCGGGACCACCACGCTCACCGTCGGGGAAATGGCCAGGTGAGGCGTGACGGGGGTGAAACTCGAAGGTGGCGGCATCGAACGCAAGGGCGACGCTTGCTGTTTGCCGTTGTGCTTGGCTATCTCGGGACTCATGGCGAGGGAAATCCTTCCGGGACCCTGTCGCCTGCTTCCGGCGGTGCCGCTCCCGGGTGCTGCGAGAATGGCGAAGCCGGTGGGACGGTGCATGCGAAGGGTCCTTGGAGTGAGGGTGTGCCGGGCCGGGAGCGCTCGGCGCGCTCCCGTTGGTTGCTTGACTACTGCGTGGGTGACTCCTGCTGCTGCATCGAGCTGCGCACCCGACCGAAGCCCTTCAGGACACGGTCAGCCGCCCTATAAAGAGACGGCCTGTCCATGACAATTGTTCGGGCTTTGTTGAAAGGAGTTCGGCCGATCCAGTGGACCGCCGCCGTCGCGGTCGGTCGTGAGATACGGCCTTCGGCAACGTACAGGACCCCGCTCTTGAGCCAGTCTTTGTACTCCTTGCCGCCTTTGCCCATGTCAACCATGTGCAGCCCGTTGTTCGCGGCGGCCTCGGCCATCTGCAGATGATGGACGATACCCGGCGAATAACGGCCGAACTCGGTGTCGTAGGCGGGGAACCACCCTACAAGCGTGGTGGCCGTGCGGAGGCCGAAATGCCCGGCCACCGGAACGTCACCGGCATAGAGCATGGTCAGGACGCCGGCGAAGTCCGATGAGTTTTCGGCATGCATCATATTGGTCAGTTCGACGATCCACGGCTGCGCGAACCTATCCACCCGGCCAGTTCTTCGATACTGGTCGGATTTCCACGCCAGCAGCGTGCGCAGCGTCTCCGGGTCGGGCGAGGCCCACTCGAAGCGCAGCCCGCCGTGCTCCCTGCCGAGCTTGCGCTCCTTGTAGCGCACGGTCTTGAGGTTCTTCGGCGAGTTGGCCTTGACCTGCTCGATCCAGGCGTCGAAACCCGCGGTGAAGTCCATGACCGGCGCCGGGCGCACGTCCGCCTCGTAGGGGGTGAACGTCGGCTGCCCCGCCACGAGGTGGTCGAAGTCGAACACGCTGAGCTTGCAGGCCCGCAACAGGGCCTTCGCGTCGAGCTTCAGATCCGGGGCCGAGATCAGGCCGTGGCACGTGGTCAGGAAGCCGCCGAGCGGCTTGCCGATGCCGAAGCTGTGCCGTTCGTAGGGGAAGAAGCCCACGATGCCGCTCGCGTCGGATATGACCGCCACCCTCACGTAATCACGCAAACGGTCCATCGCTACGGCGAACTCCACCGAAAGGAATGGGTTGTCCAGACTCGGGTCGGCTTTCTGCAGCTCCCGCCATCGGGCCCGCTCTGGGGCTCCCAGCTCACCCGGCCGGACTATCTGGATGTTCACCTTGCCCTGGCCCCCTGTTCGGTCTGGCTCTTCCCCCGGTACAACACGCGCAGCACGTACATGAACCCCCCGAGCACGGCCACTGTCGCCACGCCGGCCCGGGGCGACCACGCGTTGAACAGCAGCATGGCCTGGGCGAGAAGGACGTTGAGGACGAGGCTGGCCGCGGCTCCCACGGACAGCGCGGCGAGGGGGTCGCGGTCGCGCAACAGGCCCACCACGGCCGCCCCGGGAACGACAAGGAGGAACAGAGAGATCAGGAACGGGCGAATCGGCGTCTGTATGTCGAACAACGCCACTACCGCCCCCGCGATGCAGGCCAGCGCCAGCAGCCAGGCCAGCACCCTGCGGTGTTGCTTGAGCATCTCCTGCTTCTCTCCTGCTCTTGCTGGTTGAAGCACGGTCGATCGCAATTCATGGGACCAATCCGCGCCCGGACACGTCAATGCCGACGCTTGGCGACGTGCTCAGGTTTACCGGCAGGGTGAAAATTCTCATGTGAGTTTCAGCACGTGGTCAAGTGCTCCCCGGCTCGGCGTGATCCCCGAGCACATAAGAATGCCCTATTGGGCAGAGACACTTCGAGCGAAGGCCCGATTTATACCCGTTTGTCGCTTAAATCTGAAGACTTGCTGTGAATTGATGTGTTCTTACGGTGAATAACCGTGTTCTTTGGGTTATCAGCCGTCCAACGGAACTGTATCCACATCCACGTCCGGAGACGACTGCGGGCCCGTGGGCGACTCGGAGGGTTGCGCGGAGGGGGTCGGCTTCGCCGTCGGCGGCTCGGACGTCCGCAACTGGCCGCCCTCCCAGGACAGCGAGCAGGTCACCGTGCCGCCGTTCGAGGTGAAGGAGACCCGGCCGCGGCCGGCGGCGGCCGGATCGACGACCGTGACCCAGACCACCAGGGACCTGCCGGCCTTGATCGACCCTTTCGCCGGGTAGGCGTCCAGCCCCCGCGAGGCGGTCGCCACCCACGAGACCGCGGCGTTGCGGGCGCGCAGCCCGATCCTGCCTAGCCCGTCGACCGTCCGCGGGCACGTCGCGGCCAGCCGGGCGGCCGGCGCGGACTTGCGGCGGGTGGCCGTGGGCGCGACGGCGGACCTGGCGCTCGGCGGCGCGGAGGTGGGCCGCCGGTTCGGCGTGCTCTTCGACGGGGTCGGGGTCGGAGTCGGCGTGATGTCGTCGTCCGGCTCCGGCTCCGGCTCTGACTCGGACTCTGGCTCGGGCTCGGGGCTCGGCTCGAAGGTGAGCGTCGGGGCGGGCGAGAAGCGCGGCGCGGCGCCGCTGTTCGAGACGCCGCGCCCGTTCATGACGACCACCGCGCCCGTCGCGGCCAGCAGGCACACGCCCGCCAGCACCACCGGCGCCAGGCGGCGCGGCCTGCGCCGGCGCGATCGGGGCTCCGGCGGCACGGGGAACCCCGTCCTGTCGAAGCTGTCGCCGCGGTCGGTGATCAGCGTGCGGGTCTGGTCCCGCTCCGGGTTGACGCAGGTGTCGATCACCCGGCGGCGCAGCGAGATCGCCGGGTAGGCCACCGGCACCATGTCCAGCAGCCGAGCGGCCGAGACCTGCCGGTGCCTGCCCTCGGTGCACACCTCGCACCCGCCGATGTGCCCCGACAGCCGCCGCCGCAGCAGCGGGGTGAGCGGGCCCTCCCAGGAATCCAGCATCGCCGACAGATCGGGGCAGTGCGCGCGGCCCGTCCTGGCCAGCACCACCGCCGCGGCGGCGTTCTCGACCTGGTCGCGGGCGCTGCCGAGCCGGGACGCCGCCTGCCGCGAGGTCAGCCCGAGCACCGCGGCGACCTCCGACGGCGTCAGCCCGTGGCGCAGCGACAGCTCCAGGATCTCCCGCCGGCCCCCGCTCAGCTCGCCGAGCGTCTCGTGGACCAGAGCCGCCAGCTCGGGGTCGTCGTGCTCGCCGGGGTCCGGCGGCGTGCCCTCCGCCGGGCCGCCGGTGCGGTGCGCCATCCTGGCCCGCACCTGGAACCTGGTCAGCGCGTACAGCCAGGCGCGTAACCTGGCCGGCTCCTTCAGCCGGTGCACACACCCCTGCGCGGTTACCAGGGCGTCGTGCACGGCGTCGGCCGCCATGTCCCGCCCGGCGGCCAAGGAGAAGGCGTAGTCGTGCAGCCGCTCGCCGTAGGAGTCGTAGAGCTTGGCAGGGGCAGCGGTGTCCGCGCGGCGCAGAGCCTCAACCAGCTCCTGATCGGCGGCGCGATCGACAGTCGGCCATCCAGGCACGGATTCCCTCCCCGCGGGTACGACGGGCGCTCAGGCCCCACGCGGAGAGGACGCGGCCTTGTTCGTACCGGTTCGCCCGCCATGCCCAACAGGCATGGCGGGCCGGATCAGCCGTCGCAGTTGGGGGTGCAGAGGCGCCGTTCCATGCCCTGCAGGAAGAAGTCGCGGACCTGGAGGATGTCCTTGGCGATGTACGCCTCGCCGCCGGTGGCCTTGGCCAGGGCGTCCATCTGCTTCTTGCCCTGCTCGGCCTCAGGGCCGAAGGCGATGAGCAGGATGCTGACGGGCCGCTTCTGGTTGTAGGTCTTCTTCAGGAACTGCAGGATCTCGCTGTTCTTGACGCCGCCGTCAGGGTCGTCGTTGCCCGCGCCGTCCGTGAGGATCAGCAGTGTGTTGATCTTGTCCTCGCGGTAGGTCTTGGTCAGCTCCGTGTACGCCGCCTTGATCGTGTCGTTCAGCCCGGTGTCGCCCGTGGCCTTGGCCTGGATCGAGGCGAACGTCTTGACCAGCGAATCCTTGCGGAGTGTGCCGTCGACCGTCTCGCTGACCGGCCCGAGGGAGACCAGTTCCTTCCAGTCCTTGTCGCGTCCGTCCAGGTGTGTGGAGAACGTCCACAGCCCCAGCTCGGAGTCGGCGGGGAAGAGCCCCAGACCCTCCGTCGCGATCTTGTTGATGGCCTGCATGCGGGTCATGCCCGTGCCCGGCACCGGCAGCGCCATCGTGCCCGAGACGTCGAGCAGGGTCAGCAGGCGGCTGCCGAGGTTCAGCCGCGACCAGGTCTGCACCATCCTGGTGACGGTCGTGCCGTCGGGCGGGGCGAGGGCGGCCGGCTTCTCCGGCGCGAACCCCTTGTCCTGCGACAGCGCGTTGCCCGCCGTGCCGTCCACGTCCCTGAACCCGGCGTCGCGCAGGGTCTTCTTGGCCGACTCCGTGGTGAGGTCCTGCTTGAAGCTCGCCGCCGCCTTGAGCACCGCCGGGTCCTTGGTGAGGATCGTGACAGGGTAGTCGAGGTTGAGCGTGCCCTCCTGCGGATAGAGCGCGACCACCGGCGACTCAGGCTTCTTCGTGTTGTGGGCGTGGATGGCCTGCTCGGAGGTGACGCCGACGGGCACCCTGCTGCCCGACTTGACGGTCAGGCTGGCCAGCAGCGCCGTGGAGTCGGAGGCGAGCCGGTTCGACAGCTCCTTCAACGCGCCCACCAGCGCCTTGTCCTGGCCGGCCTCCTTGGCCGTGCCGGCGGCGGCCAGCAGCGCGGTCAGGCCGGCGGAGTTCTTCTGCGGGTCGAGGGCGAGCACGCGGACCTTCTTGCCCGGCCCGTCCACGTTGGCCACGTTCGCCGCGGAGATCATGCCCGCCCAGCTCGGCTGGAGGGAGTCCGACAACTTCGGCGCGGCGGACTTGGCCGCGGCCAGCACCACGGGGGAGACCGCGATCGAGCCCTCGACCTGGGGCAGCCTGTCGCCGCCCGACTGGCCCCGCATGCTCTCCATGAGCAGGCTGGAGTCGGCCACCCAGAAGTCGGCGCTCACCTTGCCCGCGGCCAGCGCGTTCGCGGTCCTGGCCGCGCTCTCCTTGGCCACCGTCACCTCGACGCACTTGCTGTCGATCGAGTGCAGGGCCTTGTTGTAGTTGCCGGCGATCTTGTTGAGCGCGGGCTGGATGTCGGGGGCGGCGACCACGCGCAGCGGCAGCTTGCCGCCCGTGCAGTCGTGGTCCCGATTGAAGATCACGAACGCCGCGACACCCAGGAGCACCGCCAGGGCGACCGCCCCGGCCAGCGGTACGAGCACCCTTCCCCGGCCGGCGCGGGACCGTCGGCGGGGCGGAGGTTCGTGCGCTCGGTATCCGCCGTCGAGTTCGTCTGTGCGGTGTCGCCCCACGATGTCCTCTTAGGTGTGATCGAGACCTTCCGGAGACCCTAGCGGGATTTGCTCCGCAATACTCCGGGAACGATACTCGGTGCGGTTAGTGTGGCAAAACAGCTCTTTTGGTGCAGCGATTACGCTGTGTGGCGCTCAATGGCAGCATGCGTGACCGCGCCAGGCGCGCCTTCCCTCCCGAACGGCGACCGCCGCCAGCGCCACCGCCACCGCCGGATCCACCCACCACCACCCCAAGGTGTTGAGCCAGAGCCCGGCCAGCACCCCCGCCGCCATCGCCGCGCAGATCAGGTTCTGGGTGCCCTCGCCCGACGTGGCCGCCGACGCCAGTCGCGCGCCGAGCCGCCGCTTGGCCACCCCCAGCATCGGCATGCTGACCAGGCTGAACGTCGTCACCACGATCCCCAGTGCGGTCGGCTCCGCCCGATGCCCCGCGTCCAGGTCGTGCAGGACGTGGACGACGAGGTACGGCGCCAGCAACCAGAAGCTCAGCGCGACCGCCCGCCTGGCGCTGTTCTCGGCGCTCGGCGAGAGCGTGCGCCGGCCGGTGAACCGCCACAACACGATCAGGCTGGCCGCCGCCTCCACGAACGCCGCCATCCCCCAGCCGATGAGCGCCACGGAATGCGCCGACAGCCCCGCGGCCAGACCCAGCGTGCTCTCCACGGCCAGCCAGGCCAGCGTGACCAGCGAGAGCGCGCGGGCGGCGCGCGCATCCTGCAACCATTCTGCTGACGCGGCCGGACGCTCATGAATCCGCTGGTCAGGCACCATGAACCCCCGCACTCCGGCTATCCGGCCGTCGACAGCGCTAGGTACCGTACCCATTGCTCATTGTGACCTCTTCCGATGGCGGCAAAGGATGGTCAAGCTTCACCGCATAATGGGGATCTTCGGGGGACTATCGGGGGGGTCTGTGCCGTTCACACCCAGCCACATCGCCGCGGTGCTGCCGTTGGCGTCGTCGGAACGCATCCGTCGCTTCGTCGACCCGTGGGCCCTGGCGCTCGGCGCCATGGTCCCCGACCTGCCGATCTTCCTGCCGTTCCTGCCCGACTACACCGACTGGCACTCCTGGCTGGGCGTGCTCACCATCGACCCGCTCGCGGTGCTGCTGCTCCTGCCCCTGTTCCACGCCGTCTTCAGGGAGCCGCTGATCTCCCTGCTGCCGCCGTCGCTGGCCGGCCGCGCCGCACTCCTGGTCCCCGACCGGATCCGCCTGGCGCCCATGGCCGCCGGCGCCGTGATCGGTTCCGCCACCCACGTCCTCTGGGACTCCTTCACCCACTCCACCGGCCCCCACGAATGGGGCGCCTGGCTGGCCGTGTCCGTCTTCGGGGTCATCAGGCTCTTCCGCCTCCTGCAGTATGTCTCGTCCGCGATCGGGCTGACCGTGGTGATCTGGTGGGCTTGGCGCGGGTTGTCGAAGCTGCCCGCGACGGCCGTCCCCGACCGACTGCGCATCACGCCGCGCGCCCGCTGGACCGTCATCGCCGCCTCCTCGCTCGGCTCGATCGCCGGCGCGCTCCTGTGGCCCCTCGTCGACGAGCCCAACCCCGCCCTCGGCATCCCCAGCGTGCTCACCAAGACGGGCGCGGGCACCCTCATCGGCCTGTGCCTCGTCCTCACCTGCTACGCGACGGTCTGGCAGGTCAGGCGGCGCATGGCAGTATCGGAAGGTGCTTGAGTACGTAACCGACGCCGGCGATCCCCGCCTGTCCGACTACACGAGGCTCCGAGACGTAGAACTCCGCAAAAGCCTCGAAGCCGAGCGCGGCCTGTTCCTGGCCGAGGGCGAGAAGGTCATCCGACGGGCCATCGGCGCCGGCTACCCGATCCGCTCGGTCCTGACCACCCGCCGCTGGCTCACCTCACTGGCGGACGTCCTCGGCGAGGCCACCGTCTACGTGGTCGACGACGAGGTCATGACGGGCATCGCGGGCTTCCAGGTCCACCGAGGCGCCCTGGCCTCCATGGAACGCCTCCCCCTCCCCGCCGTCGACACCCTCCTGAGGTCGGGCGAGGTCCTGGAGAACCACTCCCATGTGGAGGTTCCCGGACAACGCCCTCGGCGGATTTTGGTGTTGGAAGATTTGGTTGATCACAGCAACATCGGGGCGATCTTCAGATCGGCGGCTGCGCTGGGGGTTGACGCGATCATCCTGTCGCCTCGGTGTGCGGATCCGCTGTATCGGAGAGCGGTGAAGGTGTCGATGGGCGCGGTGTTCTCGATCCCGTACGCGCGCATGGACAACTGGTTCGAGGGACTGAAGCAGTTGCGGGAAGCGGGATTCCAGACGCTGGCGCTGACACCCGATCAGGCGGCCACACCCATGGATACGGTCAAGATGTCCGATCGGGTGGCCTTGCTGCTGGGATCGGAAGGTGACGGCCTGTCGTCTCGTTGGCTGGAGGAGGCTGATGAGACGGTGTGCATCCCGATGAGCGCGGACGCGATGGCCGCAGGAGTGGACTCGTTGAACGTCGTCGCCGCGGCGGCCATCGCGTGCCATGGATTGATGCGATCATCGGACGTGGCCGGCGAGCAGAGCTGACCACATGAGTTCGGCCTTTCGCCGATGCCATCGTGGGGTCTCCATGACCAGGTCTCCGGCCGTTCGTTGGATGAACCACTGGCCGGCGGAACTGCACAGCTCGTAGATCGGCATGGAGTGATGGCAGGTCCAGGCGTGCACCCGGCGTGGCTGCTCAACGCGTTCTTCAAACCAATCGAGTGGTGTGCAGCCGGGTGCGGGGTCGGGGACAAGGGGGCTCAAGCATTCATGGTCAGGATTCATGGATAGTGCGTGTACTGGGTCTGAGCCGACCTCTCCGCCGAGGACATGAGGTCGAGCAGGTCTTCGGGGCTGCGTGCGTCAATCACCAGGGAGCGGTTGGGGAGCCAGCAGGCGAAGGCGGACAACTGGCGGCGCCAGGGGGACCACATGATCATCCAACCGGGGCTCTGCTGCTGGATGGCAGCCGCGAGTGCACGGCCATCGTCGTCACGCATCACTCGCCGCTTCCCAGAGGAGGGGCTTCTGGCCGATGCCGCCGTACGCCGTGATGCGCGTTGTCGAACCCGGCCACTCTTCGTCTGGCCGCCAGTCCCGTACGTCCACTAATCCGGGTTCGACCAATCGCAGCCCGTCGAAGAACCGACGAACGGCCATGTAGGAACGCAGTGTGGCACGGCTGAAGGCGGTGTCGTAGAACTGAACCGCCTGGTCAGCGCGGGCGAGAAGAAGATGATCGGCTGTGGCGTGGGAGATGACCAGGAAGCTTCCGGGCGCGAGGGCCGAGACCAGGCGGGAGACTATCCCGTACGGGTCCTTGTCGTCGGCGATGAAGTCGAGGACGGCCACGAGCAGCAGCGCCACGGGCCGATCAAGGTCGATCTGAACGTTCAGGGCGGGATGAGAGAGGACCGACTCGGGATCACGCAGGTCGTCAAGGATCGCGATGGCGCCTTCACCGCGTGCCAGCATGGCGCGAGCGTGGATGACGACGGTCGGGTCGTTGTCGATGTAGGCCACCCGAGCGTCCGGATTGATCGCTTGCGCCACCTCGTGCACGTTGCCCTGAGACGGCAGGCCGGTGCCGATGTCGATGAACTGCCGAATCCCCGCCTTGGCCGTGAGCTGGGTGACCGCGCGCCGCAGAAAGGCGCGGCTATCGCGGGCGCTCTCTCGTACGTGGGGGGTGGCCTTGATGATCTGCTCGGCCGCCGCCCTGTCCGGGCCGAAGTTGTTCCTTCCGCCCAGCAAGTAGTCATAGATGCGGGCGACGTTGGGCGTCGTGGTGTCGATGTAAGGCTTCGCTCCGTTGCGCTTGCTCATCGTTCGGTCCCTCATGCGCTCAGGCGGCGAACACCGTCGCCGGATGGGTTGGATTGGGCGGTGTGGCCAGCAGTTCGAGGGCCTTGGCGAGCAGTTCCGCCGTCTGCGGAGTGACACGGCTTTGAGGGGTGGTCGTCTGGTCTCATTGCGCCACCGCCTGCCGGACGCAAGGCATGTCCAGCTCACACCAGACCGTCTTGCCGCGTTCGTTCACGCGGACGTTCCAGCGGTCGGCGTACTCCTCGACGATCAGCAGTCCACGTCCGCTCTCTGCCTCAGACGTGGACTGTCGCCGTATCGGTAGATTGTCCGGATCCCGGTCACGGACCTCGATCCTGAGCGTGCCGGCCGTGTACATCACCAGGACCGTGACCGTGGCGCCGCCGGTACGGGCGTGCTTGATCGCGTTGGTCGTCAACTCGGTGACCAGCCACTCCACCGGGGGTCTCAGCGCTTCGAGGCCCCACCTGTCGAGCATCTGCCGTACCCACTTGCGTGCCACGGGGATGGACGGCGGGATAGGCGACAAGGTGAAGGCCCGGGACAATGTGTCGTCGAGCTCGTGGGGAAAGTGGCTTGTCATAGGTCCGTAGGAAACGCCTCGCCGTTCTCTTCCTCCACAGCACAACCGTGCCGAGATGGCGCACCAATGTGGCATTGCCCCTGCGGACCAGCGCGTTCAGCAGGAATACTCCAGTCAAAGACCCCTGTCAGCGCGAGCCGGAGGGCGGACCGTGGTGGCACGACGGCGGCACAGGCTCATCCAGCGACGCAAGATGCTGGGTTTCTCGCAAGAGCAGTTGGCTCACCAGATCGGTGTCGAGCGCTCGACTGTCGTGCGCTGGGAGAGCGGCGAGAGAGAACCACGCCCCTGGCAGCGCCCCAGGCTTGCGGACGTCCTGGAGGTCTCGCTCGAGGAGGTGGACGAGCTTCTCGCGGCTCAGGTCAACGAGGAGCCGGAAGCCGAACGGCTCGACTTCGCGATGCGTAACCCGGCGGCTGTGGACCTGGTGACGGTGGCTCATCTGGCGCAGCGCGTTCAGCAGCTCAACGCCCAGTACGACGCGGCGCCCTCGGCCTCCCTACTCGCGGACGCAGGCCACTGCCACAGCCAAGTGACGCTACTTCGCGGCTTCGCTCCGAACGGGCGCATCAGACGTGAGCTGTGCGTCTCGACTGCCGAGTCGGCGATCTTGATGGGGCAACTTGTGTGGGACGCGTCGCAGCGGCGTGACCACGCCGTCTCGGTGCAGTACTTCGACCAGGCGATCAGCGCAGCCCGGGAGATCAGGGATCCGATCCTCGAAGCGCACGCCCAACTCCGTAAAGGCTTCGTGGCCCTGTATGGAACGAAGACGCCCAAGGAAGGGCTGCGTCTGTGCAACGAGACCGCGATCGTCGGGAGAGCCGGTAGCAACGTGCTCAGCGGCCTCGGATTCCTCCATGTGGGCGAGGCGTACGCGATGCTGGGGGAGAGACACGACTGTGAGCGAGCCCTCGGTGCGGCAGAAGAGAGCTTCGCCCGCATTCATAACGACGACGAAGCCCTGCACATGTTCTCGCCTACCCAGTTCGATCGCCTGGCGGGCTCCTGCTACCTCTTCCTCGGCGTGAACGACAAGGCCGAACAGATCCTCACCAGGTCGGCCCGCAGCCTGGTCCGCTGGAAGAAGTCGCAGTCCATCGTGCTGAGCAACCTCACCCTCGCCTACATCAGGCAAGGCAAGCTGGAGGAGGCGTGCGGCACCCTGCACGAGGCCATCGACCTCATCGCGGAGACGCGCGGGGGAGGGGGCCTCAACACCGCCTTCACCGCCGGCAGGGAGATGTCGCCCTGGCGTCACGAGCCGTGGGTCCAGGAGATCAGTGATCGTCTGTTCGCGCTGATGACGACGTGATGAACTGACGGCATGGGTCTCGACGATGAAAAGAACGCCGTCCGGGAACGCATCTGGTCGGCCCTGATCGACTCTGAGATATCCGCGCCGGACGCACGCGGCCATATCCCGCACTTCGTCGGCTCAGACAAGGCAGCGGAGTTGCTCGCCACGACGGAGACCTGGCGGCGAGCGCGTACCGTGAAGGCCAATCCCGACACCGCGCAACTACCGGTTCGTGCCCGTGCGCTGGTCGAAGGCAAGATTCTCTATATGGCGGTCCCGAAGATCGCCACCATCGAGCCGTTCTACCTCATCGACCCGGCACACTCCACGCTGCCGCCCGGCCAGGCCGCATTGAGCAGCACCGCCGCGAAGGCGAGCCCCCGGGTGGGCACGGAACAGATGCGCTCGATCGACCTCGTTGTGTGCGGAACCGTCGCGGTCAACCGAGAAGGCGTACGTCTCGGCAAGGGCGCCGGCTACTCCGACATCGAAGTGGCTCTCCTCATCGAAGACGGCCTGGTCACCGACGACACCGTGATCGTCACCACCGTGCATTCGCTTCAGGTGGTCGATGATGCGCTACCGGAGAGCGAGCACGACTTCCGAGTTGACCTGATCGTCACGGAGAAGGAGATCATCACCTGCCCGCGCTCCGCGCGCCCGAGCGGGCTGATCTGGTCCAGCATGCCCACCGACAAGATCGCCGCGATTCCGATTCTCGCCGCACGGGCCAAGAGGGACGCCAGCTACGTGCGCAGCCGACGTCGGCAACCGTGGACGATTGAGCCATAGCGAGACGCAGAAGGTACAGGCCAGCACGTGGGGGCAGTCGATGCCAGGCGGACTTGTCGGTGGGATTGAGTAGCGGATCCGACCGGGAGTCGTCACTGTAGTCGCGCGCCACGGCCCGTGGTCCAGAACTGCAACTTGAACAGGCTCGCTCGATAGATTTTGCTTGGGAATTCGGGATCGGTGTCGTTGGTCGGAGTCTTTGCAGAGATGCGGACCAACCAGTTCGTGGCCTGTCGACCGAGGTCGAACGGAGTGTAGTAATCGGCTTCGTCGTAGTAACTCACTGCGACGATTCGTCCGGAGGCCAGGTAGATTTGTCCTTCCCAGGAGCGCCAAGAGGGATCTATTGGCGGTGGCTGTGTATCCCAGAGTTCGTAACGGACGTAGGCCTTCGCCTCGCCCTCGATGCTGAAGGTCACACCATTGGGGCCGACCATGAACCATTCGGGATCAGGATCTCCGATGTGCCAGATAGTGGTCTCATCTTCGAAGTTGCCTTCGATGACTCCCACGTCCGCGACTCCGAAGAAATGGGAGATGCCTGATCGTTCGGTGATTGCTTTGATCGGCTGAGCCATCCCAGTAAGCTCCTAATTTGCGGAGAGATTGTTCTGGTACCAGGGTCGACGTAGTAAACGGCAAAGTTGAAGGTTGGTTCCAGCCCCTGTCGTCCCTTCAGCGGTCGCCGCGTAGGAGTATTCATGACATTTCTCATCCTCTTCAACGCTATCGTCGCCCTTGAAGGGCGGCCAGTTGACGATCGCTGTCCGAAGAGTAGGCACTCTGCAAACACTGGCGCGATCTTCCGCTCCTGCCGCGCTCGGGGTGGACGGCATCGTCCTGTCGCCCCGCTGCGCTGATCGTCCATCATGTGTACTGTCCGAAACACCTAATTTGTGATGGAACGATCGGGAGCCGTGAAGATGTCCCTGTGGAAGATGCTGGAAGGGTCGCGGGTTCTGGACCTGGCGCAGCCGATGCGGAAGGGGATGCCGCAGTCGCCCAATCATCCTCCGTTCCGGATGGCATTGGAGCGCAGGCACGGTGACATGGTCAGGTCTGACGGCGGGTCGGCGGCCAACGAGATCATCGTGACGGGCGGGCACGTCGGCACGCACGTGGACGCCCTCGCGCACGTCTCCCAGGAAGGGCTGCTGCACGGCGGGGTGGCCGCGGCCGAGGTGATGTCGCACGAGGGGTTCGGCTCGCTGGGCATCGACGGGTTCGAGCCGTACGTGGGCCGCTGCGTGCTGCTCGACGTGGCCGCCGTGCACGGGGTCAAGACGCTGCCGGCCGGTTATGAGGTCACCGCCGACGACCTGGTGCGGGCGGCCGGTGATCTGGAGATCCGCGAGGGTGACGCGGTGCTCGTCGGCACGGGTTGGTCACGGCTGTGGGAGTCGGGGGAGGAGTTCGTCGGCCGGCGGGACGGCGTGCCGGGACCCGGCGCGGAGGCCGGACGCTGGCTGGCCGAACGCCGGCCGCGTGTGGTGGGCGGCGAGACCATCGCCTTCGAGCACATCGCGCCGGGCCGAGGGCACGCCACGCTGCCCGTGCACCGGATCATGCTGGTGGAGTCGGGCGTCAACATCGTGGAGACCATGCGCCTGGCCGAGCTGCTCGACGCGGGGGCGCGCGAGTTCACCCTGGTGTTGAACCCGCTGCCGATCGTCGGCGCCACCGGTGCCCCGGTCCGCCCGCTGGCCATCATCGAGGAGCGGCCGTGACGACCCATGTCCAGCGGCTGGCCGAGTTCGCCGTCGCCTGCCGCGACAAGGGCCTGCCCGGCCAGGTGCGCGACGACGTGACCGGACGCGTGCTCGACGTCCTGGGCAACTGCCTGGCCGCCTACGCCGAACCGGACGGCGACGCTGCGCCTGCCGTGCTGCGGGCCGTCCTCCGATGGGGTGGCGTCGAGGAGGCGAGCGCGATCGGCAGCGGCCACCGGCTGCCCGCCCCGTCGGCGGCCCTGGTGAACGGCACGCTGGCGCACGCGCTCGACTACGACGACACGCACCTGCCGTCCGTGCTGCATCCGAGCGCCCCCGTGGTGCCCGCCGCGCTGGCCGCCGCCGAGGCGACGGGGGCGAGCGGGGCCGCGCTGGTCTCGGCCGTGGCGGCGGGTGTCGAGGTGTGCAACCGCCTCGGGATGGCCTCGTACCTGCCGGAGGCGCGCAACTCGCTCTTCTTCGAAAAGGGGCAGCACGCGACGTCCATCTGCGGCACGCTGGGCGCCGCGGTCGCGGCCGGCCTGCTGTTCGGGTTGTCGGCGGACGGCATCGCGCACGCGGCCGGCGTGGCCGCCAGCATGGGCGCGGGTCTGATCGAGGCCAACCGCACCGGTGGGACGATCAAACGCGTCCACTGCGGCTGGGCCGCCCATTCCGGCGTGTCGGCCGCGGTGCTCGCCCTGGAGGGCGTGACCGGGCCGCCGACCGTGCTGGAGGGCCGCTTCGGCTTCTTCGAGGCCTGGCTCGACGGCCGCTTCGACGAGTCGGCGCTGCTGTCGGACCTGGGGGAGAGGTGGGAGCTGTTGCGTACGGTCTACAAGCCGTACCCGACGAACCACTTCACCCACCCGGCCATCGACTGCGCCGTGGCGCTGCGGGCCGGCGGCCTGTCGCCGGACGATGTCGAGGAGATCGAGCTCGGCGTGCCCGCTCCGGTGCTGCGCACGATCGCGGAGCCGCGCGAAGACAAGATCAACCCGCGCTCGCCGTACCACGCGAAGTTCTCCGGCCCCTACACGGTGGCGGCGGCGCTGTACGGGGGCGGCGGGCTCGGCCTGGCCCTGGACGACTTCGCCTCCTTGGCTCCAGAACGGCTGGAGCTGGCCGGGCGGGTGCGCTGTGTGGCGGACGAGCGCGCCTCGGAGATCTTCCCCCAGGCGTTCGCGGCGGTCATGCGGGTACGGCTGCGCGACGGCTCGACGCTGGAACACCGCGTCGACTCCTCGCGCGGCGGCCCCGAGCACCCGCTGACGGCTGAGGAGCTGGCGGTCAAGTTCCGGACGAACGCGGGCCGCCTGCTGCCTCAGGACCAGGTGGACGCCCTCGTCACCGCCGTCGCCGACCTCCCATCGGCCCCGTCGGCGTCCCCGCTGCTGCGCCTGACCGTCGCCCGCTGATTTGGCGGGAAGTGGGTCTGGCACCACCGCGATCACAGGTGTAATCCTGTAATCATGGAGACGTTATTCGAGCACGCGGGCGGTCAGGACGGTCTGCGCAGATTCATCGAGATCTTCTACGGCAGCCTCCTGGCCGACCCCGTGCTGCGACCCCTGTTCGGCGCCGGCAAGGCGAGCCACGTCGACAACCTGACCGCCTTCACCGTGGAGACCTTCGGCGGTCCCGACACCTTCTCGAGGGAGATGGGCGGGTTCCCGCTGCTCATCGACGCCCACCGAGGGCTGAAGATCGACGAGACGCAGCGGGCGCGGTTCGTGGAGCTCTACATGGAGGCGGCCGACCGGGCGGGACTCCCGGACGACGAGCCGTTCAGGGCGGCTCTGCGCTCGCACGTGGAGTTCGGCACGCAGGTGGCCGTGCAGAACTCCCACGCCGAGACCGACGACCAACTCCACCCCCTGCGAGAGGTTCCCCGCTGGGGCTGGGAGTAGCCGGCTCACGGCTGGTCGGGCAGCCAGTCGGGATAGGAGTCGAGGTCGTGGGCGACGGGGCGGCTGATGACGGCCCCGCCGTCGCCGTTCGCCCTGAGCTGCTCTTCGAGCGTGGCGGCCGCTTCCCCCGTCGTGATGAACGTCAGCTCCCAGACCGGCTGCTCGGCGGGGTCAGGCGCCTGCGCGATGTCGATCGAGGTCGCCAGGCCCGCGCCGAGGATGCGGTGGCTCAAGGCGGCCGCTCTCTCGTAGCCCTCGATCGTCGTGCGGACCTCGATGAATTCCGCCATTGGGGTCGTCCTTAGCAGGGGAGGTGAGGAAACTCACCCTATCTGCGGAAATCGTCCAGGCAACACTTCGGCGAACAATCGCATCGTGGCTACGCATCAGGTCGTTCGGGGGGCGGGGCGGTCGAGGTGCGGACGATCAGCTCGTACGGGAACAGCTGTCGCTCCGGTTTCGCCGCGCCCCCCGACAGGAGCAGCCGCCCGGCCCGCTCCCCGATCTCCTGCTTAGCCTGCCTGATCGTGGTCAGCCCCGCCTCCTCGGCCGCGCTGTCGGAGAAGCCCACCACGGACAACTCCCGCGGCACCTCCAGACCCAGGTCGGCGGCGGCGTCGAGCACGCCGAGGGCCAGCACGTCGGTGTTGGTGAGGATCGCGGTGGGCCGCGGCTCGCGGCCGAGCAGCGCGTGGCCCGCCCTCCTGCCCGCCTCCCTGGAGTTGCGGGTGACCTCGTAGAACGGCACGCCGGACCAGTCGAGCCCGGCCTCCTCGCAGGCCCGCTGGTAGCCGCCGCGCCGGTTGCGCATGGCCTGGAACACGGCGCTCTCCTGCCGCTCCGGGTCGGCCCAGCCGGTGTAGCCGTCCTCGTGCAGGCCCACCATGGCCACGCCCAGCCGCCGGTGCCCGAGCTCCAGCACGTGGCGGGCGGCCGCGGCGCCCGCGGCGGGCTCGTCGATGCCGACGAACGGATGGCCGGGCACGTACGGCTCGTCGACCACCACCACGGGCAGCTTCCTGGCCAGCACCTCCGCCAGCGCCGGATGCCCGTCGGGCAGCGACATCACGCAGAAGGCGTCCACGACGGCGTCGCGTACGGTCTCGCTGCGCCGGTCGCCGTGCGGCAGCGGCAGGATCAGCAGGCCCACGCCCGCGTCCTCGGCGGCCGTGGCCAGCCCTTGGAAGAAGCCGATCGCGTACGGGTCGGCGAAGGCGTAGGGCAGCGTCTCGCTGAAGATCAGCCCGAGCGCGCCCGCCCTGCCGAGCCGCAGTGAGCGGGCCGTCGGGTTGGGGCCCGCGTAGCCGAGCTCGTCGGCGACTTCCAGGATCCGCCGCCGCATCCCGTCGCTGAGCTGGTCGGGGCGGGAGAAGGCGTAGGAGACGGTGGCCCGGGACACGCCGAGCCTGTCGGCGATCGTCTGCAGTGTGACCCTGGCCATCGTCCAACCGTACCGAAACCTGTTGCCCCGGCCTTCTTAATTGATTAAGCTCTTAATTGATTAAGGAGGGTTATGGACGCCATGCAGGTTCTCGCGCACCAGACGGCGATGGGACATCGGGGGTCGGTGGAGGAGGCGCTCCCGGGCGCGCCCCGGCGGCCGCACCGTCCACGGGCCACCGTCCGCCTACGGCTGGCGCGCTCGCTCAGGTGGACCGCCGACCGGCTGGATCCCGCCTGCCATCCGGCCTGAGACCAGGTGTCAGCTGCCTGCGATCTGTTCCCCCGCGTAGTCGAGCAGGCGCTCCGCCGTCGTGAAGCGGCGCTCGTTCTGGTCATGGAGGAGCACGCCCACGATCCGCTTGCCGCTGCGCTCTCCGGCGAACAGCAGGCAGTACCCGGCAGCGTTCGTGTAGCCGGTCTTCACCCCCAGCACCCCGTCTGCGCGGGAAAGCAGCTTGTTTGAGTTGCGCCAGGTGTGCGCCTTGTGCACCGCCGTCTTGCCCACCTTGTGTGTTTTGGTCCCGACGACGTCCGCGAACGTGTCGTTCGCGAGGGCCCGCGTCGCCAGCTTGACCTGGTCGACGGCCGTCGAGTAGCCGCCGCCCGCCGGGGTGGGCATGCCGTCGGGGTTGGTGTAGCGGGTGTCGTCCAGGCCGAGGGAGTCGGCGGCGCGGTTCATCTTGGCGATGAAGGCCGTCTTGCCGGGGCCGTAGTGCCGGGCCAGCGCGTTGGCCGCGTCCGCGCCCGACGGCAGCATGAGGGCGTACAGCAGGTCTCCGACCGTGAAGCGCTCGCCCTTGCGCAGCCCGGCCGTGGCGGCGCCGCCACGGGCGGCGTACTTGACGTCGGTCGCGGTGATCTCGATGGTGTCGCCCGGCTTGGCCTCGCGCAGCACCACGTAGGCGGTCATGACCTTGACCAGGCTGGCCACCGGCACCCGCTTCGTCTCACGCTTGCCGAAGTGGACCGTTCCTGATGAATCGACCACGTACGCCGTCGCCGCCTTCACCGCCGGGGCGTCCGCGGCGACGGCGGGCTGGGCCGTCCCCACGGCCGCTGTCATCGCGGCGAGGACGGCAGAACTGATGAATGCCCCAATACGCATGCAGAACATGTTGACAGGAGATCAAGGGTCCGTTTGCCGAACTACGCCATAAGGCACCATCAGATAGGGGTAAATCAATGACAGATCCGATATGGCGGGGGGAGTGGGCGGCCGTGGCGGGCAGGTTCATCATCAGCGAGGACGGGCGGGGCGGCTTCCGTTTCGCGCTCGTGGCGAGCAACGGGCAGACACTCGCGGTCGGCGAGGGCTACCCGAACAAGGTCGCCTGCGTGAACGGCATCGAGACCGTACGCAGGAACGCCCCCGAGGCCGCCATCGACGACCAGACGCGGACATAGACCGGGCCGAGAAGTCCACTGAAGATCTTGTGATTCACCACCGGTCCGGTTGGCGTGTCAGCCGTTGGGTTCCAGGTCGGCGGTCATCGTCGATGTGATCTTTTCGAGCACGGTGGTGTAGAGGTGTCGTTTGTCTGGGCGTGCCCGGCCGGCGGCGTGCCTGAGGGCGGGAATCGTCGGCGCACCGAGGAGCACGAGCCCGTCGGAGGTGGCCCTTCGGACGGCGGGGTGGGCGTGTGTGAGCAGGTCGACCAGTGCTGGGATGGCCGGCTTCCACGCCGCGTGGCACAAGGTCCTGACCGCCGAGCGCACGATGTCGGGTTGCCGGTCGTTGAGGAGCAGCAAGGTCTGTTCCAGGTAGTCCCCGTGCTTCATCACCTTGCGGGAGATCCGGTGGGCGTGCGACCGGACTCTCGCCTCGGGATGGCCGAGCGACTCGGCGAGCAGTTCCTCAAGGTCGGGATCGAGATCCGCCGGCCGGTCCGCGCCGTGCCGGCGCACGCGGGCGGGGTCGTCGTCGTGACGCTCGGCGAGCAGGGTCAGCGCCCGGCGGATCTGCTCGGGGCCGCCGGTACGGGCCAGGTGAAGCAGTTCCGTCCGGGACGGCCGTTGTTCCCGAGCGGCTGCTTCCTGGCCACGGGTTCGGCTGCGGAGTGCCGAGAGAGCGGCAGAGTCCTGCTGGGCCGCGTCGGGATGGCGCAGCGGCCCTTCCGCCAGGACGATTTTGTCCGCGAGGTCGTCGCGTCCTTCGTCGCGTAGTCGCCGGCGCGCCCGCACGAGCGAGGGGGTGCGCAGCAACACGACGCCGGAGATGAGATCGAGCAGGCCCCAGACTCCGGTTTCGAGGCGGCTTGACAGGGTCTCGGCCAGGACGTCGGGGTTCGCCTTACGCAAGGCCCATTCGGCTGACGCGTGAAGGGAGGGACCGCCGTGTTCCCACCAATCCAGCAACAGCGGGATGAGTCGTTCCACGTCCGGTGGGTCCACATGGGCGGCGACGCGGGCGATCCGTTCGCAGGCCGCGTCACCGCCGGTCTCGCGCAGTTCGGTCTCGCTCATGAGGGTCAGGGCGTGCGCGAGATCCGCGGTGACGGTGAGGTCGACCCGGCCGCCAAGGAAGGCACGCAGCACCGTGAGCCGGAACCGGGGTTCGGGCCAGCTCAGCAAGGCGCGGGCCGCGGCTTCGCGTTGATCCTGCACGGGATCGTCCAGCAGCTCCAGCAGGCGCTCATGCAGGGCCGCCGAGCGGGGCTGGTCCTGATCAGCGGGCCGAGCCACCCGGTCGGTCGGCGCGGATCGGCGGGCGTCCTCCGCGATGGTCCACGACGGTGCGTCGAGTGGCTGCAGCTCGATCATCCAGTCCAGCAGGATGTCGCGCACCTCGGTGCCGGCGCTGACGAAGACGCCGATCAGTGCGTTGAGCCGATCCCGTGAATCCGTCGGGCGTTCGTCGCGGTCAGCGCGGGAGAGGTGCCGTCCGAACGCCTCGTCATGGTCGTGCGTATCGAGGCCGTCGATGGGCCGGTCGGCGACCCGGAATCGCCGGAGGGCGTCGGGCGTGCGGGCGGCCGCGGCGAGGGTCTCCCGCCATCGGCGTACGGCAGGGCGCTCGGGCACCTCAACGCTGCCGTTCGACGCGGTGGCGGTGACCGGTCGTGGCAGCCCGAACGCCTCCCGCAACACCTCCTCCTCCGCCAGCCACGGGTTCGCGCCCGCGCGGGCGGCGGCCAGCGCCCGCGCGAGATCGGCGCGGGTCAGCACCGCACCGCATCGGCGCAGCAGCACCAGCGCGGACCGGCTCCCCGCGGCCGCCGGCGGCAACGCGCGAATTCGGGCGGCGAGGTGGAACATGTCGGTGAAGGGCAGCCGAACGACCGTGTCCTCGAGCAGCCGGAGGAGACGGTCGTGATGAGCGTCGCCGATGTCGGCCAGCCCTGCGACCAGCGTCCGTATCGACCGGGCGAAGACCTCCGTCTCGCCGGCCGTCCACGGCGGGGGGCAGAGCCGCACCACGAACCGCAGGACCCGGCCGCGATGTTCTGGCCCTTCGGCGGCCAGTTCCAGCCAACGTGCCAGCATCGGCCGGAGCCGGCTCAGCCGTTCGGCGGTCAGCTCGTCGGGATCCCGATCGAAGCTTTCCTCAAGGCGCCGTGCGATCTCGGAGTTCCAGCCGCGGCTCACCAGGGCGTCGAGCTCGGCGGCCGGCCGGGCGGCCGGCGGTCCCTGACGGGCCGGCGGCGTGATGCCGTGGGCCGCCATCCGGTCCGCCAGTTCCCCGGCCGTACCCGAACCAAGGGTGAGCCGGCCTGCGGCGACGAGCGAGAGCAGGAAGGCCCCGGCCGGTGACCACTGGTCGGCCAGAGCGCCGACGGCACGGGCGGACAGTGAGCCGTCGAGTCCGGTCAGCAGCAGCGCACGGGTACGGTCGTCGGCGGCGCGGTCGGCCGCAGCGACGACGGTGGCGGCGTAGGCATCGCCGAGGATCGTCCGCAATGCCGCGACGAGCGCGTCGCGCAGGCCCGGGTTGTCGTGCCTGCCGAGCCACGACAGCAGCTTCGGTACAGCCACGGGGGCTCCGGCATGGATCAGCGCGGTGGCGGCGCTCTTCTTGACGTTCATGTTCGGATGGTCGAGGCAGGCCGCGACCGCCGCCGCGGCCCAGCACGCGCGCGCGTGCCCGAGCGCGAGCAGCGCTTGGCGTGCGGTCTGAACGTCGGGAGCGCTGGTGAGCGGGATCAGGCTTGCCGACAACGCCTGAGCGTCCTCGCCATCGGCGTCGTGGGCGAGCAGCGCGATCACGTGCTTGCGGACATGGCGGTCACGGTGGCGCAGCAGCGGATGTACTCGTGACCGGATTCCCCGATAGGAGGTCTGGAGGAGCAGGCTGAGCAGGATCATCTGCTCGGCCGCCGTGAGCGCGGGGCGGTCCAGCAGATCGAGCGCGATGCTCGCGACGAGCGCGTCGCCGGCCTCCCGCGCGCTGCCCGCGGCGTCCAGAAGACAGCGCGGCCTGATCTTCCCTCTTTCGTGAAGGCGACCGCCGAGGTCACGAATGGCCGCAACGACTTCCTGCGGCACTGCCGGTTCGCCGGTACCTCCGGACGCGCCCGGCGCCCAGGAGGCCGCGAGATCGGACACGACCCGCAGCAGAAGATCGGCGATGGTCGGCACCGTGGTGGAGCCGGCGTTGCGGGCCAGCCTGCACAGGGAGGCCACGGGCTTGTCCGGGTCCAGGCCCGCGCGGAGCAACGTGAGTTCCCGTTCATCAGGGCCGCCGAGATCGGCGGCGATCCGGCGAGGCAGATCCTGCGGGTCGAGCCGAACCAGGATCGACTGTCGCCGGTCGGGGTCGTCGGTGAGATGCCACAGCACCTCCAAGGCCCGGTGGCGAACCGGCCGCAGGGAGGACACCACGGTGCCGACAGCGTCTCCGCCATCCGGCCTGTCCAGGCCCAGCCCTTCTCGCAGCGCTGTGACCGTCCGGGCTCCGCCCACGGCTTCAAGAGCCTCCACCGCCGCCGCGGGTGAGCGTGGTAGCGCGGCGATGACGGCCTCCTCGGCGGCCGTATGGCGCAGCGCGCGGATCGCTCGCAGGAACGGTCGCGGATCCGGTGCGGCGCGCAGCAGTTCGGTGACCTTCTCCCCCACCGGCAGGTCCCTGGCGCCCTGAGCGGCCAGGGCGACCAGAAGGTCCAGCCGCCGCGGCCAGTGCGGATCGTCCGCAGCCGCCGTCGTCAGCTCCTTGAGCGTTTCGTGCCGGCAGGTGAACAGGATGGTGGCGACCTCGTTCGCGGGCACCGAGTGGTCGGCGATGGCCAAGCGCACGATCGCCGGGGCGTCGTCGCCTGCCGGAAAGCGCCCACGCCGGTGCAGCCCACGCAGGCACCGGGTGACCGGCCCGGCGAGCAAGAGCGGGTCGGTGGCGGCGATGCCCACGAAGTCGCGGATGTCGTCGCGGCTGGCAAGGTCTCCGAGCAGCTCCAGCGCCCGTCGCCGCAGCGCCGAGGGACGGCTTCGGTCGGTGGCCACGTCGCGGAGCACGTCCTGATGACCGTGGTGGGCTGCGGCCTCGATCGCCGCGGCGGCCACTGCGGAGACGGCATCGCCGGGCCCGGTCTCGAGGAGCCGGTACAGGTGCTCTTGTGGCAGCGGATTCAACGCGGCCCAGGGCTCTGACAGCTCACGCAGTGCCGCCGCGGCGACGTCGGCCGCGGCAGCACTCGTGGCGGGTTCCCCGGCGATCGGTCCGGCGAGCCCCACCACGAGCGTCCGGGCACGTTCCGGTGCCAGCAGGCCGGTGTGCATGGACTCGCGCGCAACCCGCAGGGCCTGCGCCCGCAACACAGGATCCGGCCGGTCCGACAACTCCCCGGCGAGGCTCTCCGGTTCGTCGACGTCAGCCACATCGATCCCGCGGACGGCCTGGTAGAGCAGTTCGCCCGCGGGCTCGTCCCGTAGAGTCTGAGGCCGGTCAGCGATCTCGGCGCTCAGCCAGGCGATCCGGACCCGGGCCGGCAGATCCGCCTTGCGCCACTGCGGCCAGGGACGGGGCCGGACGTGCGCCCGCAGATTGAGATAAAGGTGCGCCAAGGCCAGTGCCGCCTCCGGCGAACCATCGAGTGAGCCCGGCAACGACGCCGCGAACTCGGCCAGTTCGGAACGGTCTTCATCTCCTCTCGCATCAAGACGTTCGGCAAGGGATACGAGGCCCAGTTCCCGGAGGCGTGGATCCTCATGCCTGACAAGAAGCCGCAGGACGGCCGGCGGACACCTCAACGGATCAAGGCCGGCGGAAAGCCGGTCCGCATCGGCGCAACGTATGGCGGTGAGGACCGTATCGTCGACCGACGTCACGCGCTATCAACTCCAGCCAGATCACGGAACAGCGCCAAGCGTAGCGACACGCCCCTCACCTGGCGCGCCGAAGGGTTTCCGAGATGGCTCCAGACCCCCACGGCCATGTCTCAGAGCACGTCGTCTTCGGCTACGGGCACCTTCTGCAGAACTACCGGCCGCGCCGGACCCGTACGGGAGCTGATGCCCAGGTTCGGACAGGGCGTTCTTCTCCCGGAGAGACGCGACGACGGCTGGGCAATTTGCGCGAATCCCGCAAATCCACTCAGCCCTTTCACTATCGTCGCCCGTTATGGTGATCATGAACCTGCCCTTGTCCTCGGCCGGTCCGGAGGCGTTGTCGGTGGCGCTGCGCGGAGCGGACTGGCCGGCGTTCGCACCGGCCCGCGACCTCCCGCCCCTGCGCGCCGCGCTCGCGGAGCTGGAACGGACCCACGGGATCACCGAGGCGCACCGGTTCGCGACCGAGCGCCTCAAGGACGCCGGCGCCGTGCTGCGCCATCCCGACGGGCACCCGGCCGAGATCAACGGCTTCGCGCTGAGCCCCTGCGGACGGTATCTCGCGATCGGCAGCTGGTGCGGCGACGACTACGAACGCGGCGGCGCCCTGCAGGTCTGGGAGCTGGCCACCGCGCGATGCGTCAACGTGCTCGACGGCATCGAGGGCGGGGTGGGCTGGCCCGGCTACGTGCGTACGATCCAGTGGTCGGCCGACGGGCAGCGGATCGCGCTGGCCTTCAACACCAACGGCGTGGGCCTGTGGGACCCGTTCGGCGAGGAGACGGAGTCGATCGGCGAGGCGTACGTGACCGACGGGAGCTCGCGGCCGCCCCGCTTCGCCTTCGCGCCCGACGGCACTCGCGCCTACATCAGCGTGTGGACCCCGCACGACGTGCGCGGCTGCCTCGCGCCGCTCACCGAAGGCGGCGTGTACGGCGACGACGACGTGGAACTCCTGCCCGAGGCCCTGCCGGCCGACATCAAGGCACGGCTCGAGGACGACGGGCTGTTCTTCAGCCGGGCCTTCTGGTCCAAGGACGGGACCCGCCTGCACGGGTACGGGGACGACTGGGCGGGCGCCGTCGACGTGGCGAGCGGGCAGGTGGTCTGGTTCGCCGATGCGGAGACCCGCGGAGCCGGCCCGGCGTGGAGCCAGGACGAGCGTTATGTCGCCCGCCACC
Source organism: Nonomuraea purpurea (assembly GCF_042650645.1). Taxonomy (NCBI): domain Bacteria; kingdom Bacillati; phylum Actinomycetota; class Actinomycetes; order Streptosporangiales; family Streptosporangiaceae; genus Nonomuraea; species Nonomuraea purpurea. The sequence goes on from NZ_JBHSBI010000005.1 coordinate 388,372, forward strand.
TGCGCGGGCAGTTGGTCTTCGCCGACGCCATGACCGGTCGGACGGTCGCGACGGCGCAGGGACACCCCGGCGCCACCGAGCTGTCCTGGGGCAGCCGTGGCACGGTCGGCCGCCTGGCGGTCGTCGTGCCCGGCGGCGGACGGGCCCGGCCCCGCGTCGCCGTCTACGACGACGGGTGGCACCGCTACGACGTGGACGTCGCGCTGATGGAGATCGACCGGGACGACGTGGACGGCACCGTGTGGGCGTGGTCGCCGGACGGGCTGCACGCGGCGGCGCTGACCGACACCGGCCGGATCGAGGTCTGGCACCTCGGCGACGGCCCGGTCCGGTTGCGGTCTTTCGCGGCGCCCGAGGAGGCCTTCGGCGTGGCGTGGGGCGCGGACGGGGTGCTCGTCTCCGTCAGCGCGACCCACCTGCGGTTCGTCCGGGCCGCCACCGGCGAGACGACCGGGGACTTCGCCCTCCTTCAGGCGCCGCCCGAGCCGCGTCCGCTGGAGCTCGACGGCGACGACATCGGGATGGACCTGCGGGACGAGGAGGAGGCGCGCGTCGATCCGACGTTCGCGCTCGACGACGAGACCTGGGCCGTGGCCTTCGAGTCGGGGCTCGTCATCGCCCCTCCCGACCGGCGTGCGGCCCTCGACAACCTGCTCGCCTGGACGTTCGACGGGCGCTTCGGCTGGCCGGTGCGCTGGGGCGTGCTCGACGTCGTCCCGGACGCCGCCGCAGCCGCCGAGCGGGCCGTCGCGCCGCTGGCCGAGCACCTCGCGGGGTTCCGTGGCCGTACCGAGGCGCCGTCGGGGCCCGTGGCGTGGCCGCCGCCGAACACCGCCACCGTGGAGGACCTCTTCCAGATCGCGAGCACCTCGGTCGCGCCGCTGGACGAGGGCTGGGACCACCACGTGAGCGAGAACCTCCGGCACGCGGCGCGGCTCCGGGCGCGCCGCGGTGAGCCGGCGGGCGCGGCGAGCCTGCTCCAGGCGATCCCGACCCCGGCCGAACGGGTCAGGGGGCAGGCCGACGTGGCGCTGATCCTGGCCGCAACCGGGCGTCACGACGAGGCCCGCGCGTTCCTGGCGCCCGCCGAGGCCGAGGTCGAGGCCGTGCTCGACGAGTACAACGTGGCCTTCGTCGCCTCGTCGATGGCGGGCGCCTACGCCGCGCTCGGGGACGTAGAGGCCGAGGCGTGGTTCGACCGGGCACGGGCCGCGATCGAGCCCGAGACCAATCCGGGGGAGCATCGCCTGGCGGTCGCGTGGGCGCTGATCGAATGCGGTCGCGTGGAGGAGGCCCGGGCCCTGTGGCGGGAGGGGGACACTCCTTCGACCTTCTACAGCGTGCCGCTGCTGGCATACCTGGTCCTGACCAGGCGTGACGGCCTCGCCCGTGAGCTGCTCACCTTCCGCGACGGCGCGGAGGCATGGCAGGCGCAGGGCTGGTTCGACGGCTGGGAGGCGCCCGAGTTGTTCGCCTCTCTGGGGCGGCCGGACCTGCTCCGCGACTGGGCCGCGGTCCACGGGGACGGGTACGCGTGGGAGGAACTCCTCACCCGGGCCGAGGCCAACGTCCGTCCCGGGCCCCGGCCCACGCAGGCGGACCTCGCGGCGCTGGCCGAGGCGCACACGACGCTGCTGAAGACGCCGCGGACGCAGCGCGAGCGCCCGACCGAGCAGCTCATCGTGCAGGCCGCCACGTGCGGGCATCTCGGCGCGGTGGTGGACCTGCTCTCGGAGCTTTCGGCGAGGGACTTCAACGGACGGGCGGGATACGCCTTCCGCGCCCTGTGGATCACCGCCCTGGGGGCCGACGTGGAGCCGTGGTGAGCGGCACCTCAGGAGGGGTGCTCAGGACTCGGCCAGGGCGAGCGCTCGGGCCAGGGCGTGCCGGACGTTCTGCGGCATCGTCACCCTGGCCGCCCTGGTCATCCGGCTCCGAACCTGATCTAAGAAACGGTCAGCTCTTAGGAGACGGGCCTAGGAGACCAGGGCCTTCTCCTCGGAGTCGGACCGCTTCCTCCTGCGCCGCCATACAAGGAACCACGACACGGCCGCGACGGCCGCCACGGCCACGACCGCCGCCGTGATGGGGGAGCGCGCGGCGAGTTCCAGCCAGCCCCACACGATCGCCGTCAGGCCGAACCACCACAGCGGCGCCCACGTCAGGCAGCCCAGCGCGCTGGCGACCACGTACCAGGGGTAGGAGACCCGCAGCGCCCCGGCCACCCACGGCAGCGTGTGGCGCAGCATGGGCACCCAGAAGCAGCCGTAGACGGCCAGCGCGCCCCACTTCTCCACGACGTGTTCGATCTTGGCGATGCGCGCGCGGCCCAGCCGGACGCCGACGCGCGAGTCGTACAGCCTCTGCCCGAGCCTGCGCCCGACCCAGTAGTAGACCTGGAACGCGGCGAACAGGGCGAGGATCAGGATGGCCCCCACCAGCCAGTACGGCAGCCCGAGCCAGAACGGCCTCGTGGGATCGGCAATGTCGGCCACCCCGCCACCCCTTCCCCACAAGCCTTAGGTCAGCCTTACCTTATTTCAACGTGCAGGTGATTGCCACAGCGCCTGCAACCAGCCGACAAGCAGGACTCAACCACCCCGGCCCACTCTATGGGTGAGCCAAAAGAGGTGTTGAAGATGTCGACGACAAGCACGGCAGCCCTGGCCACCGGCACCGCGAACGCCGCCAAGCTCTTCGTCGCGGCCCTGGCTTTCACCAGCGCCTACGTCGGCTTCTCCGCCTACGGCAACGCCAGTTCGGCCGCCCGCCCCGCGCGGAGCTTCACCCTGTCGGCCCGCGAGGTGCCCGTCACCGAGACGATGGACGCGCCCGCCAAGGCCGGCACGCTCACCCTCTCCGTCCTGGCGGGCGGCGGCGCGGCCTGCGCCAGGACGTACGTGGCCCGCACCGTCGTCGTCAACCCCGACCCCGCCGAGCCCGTCCAGTACGGCTGGAAGCTCGCCCGCTGGAGCCCGGCCACCAAGACCTGGCGCACCTACCTGGTCGCCTACGACGGCTTCGCGGGCGCCACACGCAACGTCGAGTGGCGGCCCGGACTCGCGGGCAACCCCGGGCGGTACCGCGTCGAGCTGTCGGTCAAGGGCGCCAAGACCGTCAAGAGCGAGCCTTTCCAGGTCAGCTGCTGACCGACTGCCGCGCCGCCTCCACCCAGCGGGGCACCCCGACCCGTTCTGCCACCTCCAGAGCCTTGGTGTAGTGGTCGCGCGCGGCGTCGGGCTGGCCCAGGCGCACCGCGAGGTCGCCCAGGGTCAGCGCCACCGGCCACAGCGCCACCACGCCGGTGCCCGCGCCCGCCACCCGGTCGGCGAACGGCTTGAGCTTGTCGTAGCAGTCGACCATCCGCTCCCGGTCGTCGAGCAGCATCCCGGCCAGCGCCCGCCAGGTCATCGCCAGCTCGTAGAGGAAGTCGGGGCGCACCGGCGGCCGGGTGGCGGCCACGGCCTTGGCGTCGTTGAGGTGCCCGGCCGAGGCCAGGGCCAGGGCGTAGGCGTCGAGCGTCCACTTGGCGCCGCGCCGGTGGGCCTCGGCGAGCAGATCGACCATCTCGGCCGCCCGGCCGTCGACCAGATGCAGGCAGAACGCGGTGATCAGCGGCAGGTCCTGGCGGCCCTCCAGCATGCCGGCCCTGGCCGTCATCCTGGCCGCCTCGCCGTAGGCCCGCTCGGCGCCCGCGTAGTCGCCGGAGATCATCAGCCGCTGGCCCGAATACCAGACGACGACCGCGGCAGGCGCCGACAGGTCGTACTGCCTGGCCAGGCGGTCGGCGGCGGCCGCGTGCTCGTCGGCGACGGTGAACTGGCCCCTGGCCGCCGCGCACTCCAGCAGCACCAGATGCGCCAGCGCCTGGGTGGCCATCTGCCCGGAACGCTGCGCGACCTCCAGCAGTTCGCGGCCGATGCTCTCGCGCGTGTCGACCGCGGGGATGTCGTACGACTGCCGCAGCCGCCCGCTCAGCGCCGCCGCGATCAGCGTCGGGTCGCCGCTCTGGCGGGCCAGCTCCAGCGCCTCCAGCGACGCCTGACGCCCCCGCTCGGGCGAGGAGGAGCCCTCCAGCTCCAGCGCCAGCGTCGTCAGCAGACTCGCCCGCAGTTGCTGCTCGCCCTCGGGCAGCTCCATGAGCGCCTTCTCGGTGACGTCCACGATCTCCCACGCGGTGCGGGTGAAGTCGCGGGCGATGCCCTTGTGCGGCACGGCCAGCGAGGCCGCCACCTTCGCGGTGATCTCAAGATCGCCCAGCGGCAGCGCGGCGTCCATGGCCTGGCGGCGCAGCAGCCGGGCCGCCGTCATGTCGCCGCACAGCGCCAGCGCCCTGATCTGGCGCAGCAGGATGCGCAGCCGCTCTTTGGTGCGCTCGGGCTGCTGGTCGCCGCCCTGCTCGTCGCCGCGCGAACGGTCGAAGGCGGCGATGGCCTGCTCCCACAGCGTGGCGGCCTCGCGGTGGGCGAAACGCCGCTCGGCCTGCTCGGCCGCAAGGCCCGCGTAGCGCACCGCCTTCTCGGCCGCGTCGGCCAGGAAGTAGTGGTGGGCCAGCGCGGCCACGTCGGAGGGCGTGTGCTGCTCGATGACCGCCGCCACGGCCGCGTGCAGCCGCGTGCGGCGCAGCCGGGAGGCGTCGGAGTAGATCGTGTCGCGCACGAGGTCGTGGTCGAACCTGAGCAGCCCGGGGCCCGGCTCGGTCACCAGCCCGGCCAGCAGCGCCGCCTCGACGGCCTCGATCACCGCGTCCTCGTCGCCTGAGACGGCGATCAGCACGTCGAGGTCGACGTCGCGGCCGATCACCGCCGCCTGCAGCAGGATCTGCTGCGCGCCGGCGGGCAGCCGCGAGATGCGCCGCCGCAGCACGTCGCGCACGCCGGAGGGCACCCGCGAGAGCACCTCGGTGGCGCTGGCCCGGTCGGCCGCGCCCTCGGAGTCGAGCAGGCGCACGGTCTCGCGGACGAAGAACGGGTTACCGCCGGTGCGTTCGACGATCGACTCGACGGCGTCCTCGTCGATCTCGCGGACGCAGGTCGCCTTGACCAGCTCGGCCACGGCCTTCGGATCGAGCCCCGACAGGCCCACGCGGACGGGCCCCAGCCTGGCCAGGGCGGCCAGCACGTCGGACTGGCGGTCGTCGAGCTCGCTCTCCCTGCACGTCACCACGAGCAGCACCCGGCTGGTCGCCAGCAGGCTCGGCAGCGCGCGCAGCAGCGCGAGCGTCTGGTCGTCGGCCCAGTGGAGGTCTTCGAGGGTCAGCAGCACCGGCGCGCGCCGGGCGACGCCCGCCAGGTAGCCGCCGACCGCGCGGTGCAGGCGGAAGCCGCCGGAGGCCTCGTCCTCGTCGGGGTCGGGGGCGGCGTCGTCGAGCAGCGGGGCCAGGAGCTGCGCGTACTCGCCCGCGCCGGTCATGCCGACGAGGGCGCGCAGGATCTCCACCCACGCCCAGCCGGGCGGGGTGGTGCTGGAGTCGGGGCAGGCGCCGGAGGCGGTGATCCAGCCGTCGCCGGTCAGCCGGCCTTCGAGCTGGCGCAGCAGCGTGGTCTTGCCCGCGCCCGCGACCCCGGTCACGACCGCGACCTGGAACCTGCCGGTGCGCGAGGCCGCCGTGGTCAGCCTGGACAGCTCGGCGTCGCGGCCGACGAACGGCTCGGGCTCCAGCGGTGGCGGCTCGACGGGCGTGGCGGGCCTGGGCGGCCAGGTGTCGGCGGCCGGCGCGGGCCGCGACGGGCGCGCGGGGGCGGCCAGCTCCAGCTCGGGCGCCTGGGCCAGGATGTCGGACTCAAGCTTGCGCAGCGCGGGACCCGGGTCGATGCCGAGCTCGTCGGCCAGCATGTTCCTGGCCCTGCGCAGCGCGGCCAGCGCGTCGCCCTGCCGGCCGCACCGGTAGAGCCCGAGCGCCAGCAGCCGCCAGCCCTCCTCGCGCAGCGGGTGCTCGGTGGTGAGCGCCTCAAGGTCGGGGACGGTCTCGGCGTGCATGCCCAGCCGCAGCCCCGTGTCCGCGTGCCGTTCGCGGGCCACCAGGCGCAGCTCGGTCAGCCGGTTGACCTCGGCCTCGGCCCACTGCTGGTCGGCGAAGTCGGAGTAGGGGGTGCCGCGCCACAGGCCCAGCGCCTTCTCCAGCCGGCCGCGCGCCGCCTGCGGGTCGCCCTCTTCGAGGTGCTCGCCGGCCGCGCGGGTGAGCTGCTCGAACCTGAGCGCGTCGACCTTGTCGGGGGCCACGCGCAGCGCGTAGCCGGACGCGACCGTCACCAGCAGCCGGTTGGGCCCACCGCGCGGACGGCCCGGCTCCAGCACCCGGCGCAGCCGCGAGATGTAGACCTGAAGGCCCGACTGCGCGCCCTTCGCCGCGTCGTCGTCCCACAGGTCGTAAAGAAGTGTGTCAACGGGCACGACCTGACCTCTGGCCACGAGAAGCCGGGCGAGGACGGCCCGCTGCCGCAACCCGCCGAGGTCGAGTTCGTCGTCGTGTTCGTACGCCTCGACTGGCCCCAGAACTCGGAACGCCACCATGTCAGCCGCCACGCTATGCGGGCCTATGAATCACGCACAAGGACTTTGATGGGTTTGGGATTGTCACTGTGGGGCCTTCGATATCGCGGACGGGGGCTCCGCGCCGGCGTTCCGGCCGTTGCGCCTGCGCAGCAGCGCCCATGCGCCCAGTGCCAGGCCGCCGAACGGGATCTCGATAGTGTAAGTCCAGAAGCCGAAAAGCAGTGCGGTGGCGATCGCGGGAGTGACCGGGACGCCGAACGCGGTGATCAGCAGGGCGGCCACGCCGCTCTCCATGATCCCGGCCCCGCTGGGGGTGATCAGGGCGCTGGTCAGGACCCTGGACAGCGCGAAGACGGCGATCGACTCGGCCGGCCCAGGCCAGGCGCCCGTGGCGTGCATGCAGACCGCCATGATCGCCCACTGGAAGCCCAGAAAGAAGATCATGGCCAGCGACAGCCCGATGGATCTCGTCCTGACGATCGTGGCGGTGTCGGCGCGCAGCCGGTGGAACGCCCGCGAGGCGTGGATCTTCAGCCGCAGCAGCTTGGTCAGGCCGTCGAGCGCCCGGCCGAGCGCCTGCGCGGCGCGGTCCCAGTAGAGCGCGGCGGCCACCACCACGCACAGGACCAGGATCGAGATCGCGCCCGTCCAGCCCGCGCCGGCCACGGTCGAGTTGGGCGCCTTGCCCGCGATCAGCAGCGCGATGATCCCGACGGCCGGCAGGACGAACCTGAACAACGTGTTCCAGATCCCGCTGACCAGCGTCATGACCACGATCGAGCGGTTGGAGAAGCCCCAGCCCCTGGTCATCGCGAACGACACCGCCACCCCGACCGCCCCGCCGAAGGGCAGCAGGTTGCTCACGGCGCTGCCGGCGGCGTTGAGCGTCAGCCCCTGCAGATTGTTCAGGCCGGGCAGGGAGTTGGTCAGCACGAACGTGTAGGCCAGCAGACTCAGCAGCCACAGCGCGGTCATCAGCGCGATCTCGCCCGCGCCGAGCGTGCCGAACACCGCGCCGATCTGCGCCCATGAGACGGGCTTGCCGGTGAGCGTGCGCACGATCTGCGGCAGGTAGATCACGAGCAGCACGGCCAGGCCGAGCGACAGCACGGAGAGAACGATCTGGAGCCACTTGTTCTTCATCAGGGTCCAGTCTGCCGGTTGGGAACGACGTTCTCGTCGTTCTCGGGTACTACGGGGGCCACCGATCGAAGGGATGGCGGAGGCGGGCGCCGGGGGGCAGGTCGCGGCGGACGAACCACTCGGTGCCGAAGACCAGATGGTAGAGCGGGCGGGGGATCTTCAGCATCACGGCGAGCGTGCGGTCGCTGTCGCCGCCGGTGGCCTGGGAGGTGTGCGCGGCCATGGAGGCCCGTTTCTGCCTGGTGTAACGCCGTACGTTGACCCGGTGGGTGATCGTCTCGCTGGAGGAGTAGGCGCTCTCGAACGTGCGGACGTCGAACTCCGGCGGAAACCGGTAGAACCGCCCCGCCAGCCGCAGCAGCCGCAGCAGCGGGTCGCGGTTGACCGTCGCCTCCAGGACGATCTCCGTTTCCGCGATCTTCGCCGCTCGTTTGCCCACCCGGTGCACCTGCACGTGGTCGGGATGCCCGTAGCCGCCGGCCGGATCGTAGATCGCCAGCAGGTCGGCCTTCTCCTCCTGCAGGATGGCGGCCAGCGCCTTGGCGGCCTCTTCCGTGTCGGCGTCGATGAAGGCGTTGTCGGGCCGCTCCTCGGCGATGCCGCCCTTGGGGCTCAGCCCCGAGTCGCCGTAGCCGAGGCACTCCACGCGGGCGCAGCCGAGCAGCGCGGCCGACTGGTAGAGCTCCTTGAGCCTGGTCTCGCCGAGCGCCTCGCCCGGCTCCATCTCGGCCAGGCCGCGCTCGCCCGCGGTGGCCACCACGAGCACCACGCGGTGTCCTTCGGCCGCGAGCATCGCCATGGTGCCGGCCGTGAGCAAGGCCTCGTCGTCGGGATGGGCATGGAAGAACACAGCGGTACGTGGAGGCACACGCCCAGATTAGTCTGGGAGGGGTGCGGATCTTTCACGTGAGCGACTGTTACCTGCCGCGACTCGGTGGGATCGAGGTCCAGGTGGCCGATCTCGTACGGATGCAGCGCCAGGCGGGACACGACGTGTCCGTGGCCACGGCCACCAGGGGCGAGCCGCTGCCCGGCGTGCGCAGGATCGTCGCCAGAATGCCGTTCGACCTGCCGGTGCACCCGTTCGGTGTGGGGCATCTCACGCGCTGGATCACCTCCTCGCGCCCCGACGTGGTGCACGTGCACACGGGGGCGGTCTCGCCGTTCGCCTGGATGGGCGTGCGGGCGGCCGCGCGGGCGGGGGTGCCGTGCGTGGTGACCGTGCACAGCATGTGGGATCCGGTGACACGGGGTGTCTACCGGCTGCTGCGGCTGGCGTTCGGCTGGCATCGGTGGCGCCTGGTGGCGACCACGGTCAGCAACGCCGCGGCGGCGCCGATCCGTGCCGTGGCAGGGCCGCTGATCCCGGTCCGGGTCGTCTCCAATGGCCTCGACCTGTCGGGCTGGGCGCCGCCGCCGGGGACGACGCCCGACCGGCGCGAGGAGGTGCACATCGTGGCCGTCGGGCGGCTGGCGCCGCGCAAGCAGCCCATACGCCTGCTGAAGCTGCTCAAGGCGGCCCGCGCGCGGGTGCCGGCCAGGATCCCGATGCGGGCCACGATCGTGGGCGACGGCCCGGCTCGCGGGCAGATGGCGCGCTTTCTGGCCAAACACGGCATGAGCGACTGGGTGTCACTGCCCGGCCGCTACACCAGGGAACATATCGCCAAGGTGCTGAAGTCGGCCGACGTGTTCGTGGCGCCGGCGCCACGCGAGTCGTTCGGCATCGCGGCGCTGGAGGCGCGGGCGGCCGGCCTGCCCGTGGTGGCCAGGGCGCAGAGCGGGGTCGCCGACTTCGTCAAGAACGGCAAGGAAGGGCTGCTCGGCGCCACCCTCGGCGACCTGGCCAGAGCGGTGGCCCGGCTGTGCGCCGACGCCGGGCTGCGCGAGGCGATCGCGGCGCACAACCGGGCGACGCCGCCCGCCGCGGGCTCGTGGGAGACGGTGCTGGAGGGGTTCGAGCGGGCCTACGAGCAGGCCAGGGCGTCAAGGGCGGTGTAGCACCACGTAGCCGTCGCGTTCGAAGACCTTCACATACCCCTGTCCCTGCAGCTCGTTGACCCTGGCGAGCTGGTCGTCGAGCGAGCCGAACGGGAACTCCCAGCGCGAGACGTCGGCCACCACCCACGGCGCGCCGTACCCCTCGCGCCGCCACAGCAGGACGGTGGTCCGTGAGGTCAGCGCGGGCCCGATGGAGTTGACGGCCTCGACGGTGACCCCGGACGGCACCTTGCTCACCGCCTCCTCGGCCGCGGCCGCCTTCGGCTCCTTGTAGAAGGCCGGATGGTAGAGCTGGTCCAGCGCGAACCTGGGCACCAGGGTGAGCGCGACCGCGCACACCGCCGCAGCCCAGGCCAGCTTCAGCTGGCGGCTATCGGGACGTTCCAGCCGACGCAGCAGCCTGGCCAGCCCGTCCACCCCCGCGCACAGGAGGATCACTGCGGTGAAAGCGCTGTACTGGAAGTCGGCCTGCCACCACTGGGCGCGGTCGGACAGCATGCGTTCGAGCACGTGCGGCAGCGCCGCCAGCGACAGCGGCGACAGCAGGCACAGCAGCAGCGTCGGCCACACCAGCAGGAACAGCGTGTCGACCTTGGCCTCCTCGCTGAAGGGCAGCAGGATGGCGGCGATCGGATCGCGCAGCAGCCCCAGCACCGCGCCGGGGAGGTCGGGCCCGAGATGGTTGTAGGCCCAGAAGTCCTTGGACTCGCCCCCGAACGTCGAGGTCACCAGGCCGCGGATCAGCAGCACCGCGCCCAGGCCGAACACCGCGCACAGCACGCCGCGCCAGCGTTCGCCCATGAAGAACAGGCACAGCCCCACCCCGGCCACCATCAGCCCCATGTCCTCCTTGACCAGCAGGAGGGCGAGCATCGCGGCGAAGGCGACCCGCGTCCGCCCCGCCTGGTAGCGCTCGATCATGATCGCGGTGAGCATGGGGACGAACATGACCTCGTGCGCGTCGAACGCCGCCGCCTGCGCGATCGGCCATGACAGCGCGTACGCCACGGAGACCAGGTAGGCGGGTGCCACGCCGAGTACGCGCCGGGTGAACATCCAGATGAACGGGATCGCGCCGGCGAACAGCAGCGCCTGCGCCACGATCAGCGACGCGGGGCCGTCATGGATCCAGTAGAAGGGCGCCAGCAGCGCGTAGATGGGCGAGAAGTGGTCGGCGAGTTGCAGGTACTCCATGCCGCGCCCGTGGAACATGCCCAGCACGGGGATGTAGGGCGGGCGGAAGCTCGCGTAGTTGCGCACGGCCTGGTCCACGATCACCAGGTCGAATGTGGTGGCCCGGAAATTGCCCAGCTTGACCAGGCCCAGCACGGCATAGGCCACCGCGGCGGCGAGCGCGATGACGCCCACCCGTCCGCGGTGGCCTGACAACCGGTTTCTCCAGGAGGAGAGGGCAGTGCGTGCCCCCGCTCGCACCGCCTCTGTGTCACCCGTCACGGGCAGAAAGACTAGAACGAATCCGCCCGAACGTGGGCGCGGCCGCCGCGCCATCCTGCCCCCCACAGGTGGATGCGGCGACCGCGGGTCCCCATCAGGTGCAGGCGTTCGTGATCTTGCTGGTGAAACCGTTCACCTTGCCGCTGAACTCCGTGATCGAGTTCAGGTCGCCTTCCTTCATGGAGCCGAACCCGGAAGCGAGGTCGTTCAGCGCCGCGGCGACTTCGCCGTCGTACTTGCCGGCAAGCTCCTTGGTCTTGTCGGCGGCGGTGCTCGAAGCGTCCTGGACGGCCTTCTTGTCCGTGACGTTCGCGGTGACCGCGGTGCTCCACTCACTCGCGATCTTGCTTGCCTCGCTGGCGGCCGTGTTGCAGTCAACGGCCTGGCCCAGGGCACCACAGGCGGTGGTGAGAGCGGCAAGCGTGAGCGTCGCGGCCGCGACGGCCAAGCGACGACGAGGGGGTGTCATTTCCGTGCCCTTCGTTGGGTTTGCGAACGAAGGCAACATTATGGTGCGTGACTTGACCGTCACTTGCACCCCACTAACACCATCCGTATCAAGTGGGTGTAAAGCCACGTGGGAGGACCTGGGCGGTTTACCTGGCTGAGGATTCGGGAGCTCCAGGTGTGGAAACCGGGCTCTTGACAGCCTCATTGGGCCGCCTGACTATGTCGCATATAGAGCAACACGCTGCGTCATACGCAACAAGGCGGTTGGATGCCCCCCAGTCTGATCTCCACGCTTCCCGGCGGCTCTTATGCCGAGCCCGAGGTGTTCGTCCTAGAGCAGGGCAAGATCTTCGAGAGCCTGTGGTTTTGCGCCGTCAGGGCCGGTGACCTGCCGAAACCGGGCGCTTTCCGGACCGTCCAGGTCGGCAGGGAGAGCGTGATCGTCGTGCGCGGGCGCGACGAGCGGCTGCGCGCCTTCCTCAACGTCTGCAGGCACCGCGGCGCCCGCCTCTGCCTGGAGGCGGCGGGCGAGGTCAGAAGGACGATCAGGTGCACCTACCACGCCTGGTCCTACGACCTCGACGGCCGGCTCGCCGCCGCCCCGAACCTGGCCAAGATGCCCGACGTCGACCGCGTCGAGTACGGCCTGGTGCCCGTGCACCTGCGTGAATGGCTGGGCTACGCCTGGGTGTGCCTGGCCGCGGAGCCGCCGTCGTTCGAAGAGACGGTCACGTCCGCGGCCACGGAACGACTCGGCGACCCCGCCGCCATCGAGCACTACCACGTCGACAAGCTGGCACTGGGCCGCAGGATCAGCTACGACGTCAAGGCCAACTGGAAGCTCATCGTCGAGAACTTCATGGAGTGCTACCACTGCGCCACCATCCACCCCGAGCTGACCGCCGTGCTGCCGGAGTTCGCCGGCGGGTTCGCGGCCCAGTACTACGTGGGTCACGGCGCCGAGTTCGCCGAGCGGGCCGAGGGGTTCACCGTGGACGGCAGAGCGGGGTTCGGCAAGCTGCCCGACGTCTCGCAGGACCAGGACCGCCGCTACTACGCGATCACCGTCAAACCGCAGGTGTTCGTGAACCTGGTGCCCGACCACGTGATCGTGCACCGGATGTACCCTCTCGCGGTCGACCGCACGGTCGTGGAGTGCGACTGGCTCTACCACCCCGACGTCGTCGCCTCAGGGGCGGACCTGTCGGCGTCGGTCGAGCTGTTCCACCGGGTCAACGAGCAGGACTTCGACGCCTGCGAGCGCACCCAGCCCGGCATGGCGTCACGGGCGTACATCAAGGGCGGGGTGCTCGTGCCGAGCGAGCACCACATCTCCCTGTTCCATCAGTGGGTGAACCAGCGCCTACGCGGATAGCGCACCGACAGCGCGCCGTACTTCGACCGGCCCGTGATCACCACGTACAGCGCTCCCGGACGCTGCCTGTTCGGCACGTCGGACGTCGAGATGTGGCCCCAGTCGCTGTTGAAGGCGTCGACGTTCACCGCGCCGCCCTCCGGCAAGATGATCTTGGCGGAGCCGTAGGTGAGGTCGAGCTCGATGTCCACGACCGAGTGGGGCACGACGGCCTTCGACAGGTCCAGTTCGACGCTGCCGTACTTGGAGGAGCAGCGCAGGCGCCGGGGGACGGCCCAGTCGCCGGTGCGTTTGACGCCGCCGCTCTTCGACGCCAGCTCGACCACCTCGGTGGCGGGCGCCTGCTCGGCGGGGAGATCGCTGATCAAGCCCAGCAGGTCGCCGTACGTCTTCGCCTTCAGAGCGTTCTCGAGCCGTTCCTCGAGCTCGGGGTGGGTCAGTCGGCCCTCGGTGAAGGCCTGCTGGAGTTGTTGCGCGGTGCGTTCCCGGTCCTCGTCCGAGACCCGCATCTGCATTTCCGACATGTCCTGAGCATAGTTCGAAAGGCTCAGAACGGGAGCTGTCGGCCAGAAGGGGTGCGAAGGTCAAGGGGGAGTGGTCTCTGTACCGGACGGGGGCGGTGGATGACCTGGACTCTCTTCACAATTATTAAGTACCCACCAGATTGTCGTGGAGACATCATCCTTGGGTAGCGTGAACGAGATGTCCGCGGAACCTTTCGTGCATCCGGCGCTCTTCTACCAGGGTGCCGGCCAGTACATCGCGGCCGTCACCGCCTTCGTCCGCGCGGGCCTGACCGCCGGCGAGCCGGTCGCGATCGTGGTTCCCGGAGGGAACCTGGCCATGATCGAGGCGGCGCTCGGCGCGGACGCCGCGTCGGTGCGCCTGCTCGACATGCGCGAGGCGGGCCGGAATCCCGGGCGGATCATCCCCGCCGTGCTGACCGACTTCGCCGACCGGCACCCCGGACGGCGCGTCCGCATCGTGGGCGAGCCGATCTGGCCAGGGCGCACCGCGACGGAGTATCCGGCCGTGGCCCAGCACGAGGCGCTGATCAACCTGTCGTTCGCGGGCCGCCGGGTCACGATCCTGTGCCCGTACGACGCCGAGCGCCTGGCCCCCGAGGTGCTGCGCGAGGCAGAACGCACCCATCCCGTGCTGCGCGACGCCGCCGGGGAGCGGCCCAGCGCCGACTACGCGCCCCATGACGTGGTCGCCGGGCACAACCGGGCGTTCGAGGAGCCCGCCGCGTTCGTGTCGCTGCGGTTCGATCACACCAACCTGACGGAGGCCCGGAGGATGGCCGCGAGGCACGCCGTCGCTCTGGGCTTCACCAGGGACCGGGTCGACGACATCCGGCTGGCCGTGGCCGAACTGGGTGCCAACAGCCTCGACCACGGCGGCGGGTCGGGCACGATCCGGGTGTGGGCCGAGGGCGGGCGGCTGGTGTGCGAGGTCAGCGACTCGGGGCACATCACCGATCCGCTGGTGGGCCGCAGGCCGGTCGATCCGCGGAACGCGGGGTCGCGGGGGCTGCTCATCGTCAACCTGCTCAGTGATCTCGTCCGCGTGCACACGCGGGCCGGCGCCACGGTGATCCGCGCCTACTTCGACACCCCCGGCCCGGCCTGACGCCCCCCTCAGCGTTCGATCTCGGACATGCTGGGGTAGCGGTTCCCGCGCACGGCGTCCGCCGGCACGGCCGCCACCAGCGCGTCGAGCTGCTCGGACATCAGCGCGACGTCCGCGGCGGCGGCGTTCTCCTCCAGGTACTTCAGCCGCTTGGTCCCCGGGATCGGCACGACGTCCTGACCCTGGGCGAGCAGCCAGGCCAGGGAGATCTGCGCCGTGGTGACACCGGCCGCGTCGGCGATCTTGCGCACCTCGTCCGCCAGCGCCCTGTTGTGCGCGGCGTTCTCGCCGGTGTTGCGCGGCATATTACGGCGGAAGTCGCCGGCGGGCAGTTCGTCGGCGCTCGGCATCGCGGCCGACAGCAGGCCCCGGCTGATCGGCGAGTACGCCACCAGCGCGATCCCCAGCTCCCTGGCCGCCGGCAGGATCTCCTCCTCCAGCCCCCTGGTGAACAGGGAGTACTCGCTCTGCAGGGCCGCGATCGGGTGCACGGAGGCCGCCTCGCGCAGCGTCCGCGCGCTCACCTCGGACAGGCCGAGGTGAGCCACCTTGCCCTGCTGAACGAGCTCGGCCATGGCGCCGACCGACTCGGCGAGCGGGACGCCCGGGTTGCGGCGGTGCATGTATTGACGTGCTCCTCGCCCTGATAGAGGCGAGGATTCCCGTGCTGCTTACGCAGCAGTTCATGCCGCGAAGCAGCACGAGCTGTGGAACAGGATGCTTGACGCTTCACCGACCCGCCCACCGGCAAGTCTCCACGTCCTGTCACCGCCCGTCCGGCGGCCTCGTTGTACCGATGAATCCAGGAAGTGATCTCACGGGCAGCTTGGTTGTCGCTTGCCAGTTCGATCACGGAAACCTTACCGTACGTGGTTGAGACGTCGCAAGCAGTGTCTGCCCCTCCTGGGGTAGAGGTCGATCGTAGGGTTATGGGCGATCTCGCGGCCGAGGGCTCGGCAGCCTTGATCGTCGTACCTCCAGGCTCCTCCCTAGAGCGCACTCCAGGTCAAATCGGGATGCGGCCCCCACCCCCACCCTGAGGGGGCAGGCCCTACCCAGGGTCACGAATCCGCAGGTCACCGGGGGCTCCAACCTGGCTGTCAGCCGAAGGTATTAAGGGTCGCTTCAGGGCCGGTTCGGGCCGATCTCCGATACTCCGCAAGGCCGCGTTCCACGAGCTTGGAGGGCATGAAGGGATTGCTTGTCAGCGGATTCGCGGCCATCGGCACCGGGAGCGGCGCCATGCTCACTCTGCACGCGGAATCCGGCCTTGACCCGATGCACAGTGTCATCAGCGAGTACGCCTTCCAGGCGTCCGGCTGGCTGCTGCCCGCCGCGCTGACGCTGTTCGCGGTCGGCTCCGCGTTGATCGCCGAGGCGCTGCGCCGAGCGGGGATGAACCGCTGGGTGGTCGCACTGCTGCTGGCGTGGGGGGCGAGCATGTTCCTGATCGGCGCCTTTCCCACCGACCGGCCCGGCGTACCGCTCTCCCTGTCGGGCGGCATCCACCGGTACGCGGCCTTCGCCGCCTTCCTGGTGATGCCCATCGCGGGACTGCTGCTGGCCAGGGCGCGGATCCGGTACGCCAAGGCGGTGCGGATCCTCAGCACGCTGGCGCTGGGCGCGTTGCTGCTGGTCGTGATCCCGTACGTGGTGCGGATGTTCGGCATCCCGCTGACCAACGACGACATCCCGGCCGGGCTGACCCAGCGGGTCGTGGTGATCACGGAGCTGGGCGTGCTGGCGCTGGCCGGACTGTCGATGCTGAACCCGCTGGCTCAGCGCTCCCAGGGCGGAGCCTCGCCGATCTTGGCGTAGTAGCGCGCCAGGTGTTCCTTGACGGGCTCGATGTCCTCCTTCGGCAGATCGATCCCGCCCCTGGCGCCCTCCATGACCGCGGCGGCGGCGAACACGGCCCGGGGCACGGCCTTCAACTCTCCGTTCACGACGTCGGCGATCGGCAGCTTGTACGCTCCGAACTCGTCGGCGTCGTCCTCGTTGTACCAGATGAAGGACTTGCGGTACTTCGCATTGGGTTTGTCCTCGGCCCCGGCCTGCTTCCTCACCCGCTTGTCGGCCTCGGAGGCGTCCCACTCACGGTCGCGCTTGGCGAGAGGCAGGTCCTGGAACTTCGTCACGGTCATGAGGGTCGATTACCCGGGGTGCACGCGTGAAACAGGTCGCCGGGGAAAGAGGGAGGACTCGACCTTCGACAGGGGAGCGACTGAAATGACGATTTTGATTGCCTACGACGGTTCTGACGATGCCAAGTCCGCGATCACCTTCGCCGGACAACTCCTGCGGGGAGAGTCCGCCGTCGTCCTGACCGTGTGGGAACGCCTGGCGCTCGCCTCGACCCGGGCCTCTGCCGGGCTCATGGTGACCATCGACCAGTCGGCCGCCGAGGAGGAGGCCATCGGCCAGGCCATGAACGAACTGGCCCGCAGGGGCGCCGAGCTGGCCCGCCAGGTCGGACTTGACGCCGTGCCCCGGTGCGACGCGGACTCGGTCGCCGTGTGGTCGACCATCGTGGACGTGGCCAACGAGATCGACGCCAAGCTCATCGTGACGGGCACACGGGGGATGGGTGGGGTGCGATCGTTGCTGCTCGGAAGCACCTCGGACCGGGTCCTGCACCACGCCCACCGGCCGGTCCTGGTGGTCCCCGGGCCTCCTGAGGCGGGTGCCTGAGCCCGGTCCCGGCCGGCACCCGGTCCTGGTCGGCGCCCTGGGACGTGATGTTCATCTGAGCGTGGTGCCGATCGTCGGTGGCGTGCGGCAAAGTGGGTGCCCTGCGAGGAGAGGGGAGCGGGGCGTTGCCGGAAGGACTGGCGCGACGGCTGGGCACCGTCGACGCGGTCGTCGTGGGGCTGAGCGCGATGATCGGCGCGGGGGTGTTCGCGGCCTTCGCCCCCGCCGCGGCCGCCGCCGGTCCCTGGTTGCTGCTCGCGCTCGCGCTGGCCGCCGTCGTCGCCTACTGCAACGCCACGTCGTCGGCTCGCCTGGCCGCCCTCTATCCCGAGTCGGGCGGCACCTACGTCTACGGCAGACGCCGCCTGAGCCCGCTGTGGGGCTATATGGCGGGCTGGGGCTTCACCGTGGGCAAGACGGCCTCGTGCGCGGCGATGGCGCTCACGTTCGGCGCGTACGTCGCCCCCGAGCTGGCCAGACCCCTGGCGGTCGGCGCGGTGGCGGCGCTGACGGTGCTCAACCTGTACGGCGTGCAGCGCTCCGCGGGCGTGGCCCGGGTGATCGTGGCCTTCGTGCTGGCCGTCCTGGCGTCGGTGATCGTCGTGGGCCTGGCCGCCGACGACAGCGTCGTTTTCGGCTGGTTCGCCTACGCGCCCTTCGTCGAGGACGTCACGCCTGCCTCCGACCGCCCCTTCATCGGTGCCGCGTCGGTGACGCCGGCCTACGACGTCTGGGGCGTGCTGCAGGCGGCCGGGCTGCTGTTCTTCGCCTTCGCCGGATACGCCAGAATCGCCACCCTCGGCGAGGAGGTACGCGACCCGGCCCGCACCATCCCCAGGGCCGTCGGCATCGCCCTGGCCATCACGCTCGTCGTCTACACGCTGGTCGCGGTGGCCGCCTTGCGCACCTTGCAGCCGGAGCTGCTGGCCAGGTCCACGGCGCCGCTGGCCGACCTGGTCACGCAGGCGGGGGCGGGGTGGCTGGCGCCGGTGGTGCGGGTGGGCGCGGCGGTGGCCTCGCTGGGAGCGCTGCTCGCCCTGCTGCTGGGGGTCTCGCGCACGGTGCTGGCCATGGCGCGAGAGCGTGACCTGCCCGCAGCGCTGGCGGTCGTGCACCAGGAGCGGCAGGCTCCCAGGCGGGCCGAGCTGGCGGTCGGGGCCGCGGCGATCGTGCTGCTGCTGGTCGCCGACCTGCGCGGGGCGATCGGCTTCTCGTCGTTCGGCGTGCTCGTCTACTACGCGATCGCCAACGCCTCGGCGCTGACCCTCAGCCGCGACGAGGGCGCGCCGCCCAGGGCCGTCCCCGTGATCGGGCTGGGGCTGTGCGCGCTCCTGGCGGTCACGCTGCCGCTGAGCTCGGTGGTCGCCGGGCTGGCGGTGTTCGCGGCCGGCCTGCTCCTCTGGCTGGCCCGCCACCGTCGAAGACCGGCATAAAGGGCGGGCGGGGATGGCTTGAGGCCCGGTAGCATCGGAGCATGACGATTTCGCCGGTGGTGATGATGGCCCCGTAGGGGGCTCATCCGGCGACGTCTTGTTGAGGCCCTGCGACCCGGGGCCTCAAGTCGTGTTCGGGCCCCCTTTGGAGGCATCCGATGTACATCACGACAACCATCCCCTACGTCAACGCCCGACCCCATCTCGGCCACGCCCTGGAGCTCGTCCAGGCGGACGTGCTGGCCAGACATCACCGGCAGCGGGGTGAGCCGGTGCGGTTCCAGACGGGCACCGACGACAACTCGCTGAAGAACGTGCTGGCCGCCGAGGCGGAGGGCGTACCGGTCCGGGAGCTGGTGGACAGGAACGCGGCGGCGTTCGAGGGGCTGCGCGGCCCGCTGAACCTGTCCTTCGACTCCTTCATCAGGACGAGCGTCCATCCCGGCCACCGCGCCGGGGTCGAGCGCATCTGGGCGGCCACCCGGCACGACCTGTACCAGCGCCACTACGAAGGGCTCTACTGCGTGGGCTGCGAGCAGTTCTACCCGGAGGGGCCGTGTCCTGACGGGCATGAGGCGCCCCTGCAGCGCGTGGCGGAGGAGAACTGGTTCTTCCGGCTCTCCCGCTACCAGGACGCGCTGCTGGATCTCATCCGGTCAGGGCGGCTCAGGATCGAGCCGGTGGCGCGGCGGAACGAGGTGCTGGCGTTCGTCGAGGCGGGGCTGGCCGACCTCAGCATCTCGCGTTCGGCCGCCCGCGCCCGCGGCTGGGGGATCCCCGTGCCCGGAGATCCCGGTCAGGTCGTGTACGTGTGGTGGGACGCGCTGGCCAACTACGTCACCGCCCTCGAAGGCGGCGACTACGAGCGCTGGTGGGTCGCGGAGCGGCGCAAGGTCCACCTGGTGGGCAAGGGGGTCATCAGGTTCCACGCGGTGTACTGGCCGGCGATGCTGCTGTCCGCGGGGCTGCCGCTGCCGACGGAGATCTTCGTGCACGACTACCTGACGGCGGACGGGCGCAAGCTCAGCAAGTCCTCCGGGAACGCCGCCGATCCCGTGGCGCTCGTGGACGCGTACGGGGTCGACGCCGTGCGGTGGTGGCTGCTGCGCGAGGTGCCACGCGTGGGCGACGCCGACTTCACCGAGGAACGGCTGGTCGCCCGGGCCGATGAGGACCTGGCCAACGGCCTCGGCAACCTGGTCAACCGGGTCGTCACCATGGTCCACCGCTTCCTGGACGGCCACGTGCCCTCAGGAGGGGGAACGCACGACACGGTGGCGGACGCCGTCCACCAGGCGCTGGAGGACTTCGACTTCCGCAGGGCCGCCGCGGCCGTGTGGACGATCGTCGAGGACGCCAACAAGTACGTCGAGCGCACCCAACCCTGGCGACAGCCCAGAGCGGACCAGGAGAGATCCCTGGGAACGCTGGTGGAGGCGTGCCGCGCGCTGGCCGTCCACCTGGAGCCCTTCCTGCCGACGGCGGCGGCCAGGGTGGCGGCGGCGGTGCGCGGCGACCGGCTGCCGCCACCCCACCCCCTGTTCAGGAGGTTGACAGGAACCGGGGCGGCTGGTTGACGGCAGATGCGCGAAAGCCTAGGTTGGCGCCCACAGACCAGCCGGTATGGAGGCGCCCGTGCCCACCGTGGAGACTGTGCGAGGCCCTGTAGACGTTGACGATCTGGGGCAGACCCTGATGCATGAGCACGTCTTCATCGTGGCCACCGAGCACCTGGACAACTACGGCAAAGGTGCTTGGTGGGACGAGGAGCACCGTGTGGCGGACGCGGTCGCCAAGCTCGACGCGGTGGCCGCGAAGGGCGTGCGGACGCTCGTCGATCCGACGGTGTGGGGGCTGGGCCGCTACATCCCGCGCATCCGGCGCGTCGCCGAGCAGGTGCCCGATCTGAACATCGTGGTCGCCACCGGCATCTACAGCTTCGAGGAACTGCCGCACCAGTACGAGCACCGCGGCCCCGGCCTGTTCATCGACGAGCCGGAGCCGATGGTCGACGACTTCGTCCGCGACCTCACGCAGGGCATCGCCGACACCGGCGTCAAGGCCGCGTTCCTCAAGTGCGTGGTCGAGGCGAAGGGGCTGACGCCGGGCGTCGAGCGCATCTGCCGGGCCGTCGCCCAGACGCACGTGCGCACCGGCGCGCCGATCACCGTGCACACCAACGCGTTCACGCAGAGCGGACTGATCGCGCTCGACCTGTTCGCCAAGGAGGGGGTGAACCTGGAGAAGGTGGTCGTCGGGCACGCCGGAGACAGCAACGACCTCGACTACCTCATGCGGATGGCCGACACCGGGGCGACGTTGGGCATGGACCGATTCGGGCTGGATGTCTACAATCCGACCGCCCAGCGCGTGGCCACGGTGGCGGCCCTCTGCCAGCGCGGATACGCCGACCGCATGGTCCTCAGCCACGACGCGGCCTGCTTCATGGACTATTTCGGCGGCGCCTGGGACACGGCCCGCTCCGCACTCGCGCCGAACTGGCGCTACGATCACATTCACGACGACGTGTTGGCCGCACTGCTGGACTCGGGTGTGACCGATGACCAGATTGAGCAGATGCTGGTGTTCAACCCGAAGCGCTACTTCTCGTAAAGTGGTTGGATCGGGAGAGCAACGCGGGTAGGTGGAGCTGGGTGACTTCGGAGCAGGCCTTGTCGATAAGCCTCGGACTCCAGGGACCCTGCGTCATCGCACGGCTCACGGGGGATTTCGACTTCGGGTCCGCGGCAGAGGTCCGCGACCGCGTCACCAAAGCCCTCGATCTGACGCAACCGCCGCTGCTGGTCATCGACATGCAGGCCGTCAGCGTCTGCGACTCCTCCGGCCTGTCCGTGCTGGTCTACCTGCACAAGGCCGTCACGGCCTCAGGTGGGCGGCTGCTGCTGTCGGGGCTGAACGGCAGGTGCAAGCACCTGTTCGCGATCACCGCGCTGGACAAGTTCTTCGACATCCGCACCACGGCCGAGCTGGCCATCGCGGAGCTCAACGAACCCGCCGACTCATCCGGGAACACGCCGCCGTACACCGGGTAGCGCCCGGTGCGTACCCCGGCATAGCGGGGCATCTCGGGCTGCCCAGAGGGCACATCCGGCACCCTGGTATGCCAAGCCTCCATAAGCCCGACATAAGCGAGTAACCGTTTCATATCAGATCATGTTGGTGAAACCTTGGTGTGTTCGATTTCCTGATGTAATCGAACGAGTACAGGTCGCTGCCAACAGGGGGAAGCGACTGTTGCCGCACTGGGGGGCGCAATGATCAAGAGACTCGCTGGAACGGTCTTAGTCGCGGCTGCGGCGACGACGCTCATGGTGGCACCCGCCTCGGCGTCCTCGTCGAGCACGAGCGTCGCGACCGTGAAGTCGGCCGTTACCGCCAGGCCTCAGCTGGTCCGTACGAAGCTTTCCTTCGGAAGGTGTAAGGACACCTGCAGGATCAAGGTCCGCATCACGAACATCTCGCGTAAGACTCTGTTCAACGTCAAGCTCAACGCCACGCTCAAGGCGAACGGCCGTAAGGCGGGCGCCTGCTACGACTACGTCGGCACCATCAAGCCCCGCAAGGTCAAGTGGGCGTCGTGCACCGTGCGCAGTCACACGCTGGCCGATGAATGGACGGAATATCTGGACCGCCGCTCCAGCTTCAGGACTCAAGCCAGAACGAACGTGTCCTACAGGTACTACCGCTGAGTGAACGCGGGGCCGGGCTCTCGCTCGGCCCCTTTCCGGCTCACGCGGTGACGAGGAGCGCGACTCCGATCAGCACCACGACCGGGACAAGCCACATCACGGCCTCGACAGCGAACTCCTTGTACATCGCGCAAATCTCCTTTTCAGGGGCGGCCAAAACCTCTCTGCGCAGCATAGCCGCCCCCGTCGCCTGCCTGATCCGTCAGATGGTGACCGCCCCGTCGGAGGCGGAACCGACCGTCGCCACGTACTTGGTCAGCACTCCGCGCTCCACCGCCCGCTCCGGCCGCCGCCACGCCGCCCGCCGCGCGGCCAGCTCCTCCTCGGGCACCACCAGGTCCAGGGTCCCCGTCGCGCTGTCGATGACGACCGTGTCGCCGTCCCGAACCAGGGCGATCGGCCCTCCGTGGTACGCCTCCGGCGCCACATGCCCGATCACCCGCCCGTGCGAGACCCCGCTGAAGCGCCCGTCGGTGACCAGCGCCACGGACGAGCCCAGGCCGCGGCCCACGAGCGGCCCGGTGATGGAGAGCATCTCGCGCATGCCGGGACCGCCCGCGGGACCCTCGTACCTGACCACGATGACGTCACCCGGCACGATCAGCCCCGCGTCGATCGCGGCCGTGCAGCCGGCCTCCGAATCGAACACCCTGGCAGGCCCCTCGTGCCGGAAGTCCTCCTTGCCGCCCAGCTTGAGCACGCACCCGTCGGGCGCCAGCGAGCCCCGCAGGATCGCCAGCGCGCCATGCGGCTTGAACGGCTCCGCCACACCCCGCACCACCTGCTGACCCGGCCGCTCCTCGGCGTCGGCCGCCACGTCGGCGAGCGTGCGGCCGTCCACCAGCGTGACGTTCTCGCGCAGCAGCCCGGCCTCCAGCAGCCGGCGCACCACCAGCGACGTGCCGCCGGCCCGCCACAGGTCCAGGGCCGTGCAGTCGCCGCCGCTCGGCTTGAGCCCGGTGATGATCGGGACCTGGCGGCACACCTCGCCGATCTTGTCGATCTCCAGCGGCAGCCCCGCCTCACGGGCGATGGCCAGCAGGTGCAGGACGGCGTTCGTGGAGCCGCCCATGGCCGCGACCGAGACGATCGCGTTGTGCAGGGCGTCCTCGGTGAGCACGCGCGAAGGGCGGGCGTCGCGGGCCAGCGCCTCCATCGCGATCTCGCCGACGCGCCGCGCGGCGGCGTTCTTCTCCTCGGCGACGGCCGGGATGTCGCCGACGCCGAACGGCGCCAGGCCCAGGAAGTCGGCGACGCTGCCCATGGTGTTGGCGGTGTACTGGGCGGCGCAGGTCCCGGCGCCCGGGCAGGCGTGCTTGGCCAGGTCGTCCAGCTCGGACTGCTCCAGGCGCCCGACGGCGCGCTCGCCGAGCGCCTCCCACATGTCCTGGATCGTGACGTCGCGCCCGCGCCAGCGGCCCGGCATCATGCTGCCGCTGTAGAGGACGACCGACGGCACGTCCAGCCTGGCCAGCGCCATGATCCCGGCCGGTACGGTCTTGTCGCAGCCGACGATGGCCACCAGGGCGTCGAAACCGTGCGCGAGCCCCATGAGCTCGATCGAGTCCGCGATGACCTCCCGGCTGACCAGCGAGGCGCGCATGCCCGGGGTGTGCATGGTGAGGTTGTCGGAGACCGCGATCGTGTTGAACTCCATCGGCAGGCCGCCCGCCGCCCGCACCCCCTCCGCCACGTGGGCGGCCAACTCGCGGTGGGTGATGTTGCAGGGCATGGTGCCGGTCCAGGTGGTGGCGATGCCGACCACCGGGCGGCGCATCTCCTCCTCCGACAGGCCCATGGCGTACAGGTGGGAGCGGGCCGGTGCGCGGTCGGGGTCGTCGGCGATGCTCAAGGGGTCCTCCGTGGTACGGGTTGTGACCCTTCCATGATCCTGTGTCCGGTACGGACGGCGGGCGTCGGCCCCCCTCACTGCTCGCGCATGCCCCACGGTGAGCCGTACTCGACCAGCAGGTCCAGGTACGGCCGAGGCTCGAACGCCTCGGGGCCCAGCACGCCCGTGCCCTTCCAGACCCCGTTGGCCAGCAGCTCCAGCGCGATCACCGGGTTGACGGCGGTCTGCCAGACGACGGCCTGGGAGCCGTACTCGCGCATCGACCACTGGTTGTCCACCACGTGGTACAGGTACACCTCGCGCTCCCGGCCGTCCTTGACGCCCTTGACCCAGGTGCCCGCGCAGGTCTTGCCGTGCATGCGGTCGCCGAGCTCCGCCGGGTCCGGCAGCACGGCGGCGACCAGGTCGCGCGGGGCCACCCTGGCGGTGCCGCGGTCGGTCATGACCGGGACCGGCTCGGTGCTGTCCACGCCCAGCGCGTGCAGGGTCTTGAGGGTGCCGATGAACTCCTCGCCGAGGCCGTACTTGAAGGTGACCCGCCGCGCCGGGATCCACCGGGGGACGAGCAGCACCTCCTCGTGCTCGACGTTCACGCACTCGACGGGGCCGATGCCCTCGGGGAAGTCGAAGATCTCCGGCTCGCTGAACGGCTCCGTGGTGTACCAGCCGCGGTCGCGCTCGTAGATGACCGGCGGGTTCAGGCACTCCTCGATGGTGGTCCAGATGGAGAACGACGGGGCGAAGTCGTAGCCCTCGACCGTGAGGTTGCCGCCGTCCCTGATGCCGATCTCCTCGATGTCGTCGAAGAGTTCGTCGGCGGCGTACCGGGCGAAGACGTCGGCCAGGCCGGGCTCGACGCCCATGCCCACCAGCGCCAGACGGTCCGCCGCGGTCCACTCGGGCGCGCGGGCGAACTGCTCGTCGCCCAGCTTGACCCCGACCTTCTCGTACGGCCGGTCGGGGTGCGGCCTGGACATCGACATCGCCATGTCCAGGTATGAGACGCCCTGGCTGAGGGCGGCCTCGAACAGCGGCAACACGAAACGCGGGTCGGTGGCGTTGAGCAGGACGTCGCAGCGGTGCTCGGCCAGCAGGGCGATGACGGCTCTGGTGTCGGCGGCGTCGACCCTGGCCGGGGTGAAGCGGGTCGCGTGCTCGCCCAGCGCGGCGACGGCCGACTTGGCGCGGGGGAGGTCGTAGTCGGCGACCACCATGTGGTCGAAGAACGGGCGTCGGGCGGCGATCCTGGTGACGGCGGTTCCCACACCGCCTGCTCCCACAAGAAGAATACGCATGACGATAAATCCCCTTTTGAATGCTTTTGGGGGGCTTGTCGTTCATCCAACGCGACTACGCTCATCAACGTCAATGGCGTTGGCATAAGGAGCGGTTCTCGATGGCCAAGCGGGTCGTGCCCGAAACCGGGCGCAGGCGGCGGCGTCCCACCAAACAGGGGCAAGTGCTGACACACCAGCTCATCGTCGAGACGGCGCTGCGCATGCTGCGCGAACACGGCGCCGCCGGCCTGACCGCCCGGCGCCTCGGCCTCGCCCTCGGAGCCGACGCCAGCACCGTGTACCGGTACTTCCGCGGCATGGACGACCTGATCCTGGCGATCGCCGACGAACTGTTCAGCCACGCCATGGCCGACTGGCGATCGACCGGCGACTGGCGCTCCGACCTGCGCGACCTCGGCCTGCGCATCTACCACGCCTACCTGACCCACCCGCAGGCCGCCGTCCTCACCGCCAGCCGGGTGACCGGCCGGCCCAACGAGGTGGCCAGCGACGAGACCCTCCTCGGCGTCCTGCGCGGCGCCGGCTTCCCCGACAGGGACGCGGTGCGGATCTATCACGCCTTCATCGACCAGAGCCTGGCCTTCGCCATCCTCGACGCCGCCACCCTGGCCCTGCCCACGGCCGCCCGGGAGGCCGACGAGGAGGTGTGGCGGGACACCTACGCGCGGCTGCCCGCCAGCACACATCCGAACATCGCCGCCACGGCGGAGTTGCTGGTGGCCCGGATGAACGACAGCGCCTACCCGACAGCCCTCGACATGCTCCTGTCCAGCGCCGCCACCCAACTCAGGGCCTGACGCCGCCGACCGGCGGGCCGCACATCCCCAGTCGCGCATCAGCCTCGGGGCTGACCTCCCGATTCAGCCGCCAGTCCGATGCGCCCGTACCGAAGCCGAACCTACACTCGGCGGCATGGTCACCCTGGTGCCCGCCTGGCTGCGCGACCTGCCGCCCCGCCGGGTAGATCTGGCCGTCACCGTCGCCGTCACGGCCGCCACCGTGGTGCCCTTGCTGCTGCCCAGCCCCCGCGAGTGGTGGCTGGTCACGCTGGCGCTGCTCGCGTCCGTGCCGGTCTACTGGCGGCGGGTCGCGCCGATGGCGACAGGCGTCGTGGTCGGGCTCTCCATGAGCGCCATGGTGATGTGGGTGAAGCCGTTGCTGCCGTACGGGCCGCTGGTGTGCGTGTACACCGTGGCCTCGCTGGCCACCCGGGCCCAACGCCTGGTGGCCGTCCCCTTCATCGCCGTGACGGCGGTGGGCTCGCTGGCGTTGCCGCACGAAGAGCCGGAGGTCTACCGCTACATGGCCACGGCGCTGGTCGCCGCGTACGCGCTCGGCACCGGCGCGAGGGCCCGCCGAGCCCAGGCCGCCGAGGCGGAGGAGCGCGCCCGCAGGCTGGCGCGGGAGCGCGACGCCGCGGCCGCCCACGAGCGCGCCCGCGTCGCCCGCGACGTGCACGACATCGTGACCCACTCGGTGGGGCTCATGGTGGTGCAGGCCGAGGCCGGGCCGGTCGTCCTCAGGTCCGATCCCGCCCGGGCCGAGAACGCGTTCAACGCCATCGGCGACATCGGGCGCGGGGCCCTGGCGCAGTTACGCGGCCTGCTCGGCACGCTGCGATCCGGCGACGAGGCGCCAGGGCTCGACACACTGCCCCAACTGGTCGAACGGATCAGGCGCACCGGCCTCGACGTCCTGCTCCTGCGCGAAGGCGCCGCCCGCCCCGTCCGCGACGAGGTCGGCGTGGTGGCCTACCGCGTGGTGCAGGAAGCGCTGACGAACGTCCTGCGCCATTCACGGGCGCAGCGCGTGACAGTGCGCCTGGCGTGGCATGACGACGACCTGTCGGTGGAGGTCACCGACGACGGCGGCTCCGCGCCGCGTGGCGGGGAGGGGTACGGGCTGGTCGGCATGCGCGAAAGGGTCACCGCCTGCGGCGGCACGCTGCGGGCCGGGCCGGGGCCGTGCGGGTTCGTGGTGTCCGCCCAGCTACCGGTTGGATGAGCGCATGGTGCGCGTGCTCATCGTCGACGACCAGGACCTGTTCCGCGCGGGTTTCGCCATGATTCTCGACGCGCAGCCCGACATCACGGTCGTCGGAGAGGCGGGCGACGGAGACGCGGCCATCGCGGCGGCAGGCGCGCTCAGTCCCGACGTGGTGCTGATGGACATCCGGATGCCCGGCATGGGCGGCGTGGAGGCGACCGAGCGGATCTGTGCCACGACGTCGGCGAAGGTGCTCGTACTGACGATGTTCGACGTGGACGAGTACGTGTACGGCGCACTGAGGGCAGGAGCGAGCGGCTTCATCCTCAAGGACATCCGCCGCGACGAACTGGCCCACGCCGTACGCGTGGTGGCGGAGGGTGAGTCGCTGCTGGCCCCGGCGATCACCAGACGTCTCGTGGAGGACCTGGTCAGACGCCCTGCCCACGGCGTCGCCCCCCGGCTGGCGGCACGGCTCGACCTGCTGACCGATCGTGAGGCCGAGACCCTGCGGCTGGTCGCACGCGGCAGTTCAAACGCCGAGATCGCGGCCGAACTCTTCGTCAGCGAACATACCGTCAAAACTCACGTCAGCCGCATCCTTGCCAAACTCGGGCTCCGCGACCGGGTGCAGGCCGTGGTGTTCGCGTACGAGTCGGGGCTGGTGGTGGCGGGGGAGTAGTCCTCTGGGCTGTGGGGCTGGTGGTGGCGGAGAGCAGTCTTCCGGGCTGACGGGGCTGGTCGTGGGGGAGTAGTCCTCCGGGCTGACGTGGAAGTTCGCCCCCAGATCCGACGCCCCGGGAGCGCCCGCGGGTCCAGGATCGTCGCCATGAAAATCTGGAAAGCCGTCGCCGCCGCAGCACTATCGGCGGCGCTGTTCCACCTCGGCACCGGGCTGCACCCCATCGCGTGGTTCACCTGGCTCGCGCCGCTGCCCATGCTTCTGCTGGCGCCGAGGGCCGGCGCGGCCACAGCGCCGGTCGCGGGCTTCTTCGCCTGGGCGGTGGGCCAGGCGGCCATGTGGCCGTACTTCCTGAACGTCATCGACATGCCGCTGCCCGCCGTCGTGGCCAGCCAACTGGGCATGGCGCTGGTCTTCGGCCTGGCCGCCGCGGCCTTCCGCGCCCTCCTCCTGCGTGGCCGCCCGCTGTCGGCGGCCACGGTCGTGCCCGCCGCCTGGGTGGTGACGGAGTACGTCGTCTCGCTCGCGTTACCGCACGGCGCGTGGTGGAGCCTGGCCTACACGCAGGCGGAGGTCCTGCCGGTGGTGCAGAGCGCGTCGGCGACCGGTGTCTGGGGCATCACGTTCCTGCTGATGGCAGTCCCGTCAGCCATCGCCGCCGTCCTCCGCCTGGCCACGTCCTCCGCTCGGTCCGCCGTCCTCCATCCAATCACGCCCGCCACTCGCGCTGCCGTCCTCCGCCCAACCACGACCGCCGCTCGGTCCGCCGGGGGTGAGGCGTCTGTGGCGTGCCCGTGCTCGGATGGCGTCCGGGTGGCGGCGGTCTTCGGCGCCGTTGTCCTGCTGGCCCTCGGTTACGGCGGCTGGCGGTTGCGCACCGCGCCCGCCCCGCAGACTGCGAAGGTGGCGCTGGTAGCCACCGACCAGCCGAACGACGTCATCGCACTGGACTCCCCGCAGGGCCGGGACCTCGTCGACCGGTACGCCTCGCGCGTCGAGCAGCTCGCCTCGGACGGCGCGCGGGTGGTGGTGCTTCCCGAGAAGACGTTTCTCGCCGACGACGCGACGCTGCCCACGCTCGCCCGGCCCCTCACCAGGATCGCCCGCACCCACCGGGTCGACGTGGTGGCCGGGCTGGTCAGGTCCAGGGGCGGCGTCCGCTACAACGTGGCTCTCGACTTCCCCGCGGGCGGCGGCGAGCCCGTCGAATACACCAAACATCACCTGATCCCCGGCCTGGAGGACGACCTGCGCCCAGGCAACAGTCTGGCTTTCACGCCGAACACCCGATGGGGCCTGATCATCTGCAAGGACCTCGACTACCCCGGCCTCGTCCGCGCCTACCGGGCCGAGGGGGCCACCGCACTGTTCGCCCCCGCATGGGACTTCGGCGACGACGGCTGGCTGCACAGCCGGATCGCCGTCGTGCGGGGCGTGGAGAACGGGCTCGCGATCGCCCGCGTCCCGCGCGCCGGGCAGGTGACCGTCAGCGACCCCAACGGCCGCATCGTGGCGGAGGCGGCCACTTCGGACGCCGAATTCGTCACGGTCACGACCGCCCTTCCCGCGCCTACCGCGGCGACCTTGTACGCGCGCCTCGGCGACTGGTTCGCCTGGCTCTGCATGGCTCTGCTCGTCCTCACCCTGGGCACGCCACTCCTCCGGCCACGACGGGCCAAGCGGGCCACCCGGCCGGAGCAGGTCTGAGCGGTGGCCAGTGTGCGCCTCCGCCTCCACCTACCACCTCAGGGATTGCGCTGCTCCTGCTATCTCCGCCACCCCGATGGGAGAGGCGCCCGCCGGTTTTGCCCCGGCCCCGCCCACAACCTCGGGGTATCCATGCCCTTTGCCCGGCCGGTTTCGGGAAGCTCAGAGCCGGTTCTGGGCGATGCGTTTGCCGAGCCCGGCCAGCGAGTCGTCGGCCATGAGGGCGGGCAGCCGGGGTGCGGCAGTCGGCCGGCGCGTGACAGCCGAGGCCCTGACCTGCGGTGCCTTAGCCTGGATGAGACGCACTGAGCCCGAGGTCATCTCGTTCCTCATGAGGTTGACCTTGATCATGGAATGGCTGTGAGTGCCGTAGGATATGTCGGCTATGCCGGATCTTCAGCGTCTGCGTCTCGACCATGCTTCTGCTTTGTTCGCGTTCGAGCAGGAGAACAGGGCCTATTTCGCCGCGTCGATTCCGGACCGCGGCGACGATTACTTCGCCCGGTTCGCCGACCGGCACGCCGCCCTGCTCGCAGAGCAGGCCGCAGGGGGGTGCCACTTCCACGTGCTCGTGGACGACAGGGGCCAGGTGGTCGGGCGTGTCAACCTGATCGATGTGGCGGACGGTTCGGCGGAGCTGGGGTACCGGATCGCCGAGGCCGCCGCCGGACAGGGCCTGGCCACAAACGCCGTACGTCAGGTCTGCGCCCTCGCCGCCACCGAGTACGGGCTCATCACCCTGAGGGCGGCTACGACGTTGGACAACCTCGGCTCGCGCACCGTGCTGGCCCGCACGGGATTTACGGTGATCGCCGAGACCGTGTTTGACGGCCGCCCTGGGCTTCGATATGAACGAAACCTCCAGCCGGCCTGACGCAGGTCGCCGCGCCCCCTATGCAAGAGTGTTCGCGGTACAGACGACCCTCGCTCGTCAACCGGGACACTGGCCAGGCCCACTTCCGGCTCAGAGCCGGTTCTGGGCGATGCGTTTGCCGAGTCCGGCCAGTGAGTCGTCGGCCATGAGGGCGGGCAGCCGGGGCGCGTCATCGTCCACCTGTCGCAACACCGCAGCATGCCCGCCCAGGAAACGGCTCCACGCCCGAACCACCTCGGGCATCGCCGCGATGGCCGCGTCCGTCAGGATTGCCTCCCGCGGCAACCAGGAGGTCAGGAACTGCGACACCCGCCCAGGGCTCCACCACAAGGGCCGATCCCCGACGAACTCCACCAGCTTCTCGAACGCCTCCCGCGCCCCCGGAACGTCCGGCAACTCGTCGAACTCCGCCGCGGTGTCGTCGGCCGCCCCACGCACCAGGCCGGGCACCACACCGGCACGCGCGATCGCGACCGGCCGCACGGCCGGCAGCGTGTCGGCGACCACCGCCCCCATGATCCGGTCGCCCAGCTCGAACGCGTCCAGGATTCGTCCCGCCACCACCCGGGGATCCACCTCCCGCAGCCCCAGATCGTCGAGGAACTTCACCTCCTCGACCAACGCGTCGACCGCCAGCCCGCCATTGGGCTGATCGATCCCGACGACGAGGATGTGGGGCTCCTTGCCGTTCTCGTACCGAAAAGACAGAACAGCCAGAACCTGCTCACCGTACGGGTCGGCCTTGCCGTACCACGCACCTTCGCACGTCACCCGCCCCATCCGCCGCACCCACCCGGGCAGCGCCGCCGCCATACCGCCCCCGGCGCTCGTGTACGGTCCGCCGCCGGACTCGACGGCTTCGTGTACCGCTGCCAGGGCGGCGAGGGTGAGCCGGGCCTCCGTCCCGCCGCCCTGCGCCAGCCGCCGCAGGAACGGCTCCACCTCATCAGGCTCCAAGCCACCCGCGAGCCGGGCCGCCCAGAGCTCCGTCCGCAGGGGTGAACGCCATCTGAGCAGGTCGCGCGCTTGGGCGAGCGCCGCGTCGAACGCTGTCATACTCACCCTTAGACCGTATCGCCCCACCCGTCCCCAACGCCGAAACCGGCCCATCGGACGCCACCGTGCTCACCCTGCGGCCCCGATGTAGGGGGCTAAAGTCGAGCCCGGAGCTCTGGTCTGGACCGCAAAAAGGGACTGAAGTGCGCCGAATGTCGGTCGCTGAGGAGGCAACGTCCGGATGGATCTGAAGACGCTCAGGGAAGTTGCCCAGGTCAGCGATCCCGTCGAACGAGCCCGCGTCCTCAGTCGGCTCATGACCGAGGAACAGGGACTCGTGACCGAGGCGGCCAAGATGCGGCGGCAGGCCATCGCCGAGGCGCGGGAGTCCGGCATGAGCCTGGAGGAGATCGCCGGACGGCTGGGCGTCTCGCCCGGACGTATCTCCCAGATGCGCAAGGGGCCGACCGCTCGCGCCCCTGAAGGCCCCGCCTCACCGGCCCCTCGGATGCTGGTGCAGCGGGCGCTGCCGACTGAGCCCGCCGTACGAGGTTCAAAGTCCCTGTTCCTGGCGGAGGCGGAACGGCAAGGGCTCAAAGCCGACCGGAGGATGCTGTACGTCGGGCTGGAGCCCGCGAGCGATCATGTGGCCGCCTGCCTGCGGGTCGAGCCCGGTACGGACATCGTGGCCCGGCGCAAGATGATGACCGCCAACGACGTGCCGGTACGCATCGCGACGAGCTACTTCCGTGCCGACCTGTTCGGCGACACCAGGATTGCCGAGCCGGAGTTCGTGCAGCCGTCGCTCCAGTCCGCGTTGACCGCGCTGGGCTACGCGTTCGGCCATGCGGAAGAGAACCTGACCGCTCGGCCACCGACCACCTTCGAGCGCGAGACGCTGGAGCTTGAGCCGGGTGAGTGGATCGTCCAGGTGTTGCGGGCGAGTTATTCCACGGAAGACACGCCGGTCCACGTCCTGGAGACGATCTGCGCCGCGAACCGGCACATTTTCCCCATTGGCCAGGTCTCCGGGTACGACGAATTCTAAGAAACGATTGCGCCGGACACCCCCTGGACATGATCCCGCCTCTCCGCGACAGGCCCCCATTGACGGAGCAAGTAGCGGACGGTCGGCACCGAAAGGGCGTGCTGGGCCCGGAGCCGCGCTCGACTCGAACGCGGCGGGCCCGACAACGGGCTGCCCCCAGAGGTGCGCCGGGCCCAGCCGGCGAGGCTGGGACCCGGAGGCACACCGAACTCAGCGAGGAGGCATGGGGGCCGGTTAGCGGCCGTCGCCGCCGAGGCCGGCCTTGCGGAGGGCCTCCGCCATGGCGCCCGTGGGAGCCGGACGGTCCTGGCGGCGCCCGCCGCCCCGGCCGCCGTCGCCGCCCCTGGATCCGTCGCCGCGACCGCGCTGGCCGTCGCCTCGGTTGCCCTGGCCGCCTTGGCCGCCTTGGCCGCCTTGGCCACGACCACCTCGGTTGCCGTCGCCGCGACCACCGTTTCCTCGGTTGCCGTCGCCCCGGTTGCCGTTGCCTCGGCCGTCGTCGTTACGGTTGCCGTTCTGGCGGCCGCCGCCCTTTCGGGGTTCGCCCGAAGACGGGGCCGGGGTCTCGTCCTCCAGGCGGAGCGTCAGGGAGATGCGCTTGCGGGGGATGTCGACGTCGAGGACCTTGACGCGGACGATGTCGCCGGGCTTGACGACGTCACGCGGGTCCTTTACGTAATTTCGGGACATGGCCGAAACGTGGACCAGCCCGTCCTGGTGCACGCCGATGTCCACGAAGGCCCCGAAGGCGGCCACGTTCGTGACCACGCCCTCCAAGATCATCCCCGAGACCAGGTCGGACAGCTTCTCGACGCCCTCCTTGAAGGTGGCCGTCTTGAAGGCGGGACGCGGGTCGCGCCCCGGCTTCTCCAGCTCGCGCAGGATGTCGGTGACCGTCGGCAGGCCGAAGGTGTCGTCGGTGAACTCGTCCGGCCGGATCGTCCGAAGCGCCGACGTGTTGCCGATCAGCGACTTGAGGTCGGTCTTGGCGGAGTGGAGGATGCGGCGGACCACCGGATAGGCCTCCGGGTGCACGCTGGACACGTCGAGCGGGTCGTCGCCGCCCCGGATGCGCAGGAAGCCCGCGCACTGCTCGAACGCCTTGGGCCCCAGCCTCGGCACGCTCTTCAACGCGCCACGCGTCCTGAACGGCCCGTTGGCGTCGCGGTGGCGGACGATGCTCTCCGCGAGCGTGGAGCCGATGCCCGACACGCGGGTGAGCAGGGGCGCGGAGGCGGTGTTCACATCGACGCCGACGGCGTTGACGCAGTCTTCGACCACCGCGTCGAGCGAGCGGGAGAGCTTGGACTCGGCCAGGTCGTGCTGGTACTGGCCGACGCCTATCGACTTGGGGTCGATCTTGACCAGCTCGGCGAGCGGGTCCTGCAGGCGGCGGGCGATGGAGACCGCCCCGCGCAGCGACACGTCGAGCTCGGGCAGCTCCTGCGAGGCGTACGGCGAAGCGGAGTAGACGGACGCGCCCGCCTCGGAAACCACGATCTTGGTCACCGACGACATGTGCTGGACCAGCTCGCCGGCCAGCTTGTCGGTCTCGCGGGAGGCGGTGCCGTTGCCGATGGCGATCAGCTCGACCCCGTGCCGCTGCGCCAGCGCGCCGAGCACGGCCAGCGACTGGTCCCACT
The DNA here is from genome assembly GCF_042650645.1 of Nonomuraea purpurea. Taxonomy (NCBI): domain Bacteria; kingdom Bacillati; phylum Actinomycetota; class Actinomycetes; order Streptosporangiales; family Streptosporangiaceae; genus Nonomuraea; species Nonomuraea purpurea. The sequence continues at coordinate 422,843 of NZ_JBHSBI010000005.1, forward strand.
GCCGCTTGGGCTCGTGGGGGTAGACGGTGGCGGTCTCGACGACCTTGCCGGTGGCGTCGACGACGGCGACCTTGACGCCGGTGCGCAGGCCGGGGTCGAGGCCCATCGTCGCCCGGCTGCCCGCGGGGGCGGCCAGCAGCAGGTCGCGCAGGTTGGTCGCGAACACCCTGACCGCTTCGTCCTCGGCCGCCTGCCACAGCCGCATCCGCAGGTCGATGCCGAGGTGGACCAGGATGCGGGTGCGCCAGGCCCAGCGCACGGTCTCGCCCAGCCACTTGTCGGCCGGCCGCCCCTGGTCGGAGACGCCGAACCGGGAGGCGATGCGCAGCTCGTAGTCGGGGCTGTCGTCGGGCTCCAGGGTGACCGACAGCACCTCTTCCTTCTCGCCGCGGAACATGGCCAGGATGCGGTGGGAGGGCAGCTTCGTGAACGGCTCGCCGAACTCGAAGTAGTCGGAGAACTTGGCCCCGGCCTCCTCCTTGCCCTCGCGGACCTTCGAGGTCAGCTGGCCACGGCTCCAGAGCTGCTCGCGCAGGCCGCCGATGAGGTCGGCGTCCTCGGCGAAGCGCTCGATCAGGATCGCCCTGGCCCCTTCGAGCGCCGCGCCGGAGTCGGCCACGCCCTCGGTGACGAAGCCCTCGGCCGTGGCCGATGGGTCGAGCGTGGGGTCGGCGAGCAACTGGTCGGCCAGCGGCTCCAGCCCCAGCTCACGGGCGATCTGCGCCTTGGTGCGCCGCTTGGGCTTGTAAGGCAGGTAGATGTCTTCGAGCCTGGCCTTGGTCTCGGCCGCCATGATCTGCTCACGGAGCTCGTCGTCGAGCTTGCCCTGCGACTCGATCGACTCCAGGATCGCCGCCCTGCGCTCCTCCAGCTCGCGAAGGTAACGCAGCCGCTCCTCCAGCGTGCGCAACTGCGCGTCGTCGAGGGTGCCGGTGACCTCCTTGCGGTATCGCGCGATGAACGGCACGGTCGCGCCGCCGTCGAGCAGCTCGACGGCCGCCTGCACCTGCCCGTCGCGTACGCCGAGCTCTGCGGCGATCCGCTGGTGAATAGAGAGCACTTGCCTGCCTTTCGATGGTCCCGCGGGTCAATTGTGCAGGACTACGCCGTCTTTGATGACCAGAGTGCGCGCAGGGTGAACGGACCACCGCCCCCAAGGGAGCCCGCCGCGGAGCAGGACGTCGGCCATGCCAGCACCCTAAACGTCGCGACCGACGATTTCCGCTCTCGCGCCATGACAGTTGCGGCAGAGCCCGGGGTCAGATCTCGTCGATGTGGCCGACGTTCGCGACGTCGGCCGGGTCCGTGCTCGGCCGTCCTTCGAACCAGGCGTCGAGTATCTCCTCCAGCACCACGTCGGAGGTCAGCCGGAGGCTCAGCGCCAGCACGTTGGCGTCGTTCCACCTGCGGGCCCCGTCGGCGGTGTAGGCGTCCACGCAGAGCGCCGCCCGCACGCCGGGCACCTTGTTGGCCGCGATGGACGCCCCCGTACCCGTCCAGCAGCAGACGACCCCCTGGTCGGCCCGCCCTTCGCCGACGTCTCTCGCGGCCAGTTCGCAGGCCCACGCCCAGTCGTCGCGTTCGTCGTCGTTGAGCGCGCCATGGGTGATCACCTCGTGCCCGCGCCTGCGCAACTGCGCGACGACCCGCTCGGCCACGCCGTCCTTGCTGTCGGCTGCCACGGAAAACCGCATGCGCCCTCCCTTCCACCTCCCCAGGTGTACCAGTCGGAGTGGCGGGTGCGGGGATCGAACCCGCCTGAAGCCGCTTATGAAACGGCCGGGCACACCAGCACCCTCACCCGCCCGGGAAAGCCAACGGGCGCGGGGCGCGGGGATCGGTCAGGAGTCCCCGGACACGCCGGCCCGGCGTGGCATGCGCATGCGCATTCGCCTGGTGGCCATGGCGGCGTCCTTTCGACGGGGTCAGGTTCGATCTTGGCGGGCCCGAACGGGGTGGCGCAACGGGTTTTCTCGACCGCCGGACTGGCGCTTTGAGGTGGTATGTGCTTGGTTGTGTCGCCATATGAGCAGCATTCATGTGAGTGACGTCCCGGCTCTCGCCCGGGGGTGCGCCATCCTGGGCACTGGAGGCGGGGGCGATGTGCGTACCGGGTCGCTGGCCGCCGTCAGTGCCATTCGCGAGTACGGCGAGGTTCCGCTGGTCAGACTCGGCGACCTCGCGGACGACGCGCTGGTCCTGCCGCTGTCGGGGATCGGGGCGCCGACCGTCAGCCACGAGATGATCCACAGCGCCGACGAACCCAAACGCATCGCCGAGGAGGTCGAGCGGATCTTCGGCCGCCCCCCGAGCGCGATCATGTCCTCCGAGATCGGCGGCTCCAACGGGGTGGCCCCCGTCGCCTGGGCGGCGCAGCTCGGCCTGCCGCTGCTCGACGCCGACGGCATGGGACGGGCCTTCCCCGAGGTCCAGATGGTCTCGATGTACGTGGCGGGGCTCCCGGCCGACCTGGTGATCATGACGGACGTCGCGGGGAACGTGGTGACCATCCGCCCGGTGGACGGCCTGTGGTCGGAACGGCTGGCGCGGGCCGTGTGCGTGGCGGCGGGCTCGTCCGCGCTGATGGCCGATTATGTGCTCACCGCCGCTCAGACCAGGGGCGCGGTCATCGAGGGCACGGTCACGCGGGCCATCGAGGTCGGCAGGGCCACGGAGGGCGCGGCCGATCCCCTCCGGGCGCTCCAGGAGCGGTTAGGCGCCGCCAGGCTGATCACCGGCAAGCTGACGGACGTGGAACGGCGGACGACGGGCGGGTTCGTCCGCGGAACGGCCACCATCGAGGGCACCGGCGAGGACCGGGGCCGCACCCTGAGCGTGGAGCTCCAGAACGAGAACCTGGTCGCCGTCGAGGACGGCCGGGTCCGCGCGATGGTGCCCGACCTCATCACCGTCGTGGACACCGAGACCGCCGCCGCCGTCCAGACCGAGGCACTCAGGTACGGCCAGCGCGTCACGGTCCTCGCCTGGCCGTGCGACCCGCTCTGGCGCACCCCCAAGGGCCTGGAGACGGCCGGGCCGAAGGCTTTCGGGTACGAGCTGGACTACGTTCCGGTCGAGGAGTTGACAGCGCATGGCTGACCTGCCGGAGCTCGGGGTCGGGATCGACGTCGGCGGCACCAACACCGACGCGGTGGTGCTGGACGGCGGCGGCCGGGTGATCGCCAAGGCCAAGCGGCCCACGACGCCGGACGTCACCGGGGGCCTGCGGGCCGCCCTGGACGCCGTACTGGAAGAGCTGGATGCGGGCGTGGGACGGATCGGCCGCGTCATGCTGGGCACCACGCACGCGACCAACGCGATCCTGGAGCGCAGGAACCTCGGCCGCGTCGCCGTCGTCCGCCTCGGCGCCCCCGCCACCACCTCGGTCCCCCCGCTCTCCGACTGGCCGGAGGACCTGCGCGAGGCCGTCTCGGCGGGGGAGGCGATCGTGCCGGGCGGCCACTACGTGGACGGCCGCGAGATCAGCCCGCCGGGCCTGGACGAGGTCCGCAGGTTCCTGGACGCCACGCGGGCCGACGCCGTGGCCGTGACCAGCGTGTTCAGCCCGGCGAGCGCCGAGCACGAGCGCCTGGTCGAGGAGCTGGTCAGGGCGGAGTACGGCCTGCCGGTCTCGGCGAGCCACGAGATCGGCGCGCTCGGCCTGCTCGAACGCGAGAACGCCACGGTGCTCAACGCCGCCCTGTACGGGGTGGCCGCCCACGTGACCGACGCGCTGGTGACCGCCCTGGCGGAACGGAACCTGGCGGCCAGGCCGTACCTGGCGCAGAACGACGGCACGCTCATGACGGTGGAGCACGCCGCCCGCCTGCCGGTCTCCACGATCGGTTCCGGCCCGGCGAACTCCCTGCGCGGCGCCGCGTACCTGTCGGGAGTCGCGGACGCGATCGTGGTGGACGTGGGCGGCACGTCCACGGACCTGGGGGTGCTGGTAGGCGGCTTCCCCAGGGAGTCGGCGGCGGCGGTGGAGATCGGCGGCGTGCTCACCAACTTCCGCATGCCGGACATCCTGGCCATCGCCCTCGGGGGCGGGACCATCGTGAGAAGCGGCGGCATCGGCCCCGGCTCCGTCGGCTACCGGATCGTCGAGGAGGCGCTGGTGTTCGGGGGAGGCACGGCGACGATGACGGACGCGGCCGTCGCGGCGGGCCGCACCCCTGATGAAGCCACCGAATGGCGCGATCGCCTCCAAAAAGGTGACATGTCGGAAGAAATCGTAGACATCCTGCAAAGGGCGGTGGCCACGGCGGACGAGATGGTCATCGACGCCGTGGACAGAATGGCGCTCGGCAAAACCGACAGACCCCTGGTCGCGGTGGGGGGCGGCGCCTTCATGCTGCCCGACCGCATCCCCGGCGCGAGCCGGGTGATCCGCCCCGAACACGCGGAGGTGGCCAACGCCGTCGGCGCCGCGATAGCGCTCGCGAGCGGCAGAGTCGATACGATCTTGCCTGCGGGAGATAGCCGGTCAGAGGCGATCGAAAAGGCCAAGGAGGAGGCGGCCGCGCGGGCCGTGGCGGCGGGGGCGGATCCCTCCGGCGTCGAGATCGTCGATCTCCTAGAGGTGCCGTTGAGCTACCTTTCCGAGCCCGCCGTGCGGGTACACGTCAAAGCCGCCGGACCCCTCGCCCGGTGACAGATCGAAAGGATCCCCCCACCATGCGCTGGCACAAGCGCCTGTTCGTCGCCGGGGTCGCCGGTGTCCTGGCCCTGACCGCATCCGCGTGCGCGGGCGGTCAGGTGCGCGGGGCCGGCGGGACGCCCGCCCCGCAGGGGAGCAGCAGCAGCCAGGCCACCACGGCCGGGCAGGCAAACGACGGCACGTTCGTCTACGTGCCCAACCTCGAGGTGGTCACCGACTGGGACCCGGCCACCTCCTACTCCAACGAGATCATCGCCCTGACGAACATCTACGAGGGCCTGACCCGGTACAACTCCCAGGCCCGCAAGGCCGAACCGCGCCTGGCCACCGAGTGGACCTCGGCGAACGACGGCAAGGAGTGGACGTTCAAGCTGCGCCAGGGGGTGAAGTTCCACTCCGGGGCCGCCCTCGACGCCGAGGCCGCCAAGAAGGCCATCGAGCGGACGATCGAGAAGAAGGGCGGCGCGGCCTACATCTGGGACGCCGTCCAGAAGATCGAGGCGGTGGACGCGGCCACGCTGACGTTCACGCTCAAGTACGCCGCCCCGCTCGACCTCATCGCCTCCTCCGGCTACGCCGCCTACATCTACGACGTGGACGCCGTGGACGCCGACGGCAAGAAGACCGCCGGCACCGGCCCCTACACGATCGACTCCTGGCAGAAGGGCAAGGAGACCGAGCTCACGCTGAAGGCGTACGAGGACTACTGGGGCGGCTGGAAGCCCGAGCAGTACAAGAAGGTCGCCTTCCGCGTCACCCCCGAGATCACCACGGCCTGGCAGCTCCTGCAGCGGGGCGAGGTGAACTTCGTCCAGCGCCTGAACCCGCAGCTCTTCGAGCAGGCCGGGATGACCGAGGGCGTGCGGACGGCGCAGTCGCCCTCGTTCCAGAACCTGCTGGTGCTGTTCAACACGGCCGAGGGCCCGGCCAAGGACGTCAGGGTCCGGCAGGCGCTGCAGGCCGCGATCGACTACGACGGCCTCGCGGCGGCGCTCAAGGGCTCGGGGCAGAAGGCCAGCGGCCTGGTGCCGCAGGGGCTGCTCGGCTACCCCAACGACATGCAGCCCAAGCAGGACCTGGCCAAGGCGCAGGAGCTGCTGCAGCAGGCCGGGTACGGCCCCGACAACCCCGAGCTCAAGCTGAACCTGACCTACGGCCAGGGCGACGACGACCAGAAGTTGCTGGTCACGCTGCTCAGCTCGGCGCTGAAGAAGCTGAACGTGACCCTGCAGGCCAAGCCCATGACCTGGAACGCGCAGTGGGACCTGGGCAAGAAGAAGGGGCAGGACATCTTCGTCATGTACTGGTACCCGGACTATCCGGACGCCTACTCGTGGTTCGTCAACGTGTTCAAGAGCAATGACAAGCCGCAGCTCAACCTGTCCTACCTGAAGGACTCGCAGATCGACGCCGAGATCGGCACGCTGCCGCAGCTCGCGGCGACCGACCCGCTCAAGGCCGACCAGGCCTTCCAGGGCCTGCAGAAGAAGATCATCCAGGATCAGGCGGCGGTGGCGGTGCCGTACGTCCAGGTCTACCAGCGCGCGTTGACCGCGGACGTCGAGGGATACACGGACAATCCCGCCTATCCCAACGTGGTCTTCTTCTACGACCTCAAGCGCGCAAGCTGACCATGCTCGGTTATCTGGCCCGCCGGCTCGGCCAGGCCCTCCTGGTCGTGGCCGGCGTGGTCGTGCTCACGTTCGTGATCATGCGGCTGGTGCCCGGCGACCCGGCGGTGGCCTTCGCCGGGCCCAAGGCCACGCCCGAGGAGCTCGCGGCGGCGCGCGAGCGGTTCGGGCTCGACGACCCGCTCCCCATGCAGCTCCTGGCCTATGTGCGGGACCTGCTCACGGGCGAGTGGGGCATCAGCCTGCGTACCAGGCAACCCGTGCGCGACGACCTCTACCTCGCCTTTCCCGCCTCTCTTGAGCTGGTCGGGACGGCGCTGCTCATCGCGGTCGTCGTGGGCATCCCGACCGGAGTGCTCGCCGCCCGCTATAAGGCGAAATTTCCGGACTTTGGGGTGCGGTTCACCAGCATGCTGGCCGTCTCCGTCCCCGTCTTCTGGCTGGCCCTGGCCCTGCAGCTGATCTTCGCCAGCAACCTCGGCTGGTTCCCGATCGCCGGCGAGTACGACTCCTCCCTCGACACCACCAGCCCCCTCACCCTGTGGACGAACATCACCATCGTCGACGCCCTCATCACCGGCAACTGGCCCATCTTCACCAGCACCCTCCAGCACCTGGTGCTGCCCGCCCTGGTCGTGGCCGCCTACCCCACGGGCGTGATCGCCCAGATGACCAGGGCCGCCCTCATCGAGGAGGCGGGCCAGGACCACACCAGGCTCGAACGGGCGCTCGGCTTCGGCGAGACGTCCATCCTGACCAGATTCGCCCTGAGACCCGCGCTGAACCCCGTCCTGTCGCTGATCGCCCTGGTCTTCGCCTACGCGATCGTCAACGGCTTCCTCGTCGAGGCCGTCTTCAACTGGCCGGGCCTGGGCCGGTACGCCGCCGCCTCGATCCGCTCGCTGGACACCCCGGCCATCGCCGGCGTCACGCTGCTGGTCGCCGTGGTGTACGTCCTGGCCAACCTGGTCGTGGACCTGCTGCAGGGCTTCGTCGACCCGCGAACGAGGGCGCGATGAAGGCGAAGGAGGCGCCGCTGCGCCGCACGTTGTTGCCCCGGATCCCCGATCGGTTCGCCGCCTTCGGCGCCGTGCTCCTCCTGCTCGTCGTCCTGGCCTCGGTCCTGGCGCCATGGCTGGCGCCGTACCCGCCGAACGAGCCCAAGCCGCTGGAGCAGCTCCTGCCGCCGAGCGCCGCCCACTGGCTCGGGACCGACGGCGTCGGCCGCGACGTGCTCACCCAGATCCTGTACGGCGGCCGCACCTCGCTGTTCATCGCCGTGGCCGTGCTGGCCGTCTCCTCGCTGGCCGGGGTCACGCTCGGCGTGGTCGCCGGCTACGCGGGCGGCCGGCTTCGAGACGTGATCATGCGGATCACGGACGTCTTCCTGGCCTTCCCCGCGCTGCTGCTCTCCCTGGCCCTCGCGGTCGTGCTCCAGCCCAGCGTCACCACGGTCGTCCTGGCCATCGCGGTGACGTGGTGGCCCTGGTACACCCGCCTGGCCGCCTCGGTGGCCGCCTCGATCGCCACCCGGAGTTACGTGGACGCCGCCCGCTGCCTCGGCGTGCCCGCGCCGCTGATCATCGTGCGCCACGTGCTGCCGAACTCGCTCACCCCCGTCCTGGTCCAGCTCTCCCTGGACGCGGGCGGTGTGATCCTGACCTCGGCGGCGCTGTCGTACCTGGGGCTGGGCGCGCAGGAGCCGACGGCGGAGTGGGGGCTGATGGTGCAGCAGGGCCAGAGCCTGTTCACCACGAACTGGTGGGTCGTCACCTTCCCCGGGCTGGCGATCCTGGTGACGGCGTTCGCGTTCAACGTGCTCGGAGAAGGGCTGCGCAACGCGCTCGACCCGCGAAGGGCGGTTCGATGATCGAAGTGCGCGATCTTCAGGTCAGGTACGCGGGGCGGCTCGTCGCCGACGTGCCCGAGCTGGACGTGGGCGCGGGGGAGTGCGTGGCGATCGTGGGGGAGAGCGGCTCCGGCAAGTCCACGACGCTGCTCTCGCTCCTCGGCCTCACCACAGATGCCGAAATTTCCGGACAGATTATGGTCTGCGGCGTCGACGTGCTCACCGCCTCCCCGCGCCGCCTGCGCGCGATCAGGGGCGCCAGGGTGGCGCTGGTGATGCAGTCGCCCCAGGCCGCGCTCAGCCCGGCCACCCGCCTCGGCGTCCTGATGCGCCGCGCGCTCAAACTCCACGGCGTCGGCGAGAACCGACGCCTGGACGAGATCATGACCGAGGCCGTCGAGGCCGTCATGCTCGACAGGGAGATCCTGCGCCGCTACCCGCACGAGATCTCCGGCGGCCAGGCGCAGCGGTTCGCGATCGCGCTGGCCATCGCCCTGGGCGCCGAGGTGATCCTCGCCGACGAGCCCACCAGCGCCCTCGACGTGACCGTCCAGGCCGAGGTGGTCGGCGTGCTGCGCAGGCTCAGGCAGGAGCGCGGGCTGGCCCTCCTGCTCGTCTCCCACGACCTGGCACTGGTCTCCACGATCGCCGACCGGGTGCTCGTCATGCGCGACGGCGCGGTGGTGGAGTCGGGCCCGGCCGAGCGGGTGCTGTCCGAGCCGTCCCATCCCTACACCCGCGAACTGCTGGAGGCGCTGCCGTGACCCTGCTGCGAGCCGAGCGGGTGACGCTCGCGTACGGCAAGCGCGCCGTCGTCCACGAGGTGAGCCTGGACATCACCGAGGGCGGCGTCGGGCTGATCGGGGAGAGCGGCTCGGGCAAGACGACGCTGGCGCGCGCGTTCCTGGGCCTCCTCACCCCCATCTCCGGAAATATCTGGTACGGCGACCAAACGCTCAAAAAAGCGGACATGCGGACGTTCCGGAAAGACGTCCAACCCGTCTTCCAAGCCGAAGCCCTCGACCCCCGCATGCGCATCGGCGCCTCGATAGCCGAGGCCCTGCCGAGAAGCGCCCGATCACGCGTGCAGGACCTGCTCGAACAGGTCGGCCTCGACCCGGAACTGGCCACCCGCAGGCCGCACCAGCTCTCCGGCGGCCAGCGTCAGCGCGTGGTGATCGCCCGCGCCCTGGCGGTCGGCCCCCGCCTGCTCATCCTCGACGAGCCCACCAGCGCCCTCGACGTCACCGTCCAGGCCAGGATCCTCGACCTCCTGTCCGCCCTGGACACCGAACGCCTGCTCATCACCCACAACCTCGCGGTCGTGCGGCGGCTGTGCAGGACCTCGCACGTGTTGTTCGCGGGCAGGGTCGTCGAGTCGGGCCCCACGGACGACCTCCTGGAGAACCCGGCCCACCCCTACACCCGGGCCCTGCGCGACGCCGTGCCGACTCTGGGCGGCCCTCCGCCCGAGGCCAAGGGCAGGACGGAGGCCGTGCCCGCGCCGAGCGGATGCCCGTTCAGGCTGCGCTGCCCGCTGGCCGCGCCGGAATGCGAGCAGCCGCCCCCGCTCAGAGAGCTGGCAGGCCGTCAGGTCGCCTGCCACCGCGCGGAGGACGTCCTCGCCTAGGAAGGCTCACAGCGCCTTCAGGCCGCTGATCACCTCCAGCAGCACCTTCGCGTCGGGCGCGGGCGGCGGGTGCTCGACCTGGACGAGCTGCTGCGCATGCAGGTCGCCGACCAGCACGCGGACCACGCCGATGGGCAGGTTCAGCTCGGCCGCCACGTCCACGAGCCGCGTCGGCTTCGTGCACTTCTGCAGGATGATCAGGTGCTCGGGCCCGAGGCCGACGGGCGGCGCCAGGCCGCCGGAGGTGATGATCACCGCGATGAGGTCGATGGCCTCGCTCGCGGGAACCGTCCGGCCCCTGGTCAGCAGATAGGCGGGGACGATGGGGCCGGCGTCTTCGTCCAGCCAGCGCTCGTCAGTCACTGCGCACCACCCGCATGGGTCGCGCGGGCTCTTGCACGGGGGCCTCCGGTTCTGGATCGGCCACGTGCTCTTCCGGGATCAACACGATCGCGGTGGTCCCTCCATATGGTGAACCGCGCAACGTCACGCGGATGTCATGCCTGGCGGCCAGGCGGGAGACGACGAAAAGGCCGAGCCTTTCGCTGTCGGCCAGGTCGAACTCCGGCGGGCTGGCCAGCCGTTCGTTGAGTTCGTCCATCTCCTCCGGGCCCATCCCGTTCCCTCGGTCCTCGACCTCGAAGACGAAGCCGCGGGCCGCGTCCTCGCCGCGCACGATGACCGGGGTCTGCTCGGGGGAGTAGACGGTGGCGTTCTCGATGAGCTCGGCGATCAGGTGGATCAGGTCGGCGACCACCGGCCCGGCCAGGCGCTTGCCTGACATCGGCTCGACGGTGACCCGGCGGTAGTCCTCGACCTCGGCCGTCGCGGCGCGGGCCACGTCGAGCAGCGGCACGGGCCTGCTCCAGCCCCGGCCCGGCGTGGCGCCCGACAGGATGATCAGGCCCTCGGCGTGCCTGCGCATGCGGGTGGTCAGGTGGTCGAGCCTGAACAGGTCGTCCAGGGCCTCGGGGTCGGTGGCCCGGTGCTGCATGTCCTCCAGCTGGATGCGCTGGCGGTGCAGCAGCGCCTGGCTGCGCCTGGCCAGGTTGCGGAACACGTGACCGACCCCTTCGCTGAGTTGTGCCTGGCCGACCGCGGCCTCGACCGCGGTCTGCTGCACGGTGGAGAAGGCCTGACCGACGTCGTCGATCTCGACCGTAGTGCTGGCCACCGACAGCTCCGGCATCTCGACCTTCTCGCCCTTGCGGAGCTTGGCCACCACGTGCGGCAGCCGTTCCTGGGCCACTTCCAGCGCGGCCAGCCGCAGCGAGCCGAGCTCCTTGGACAGCCGGTCGCCCATCCGCAGCGAGAACGCGATCGACAGCACCACCAGTGCCAGGCCCGTTCCCGCCAGCAGGAACGCCCTGTTGAGCACCTGGTCGGCCACCGGGGCCGCGCGGGCGTTCAGCATCGTGCTGGCCTGCATCTGCGCCTCGTGGAAGGACTTGGCCAGCCCCTCGGTGGTGTTCAGCCAGCCCTGGGGCGCGGCCCCGGCGATGACCTGGTCCTCCATCAGCCGCATGCGCTGGTACTCGGGCGAGGCGATCAGCGAGACCTGGGTGTCGCGCAGGCTCGAGTCCAGCTCGGACAGCGCCTGGTCGACCAGGAAACGCCGGTTGCCGGCGAGCTGGGTGAACAGCCGGCGCTCCGCGGGCGTGGTCGGCCCGAGCGCGATGGCCTGCTCCCTGGTGAGCAGCTCCTTGGCGTAGCCCATGTCGATGACCACGCGCGACTGCTCGTAGATCGGGATGTCGTCGATGATCGCCACCCGCTTGTGCAGGTCGAACAGCGTGTCGACGACCGCGCTGTAGCTCTCCACGGTGTGCAGACGGTTGGACAGGTCCGCGTCGATCTCTCCTCTGATCGCGTCGAGCCTGTCGAGCTGTGTGTACACCGCGTCCACCTGTGTGCGGATCTCTTCAGATCTGTCCTTGGAATCGTTGGAGAGCTTCCTGAACGCCTCCCGGGCGGCGTCGGTACGGATGCGCTGGGTGTCCACCGCCGCCTTGTCCGCCGTGTGACGCAGGAGCCGGGCCGAGACCAGACGTTCGCGCTGGATCTCGTTGATCAGTTTGTAGGCGGGAAGGCGGAGGTTCGTCCAGACCGTCTTGTATTGGCGTAAGTCCAAGCTCTCAGTGGCGGTCACTGCGGTGATGACCCCCCACAACACCACCATGGAGGTCAGCGGCACCAGAAGCAGTCCGATGATCTTCATGCGGATCGTTCGGCTGCGACCCATGGCACCTCACTCCGGTCGGTCCCAAGCTGGCAACCCCGGACGGGACAAGCTCAGAGAATAGCAATTCGATCACCAGATTGCCCAATTTTTCGGGGCTTTTGGACACAAGTCATCGATCTTCGAGTAGGTTTCCCGGGTACATCGGTCACAGAGGGAGATGTGTTGCGCCGTCGTCTCGCAGCGGCCGCCGCGCTGCTGCTCCTCGCGGCCTGCTCGGCACCCGTGGAGGTCCCGCAGGCCCCCGCGGGGGAGGCGCCGTTCGTCTACGTGAAAAACCTGGACATCATCACGGAGTGGGACCCAGGCAGGTCCTACTCCAACGAGATCGTCGCCTTCCAGAACATCTACGAGACGCTCACCCGCTGGAACCCCGTCACCAAGAAGTCGGAGCCCAGACTGGCCACCTCGTGGCGGACCTCGTCCGACGGCCGGAGCTGGACGTTCAACCTGCGCCCCGACGTGACCTTCCACACCGGCAGGCCACTGGACGCCGCCGCGGTCAAGGCGTCCGTCGAGCGCACCATCAGCACCAAGAGCGGCGCCTCCTACATCTGGGACGCCGTCTCCTCGATCAGGGTCGAGGACACCCTCACGGTGACGTTCGCGCTGAAGTACCCCGTGCCCCTGGACCTGGTGGCCTCGGCCGGGTACGCGGCCTACATCTACGACACCCAGGCGGCCTCCGACCTCGGGAAATGGTTCAAACAGGGCAAGGACGCGGGCTCGGGCCCCTACACGGTGGCGAGCTGGCAGAAGGGCAAGGAGACCGAGCTCACGCTCAGGGCCTACGACAAGTACTGGGGCGGATGGAACCGGCCGCACTACAACTCGATCCAGTTCCGGGTCGTGCCCGATCCCGACAAGGCCTGGCAGATGCTGCAGCGCGGAGAGGTGAGCTTCGTGGAGCGGCTCAGCCCCCCGCTGTACGCCAAGGCGGCCGCGGCGCCGGGCGTGCGCACATCGGAACGGCCCTCGTTCCAGACCGCGATGCTGCTGTTCAACACCGCGAGCGGGCCGATGAAGGACATCCGCCTGCGCCGCGCCATCCAGCAGGCCGTCGACTACCGAGGGGTGGTCAGAGACCTGAAGGGCGCCGTCGCGCCGGCCAGCGGGGTCATCCCGGAGGGCCTGATGGGCCACGTGGCCGGCCGCGTCCCCCGGCAGAACCTGGAGCGCGCCGCCCAGTGGCTGGCCAAGGCCGGGTACGGACCGGGAGGCAGGCCCCTGCGGCTGCGGATGACGTACGGGGAGGGCGACTCGGACTGGCGGCTGCTCGCCACCAGGCTGACCAGGACGCTACGCCCGCTGAACGTCACGATCGAGGCCACGCCGATGCCGTGGAACGCCCAGTGGGCGCAGGGCAAGAAACGCGGCCAGGATATCCTCGCGATGTACTGGTGGCCCGACTACGCCGACGGCTACTCCTACTTCGGCAACGTCTTCCACAGCGCGAACCCGCCCGAGATGAACCTGACCTACCTGGCAGACCAGAGCCTGGACGCGCTGCTCGACACCGTGCCCGAGCTGACGGTGACCGACAGGCCGGCCGCGCAGCGGGCCTACGAGCAGGCCACCGTCCGCGTGCTCGACCAGCGGGCCGCCGCCTCGCTGCCGTGGGTGGTCACCTACCAGCGCGCCTACCTGAGCGGGGTGCATGGCTACGACGACAACCCGGCCTACCCCGACGTGGTCTTCGTCTACGAGCTGCGGCCCTCGGGTTGAGCCTCGGCCCGCTCGCGCAGGCGCAGCCTGATCTCCTCGGGGGTGTAGGCCCTGCGGCGCCGTTCGGCCCGCGCGATCACCACTCCGGTGGCCGCCACACCCATGATTCCCGCCAGACCCAGCATCTTCCACCAGCGCATGTGCCTAGGCTAGCCGTGTGCTGACTCTTGATGAGGCCGTCAAGGTGACCAGGACCGGCGACCTGTGGATCTTCCGCGGTCGCTCGGTGCCTGACCGCGCCATCCAGACGATGACCAACAGCCCGGTCAACCACGTGGGCATGGCCATCGTGATCGAGGACCTGCCGCCGATGATGTGGCACGCCGAACTCGGCAGGTCGCTGCTCGACCTGTGGTCGGGCACCCACCACCGCGGGGTGCAGCTCCACGACCTGCGGCAGGCCGTCACGACCTGGGCCGACAGATACGGCCAGCGGGCCTGGCTGCGCCAGCTCGAACCGGAGGCCACGCAGGAGATGGAGGACGCCGCCCTGCGCACGGTCGCCAGGCTCGACGGCACCCCGTTCCCCTCGACGGCCCGGCTGGCCGCCCGCTGGGCCAGGGGACGCGTCCCGCGCAGGAGCCGCAGGGAGCAGACGCTGGAGAGCGCCTACTGCGCCGAGGTCGTGGCGGTCACCTATGAGGAGATGGGGCTCCTGCAGGGCGGGCGGCGGCCCAACTGGTACGACCCGGGCAGGTTCTGGAGCGGCGATGACCTCGACCTGCTCATGGGCCGCAGGCTCGGCAACGAGATCACCGTCGGGGTGGAGCGCAGCGCGGCCCGCTGACCTCCTGAAGCTGCATTATGCTCGGGCGCGATGGACATCCGCGTGCTCGGCCCCGTCGAGGTCCGCCAAGGCGGTGCTGACCTCGCGATCGAAGGCGCGCAGCAGCAGTGCGTGCTCGGGCTGCTCGCGGTCCACCTCGGCGCGTACGTCCCCGTCGACCGGCTGATCGAGGCGCTGTGGGAGGACGACCCGCCCAAGACCGCGAAGACGATCGTCCAGCTCAAGGTGTCGCAGTTGCGCAAGACCCTGGGCGACCGCATCGCCACCACGACCGCCGGCTACGCGCTCGCCGTGCCCGCCGACGACATCGACCTGGGCCGCTTCCGCGGCCTGGTCGCCGAGGGCAGGGCCGCAGGACGGCCCGACAAGGCCGTGGTCGTCTGGGAGCGGGCGCTCGGCCTGTGGCGTGGACAGCCGCTCCAGGGCCTCGGCGCGACCTGGGTCGAGCAGCGCGTACGCGTGCCGCTGCTGCGCGAGCGCTGGGACCTGGTCGAGGAGCACGCCGCCGCCCTGATCGAGCTCGGCCGCCACCGCGAGGTGCCCGCGCTGCTGCAGGAACTGAGGAACGAGGAACCGCTCAGGGAGACGCCGCACGCGCTGGCCATGACCGCGCTGTGGCACGACGGCCGAACGGCCGAGGCGCTGGAGCTCTTCCACGCCGTGCAGCGGCTGCTGGCGGGCGAACTCGGCGTCGATCCTGGGCCGCGCCTGCGTGACCTGCACCAGCGCATCGTCGAGGGTCACCGCCCGGTGGTGCCACGCCAGCTCCCCAGAGACGTCGCCGGCTTCGTGGGCAGGCGGGCGGAGGCCGAACACGTACGGCGGCTGCTGTGCGACGGCCGCGTCGCCGTCGTCACCGGAGCGGCCGGCATCGGCAAGTCGGCGCTGGCCGTGCACGTCGGCCACCAGATCGCCGACGACTTCCCCGACGGCCAGCTCTACGTCGACCTCGGCGGCTACGGCCAAGGCGCCCCCCTGCCACCAGAGCGGGTGCTGCCGCGCCTGCTCGGCGCGCTCGGCGTGCCCGCGCCCGGCGGCGCCGCGGAACAGCTCGACGTCTACCGCTCGACGCTGGCCACCAGACGCGTGCTCCTCGTGCTCGACAACGCCGCCGGCGCCGAGCAGGTACGCCCGCTGCTGCCCGGCGGCTCGTCCTGCGCCGTGATCGTCACCAGCCGCGACGCGCTGCGCGGCCTGGCGCTGCAGGGCGCCCAGAGCGTACGGCTGGCCACGCTCACCCCGCAGGAGTCCCGCGACCTGCTCACCGACCTGGTGGGCCCCGATCTGGTCGAGGCCGACCCCGTGGCCGTCGCCGAGCTGGCCGCCCTGTGCGGGCACCTGCCGCTGGCCCTGGCCATCGCCGGCGCGAACCTCATCGGCCGGGCCGACCTGCGCGAGTACATCAAGGAGCTGCACGCCGACCGCCTGAGCACGCTGGCCGTCGAAGGCGACGCGCAGGCCACGGTGGCCGCCGCGTTCGCCGGCTCGTACGCCGCGCTCGCGCCGGACGCCCAGCTGCTGTTCCGCCGCCTCGGGCTGGTTCCCGGCTGCGACTTCACCGCCGCCTCGGCCGCCAGGCTCGCGGGCACCGACCCGGCCACGGCCAAACGGCTGCTGTCCAGACTCGCCTCGGCGCACCTGGTCGAGGAGCACGTGCCGGGCCGCTACCGGCTGCACGACCTGGTCTGCCTCTACGCCCGCGAACACTGCACGGTGGGCGACGACGACCCCGCCGGGCTGCACGCCTACTATCTGCACACCGCGCGGGCCGCGGCCCCGCTGCTGGCGCCCTCCATCGACCTGCTGCCGCTCTCGGCCGACGACGCGCCCTACGACGGCGAGGAGTTCGCCGGCGTGGAGGCTGCGGAGTCCTGGCTCCAGGCAGAGCAGCACAACCTGCTGGCCGTGATCGACCACGCCCGCGACCGCATGCTCTGGCGGCTGGTCGAGACGCTGCGCGCCTTCATGTACGCCGGCTACCAGCCCGAAGCGATCATCACCCTGGCCCGCCGCGCCCTGGCCGCCGCCGAACGCGCGGGCGACCGCGCCGGCCAGGCGAGCATGCACCACACGCTGGCCAACGCCAAGTTCGTGCTCAACGAGCCGCGCTCGGCCATCCACCACAGCGAGATCGCCTCCGACCTCTACACCGAGGTCGGCTGGCACACCGGCACGCTGCTGACCCTGACCAACCTCGTCGTGCTCAGCGCCAGCCTCGGAGACTTCCAGGAGAGCGTGGCCAACCACGAGCGCGTCATCAAGATGTGGGAGGCGTTCGAGCCCTCCGCGAAACTGGCCGCCACGCTGGAGAACTACGCCATCAAGCTCGTGTGGGCGGGCCGCGCGGAAGAGGCGCTGCGGCGGCAGCTCCGCGCGATCCGGATCAGGGAGGCGCTCGGCGAGCCGCCGGTGTGGAAGGCCAGGGCCTACTCCATCATCGGCGACATCCAGTTGGCCCTGGGCGATCTCGGGGCCGCCGTGGACGCCTTCGAGGAGGGGATGACGCTGGCGAAGGGCGGCCAGCTCGCCGGCACGCTGTCCAGCGCGGCCATGGCGCACCACATGGGAGGCGACGGCGCCCGCGCCGCCGAGCTGGCGGCGCGGGCCATCCAGGTGGCCCGCGCCCGAGGGCTGGGCAGCGAATACGACGAGGCCCGCAGCACGCTCGCCCGCGTGGACGACTCCCTCCCCTTCGACGAACGCGTCGGCATGCTGCACGACGTGCTGGCCTCCTACCAGGACCGGACCTACCCCTACCTCGACGTCCGCGCCCGCGTCTGGCTGGCCGAGGTGCTCCTCGACGGCGGCCGGTGGGACGAGGCCGCCGCCGCGGCGGAGCAGGCGTTCGACTCGGCCGTGCGGTACGGGCTGCGCAGGCTCGAAGGCCAGGCGCTCACCGTGCAGGCCAAGCTGCACCTGCGTAAGGGCTCTCCTGACGCAGGACGCGAGTACGCGGAGAAAGCCGCCGAGGTGCACCGCGAGTTCGGGCACCGGCTCGACGAGGCCGCCGCGCTGGCCGTGCTCGATCAGACGTGATGCGCCAATAACGACTCGAACGTGGTGCGCAGCTCCCGCCCCGGGTCCACGCCGAGCTGGTCGGCCAGCAGGCGGCGGGTGCGTTCATACAGTTCGAGCGCCTCCGCCTGCCGTCCGAGCCGGTAGAAGACCGTCATGAGCAGCGACACCAGCCGCTCCTGATGCGGATTGGCCGTCAAGGTCGCCCGCAACGGCGCGACCACACGTTCAGGCTGCCCGAGCCTGAGCCGCCTGCGCGCCAGCTCCTCGACGGCGGCCAGCCGCGCCTCCTCCAGCTCGACCGCCGCCACCTCCAGCGTCTTGCCGCCGCTCGCCTCGCCCAGCGCCGGGCCGCTCCACAACCCGAGCGCCTCGTCCAGCAGGTCCGCGCCGGACTCGTCGTCCCGCGCGGCGGCCTCGGCGAGCAGCCCCCGAAAACGCAGCGCGTCGACCCGCCCAGGGTCGGTACGCAGCACGTAGCCGGAAGAGTCGGTCTCCACCCGCACGCCGGGCAGCGTGCGACGCAACCGATAAACATGTCCCTGCACGGTCATCCGCGCACTGTCCGGGGGGTCGCCTTCCCACACGGCGTCGATCAGCCGCTCCACCGGCACCGGACGGTTCAGGTCCAGCAGCAGCGCGGCCAGTACATAACGACGCTTACGCGGCCCGAGATCCAGGCGGCGTCCCCCAACACAGGCGTCAATGGACCCGAGCAGGCGAAACTCAACGTGATCCATTCATCACAGGATTGCAGCAATCGCTAAAAGGTGGCTAAACAGCCTGGCACGCCAACAGAACGCCAACGGTCTCTGCCACCGTCGTCACTTCACTCACTCACGACCTTCGCCAATACAGGAAGAGAAGAAAGTTGATCACGAAGAAGGCCGCGATCGCCGTCATGGCGGGCTCGCTCCTCGCAGGGCCGGTCGCCACCATCGCCATGACGCAGCCGAGCAACGCCGCCGTCGCCGCCACGGCCGCCGCCGCCAAGGACCGGCTCCGCCCCGGCGACTGGCTGCTGCCCGGACAGTCGCTGACCTCAGGGGGAGGCCGTTTCAAGCTCGTCCAGCAGGCCGAGGGCAACCTGGTCTTCTACGACGGCACCAAGGCGCTGTGGACCTCGCCCACCTCGGGCAAGCCCGGCGCCAAGGCGACCATGCAGAAGGAGGGCAACCTCGTCATCTACGGCGTCGACAACAAGCCGCTGTGGTCGACGCCGACGGCCGGCAACCCCGGCGCGTACCTGCTGCTGCCGGAGGCCAGCGGCAACCTGGTCATCTACTCCAGCACCAACAAGCCGCTGTGGTCCTCGCAGGCCTACATCGGCAAGCTGCCCTCCGGGCACGTGCTCCGTCCCGGCCAGGTCGTGCAGTCGGACAACGGCCGCTACAAGCTGATCCAGCAGGACGAGGGCAACGCGGTCCTGTACGACGGCCAGCGCCCGCTGTTCACCACCCCGACGGCGGGACACCCGGGCGCCCGCTCGATCATGCAGGCCGAGGGTAACTGGGTCGTCGTCGACAGGAACGACAAGGCCCTGTGGACGACCAAGACCGCGGGCAACCCCGGCGCCTGGCTGGCTGTCAGCAACGACGGCCGGGTCATCATCTACTCCAGCGCCAACAAGCCGCTCTGGACCAGCCGCTAGTTCAGCCGCCTCCGGGGCCTAGCGGTATCACTCCCACCCCTCTCCAAAGACAGCCTCGCGCCGAAGTGCGGAGGGGGGTGGCCTTCCAGCGCGTTCTCCGCATCGGTGAACGCGCTGTTCGTCATGGCCGGGCGCCACGGCGTCTGGAGGCCAGCAACCAGGCTGTCGTCACGGCCGCTGCGGCGGCGGCCAGGCTCACCGCGCGCGTCAGGCGTACCGCGCGGCGGATGTCCTTGACGTCGGGTTTGGGGCCGTTGCCCATGGTCGGGCGGTGTTCGGTGCGACCGCTGTAGACGTTCGTGCCGCCCAGCGTGACCCCGAGCGCACCGGCGAACGCGGCCTCGCAGCGGCCGGCGTTCGGGCTGGGGTGGCGGTGGCCGTCCCGTCTGAACATGGCCAGCGCGTTCTTCTGGTCGGGCCCGGTCAGCACGGTGAGCAGGCCGGTCAGGCGCGCGGGCACGTAGTTCGCCACGTCGTCGAGCTTGGCCGCCGCCCACCCGAACCGCTCGTACCGAGGGGAGCGGTGGCCGATCATGGCGTCCAGCGTGTTGATCGCCCGGTACGCCAGCAGCCCCGGCACCCCCGCCACCGCACCCCAGAACAGCGGGGCCACGACGGCGTCGGAGGTGTTCTCGGCCAGCGACTCGACCGTCGCCCTGGCCAGTTCGGGCGCCTCCAACTGGCGGGGGTCGCGCCCGCACAGATGCGGCAGCCGTGCGCGAGCCCGTGACAGGTCGTCGCGTTCGAGGGCGTCGGCCATGCAGGCGCCTTCGCGGGCGAGCGTCGTGCCGCCGAGCACGGCCCAGGTCGCCACGGCCGTGGCGATCGTACGACCGCCTTTCGGCAGGCGCTGGGCCAGCACGCCGAGCCCGGCGGCCCCGCCGACGCAGACGGCCACCAGAACGACCCCGTTGGCCTTCCTGTCCTCGTACACAACCTTTTCCAGCTTTGTGGCGGCCCGCCCGAACACCGCGACCGGATGGGCGGCACTGCGCGGATCAGCAAAAAGGTGATCGAGGGCTACACCGAGGGCGAGACCGACCGGGTCATACCAAATGGGCATAAAGCTCATCTTCGTGGACATCCAGCCATGCCGCAGCCCGCCGGATGCGCTGCCCGGCCCCGCCCGCCCACATCTTCGCCCAGTTGCCGCCGGTCGCGGCGCGGGTGCGCATGGCGCCGTACGAACGGTGAAAACGTGTCCTGGCCAGGTCGAGCAGGCGGCGGCGATCGCGGGGATGAACGCCATAGGCGTCGCAGAACAGACGCAGTCGCGCTCCGACGTCAAGATTGCGCAGCAGCGGCGGCCGGTCGACGGGATCGGCGATGGGCGCCCAGTGGCGGAGGGTGGTGACGATGTCGAACAGCCGGGTCGTGGGCCGGGCAAGATCGAAGTCGATCAGCGCAACGGGCTGCCCTTCCCGAAACACCACGTTCTCCGGCGTTAAATCACAATGCCCGATGATTTCTGGCGATTTGTCATCATTTGACCCGCCTTCCCACCCCTCCAACGTGAGCGGAAACCCGGCCGTCGCATCGTGATACTCCCGCACCAGCACGGCCAACCCGGCCAGCGCCTCCTCGCTCACACTCTCCAGCCGCAACCCGGTGCTCCCGGGAACGTAGGTGAGAATCTCCCGCCCCAGCCCATCCATCCCCACAACCCTCGGCGCCCCGGCGAACCCGGCGGCCTCCAGATGTCGGAGCAGGGCATGCACGGCGGGCGTCGATGAACTGGCCGGTCTGCGCACGGTGTCCCCAACGCGCACCACCCCGTCAGTCACGTCCCCGCCCTGCAGGGGAATCTCATGCAGGAGCGTCGCGACCATGCCAAGACAGCTTAGACCCAACTGATCGCCCCCGCCTGGCCTTTTGCTCGTTCCTGTGTCGCACCACCCCCAACCCGGTCGCCACCTGTCACACCCCACCGTCGGTCAGAAGCCCCCATCGGAACCTGGACGGGGCCACCGAAGATGGGACTAAAGGTGCCAGCGAGACTACTGTGGGCACGCCCGCCACGCCGTCTGAGCCTTTTCCCCGGCTTTCTCCCTTTCCTCCCACCTCCGATATGCTTCGAAGACCCCGCACCACTGACACCCGCGGCCTTGGGGGCCCTGCTCAGGCGGGGTGTGATCAGGTCGACAGGCTGACACATGGAAAACCTGTGCGTGACAAGTCGCCGGATCATGCACAATAAGGCGGGAGCGCCCTTAGCTCAGCTGGATAGAGCACCGGACTTCTAATCCGACGGTCGCAGGTTCGAATCCTGCAGGGCGCGCTTTGATCATGCTCTGACCTGCGATGATGCGGGATCGGATGCGTTCTAGAATTTTCGTCTAGCGTTCGCGTGCTCCATGCGTGCTCGCGCGCACCAACCCCGCACACACCATGATCTATTCGCCGCCTCCGACTACTGCGGCAAGAACAGCGGCCCCGCCTCGCCGCGAGCAGGCGGCGAGTGCGGGGCCGGATGCTTTATCCGACTGTCAGCTTCTCAGCGAGATGAGTTTCCCGGGTTCGGCCTGGTCCCCTTCGCCTCCGAAGAGCAGGGCGGCGGTCTTCTCGGCTGCGGCCGTGGCCACTTGTGGGTAGACGGAGGTGTAGGTGTCGGCGGTGAAGGCGCTGGAGGTGTGGCCCAGCGTTTCCTGGACCACCTTCATCTCCACTCCGGCCGCCAGCATGAGCGAGGCGGCGCCATGGCGCAGGTCGTGGAGCCTGATGGGTGGCAGGCCGGCGAGGTAGGCGAGCCAGAGGAATTGGTCGGAGACGTGCTGTGGATGCAGGCGGTTGCCGTCGGGCTGGGTGAAGACGAATCCGCTGTCGGTCCACGCTTCGCCCATGGCCAGCCGTTCCTGCAGTTGCTGCTGCCGGTGGGCACGTAGGACTTGGGCGGTGTCGGTGTCCAGGGCGATGGTGCGTACGGAGGCGTCGGTTTTCGGTGTGCCTTCGTGGACCTGCCAGGCCAGTTGCACGAGTTGCCAGTTCACGGTGAGGCTGTGGCCGTCGAGGTCGACCTCTTTCCAGCGCAGCCCGCATGCCTCGCCTCGGCGTAGCCCGCGCAGCGCGATCAACTGATACCGGGCGAAGAGGCGATGCCGTCGTGCTTCTTCGAGGAACAGGCGGGTGTGTGCCGGTGTCCACACCATGACGGGGGAGGAGCGGGGCACGCTGGTATAGGCGTCGATCGGGTCGACCCGCCGCCCACCTCGACGCTGCTTCTCCGCCTCCCGGTAGCTGCGGTAGTCCTCCTGCCAGGAACGGACCCGGGCGTCGGTCCACACCAGCGGTCTGGGCCGGGTCTTGGCGGACATCTCCAGGACGGCGGCGGGGTTGAAGTCGATCAGCCGGTCCTGGCGCATTGCCATGTTGAGCGCGTGGCGGAGGGTGGCGCGGATGTTGTGCATGGTGGTGACGCTGATCGGCCGGCGATACTTGACACTTGCCCGCACGACTGGGTCGGGGTCGGTGCGGCGTTCGGTGATGGTGTCGTTGAACTCCTCGATCTGCTCGAACATCAACGCGATGTCACTCACTTTGAGCTGCTCCAACCGCAGCCGCCCCAGATAGGGGGTCAGGTAGAGGCGGATGTGGCCCTCGTAGGAGCGGCGGGTGGTCTCCTTGGCCTTGTCAAGCAGTCGACCATGAGCAATGATCGCCTTTGCAAAGATGGTCTAGGCGCCGGAATATCTGTCGTGCTTTGGGTGCCGGAAACTCGGCCGTTGGGACTGGCCTCAGGGTTTGGCGTTTCAGCGCTGGCAGGCATGATCGCCCCCATGACTGCGGTTCCTGGTAGAGGAGTTCGGCGCTGGTGCATCCTCGGCCCAGCGCCTGCGCAGGTAGGCGTCGTAGGTTTCCAGGCTCTTGGACCTCGGCCGCCTGCAGCCGTACCCGCTCCCGCCGCTCCTGCTCCGCGGGCGTATGCCAGGCCCCTCGTGCATAACGCATGCACGGTCGTACCGCAGGGAGCGTTGTCCGTCACGACTTCAGGACTCTTTGTATTCAACCTGTGTCAAGTGACCAGCTCCATTTTTCAGGTGGGGAACACCGATTGATCGCTGGATTCGAACCAGTCCGCAACGCCTTCCCCCGGATTCCACGCCTTAGCAAGGAAAGGCGACTTCAATATGGTTGAAAGAATTCTGGTATTGGCGCTGCGAATGGCATCGGCTTGGTCCTCCAGAACGCTACGCCGGGAAAGGTCCAGCAACCAGAGCGGTCTGAGCTGCGCGCCACGAAACGCCTTGGCTTCGGTGGACTCGATGCCCGCGTGCACCCAGCTCACGCCTGCTTCGATGGCTTGCTTGATCGGAAGATAGAACACGACGTTGAAGTATTCGGCGGCGTTGCGAAGCCGTGGATAGTCGAATCCGGCCGAGCGTATGAAGAGGGTGTCGCCATGGATGTAGTAGAGGGCGTAGCCGACCGGCGCTTCGTGCGGGGGAGCGCAAATGATCACGCGACCGGCCGTCCCCAGATGTTTCACCTGCCCGGTCAGCAGCCGGACGTAGGAGGCGGCGTGATTGTGGTGTCCGTACTTGGCCTCCGTGCTCGCCAGCAGTCGGGCGGCGGAATCGATCCACGCGCTGAGCGGAGCGTCCGTGATCTCGTAGCCCGCCTCGGCGAAACGCCGCACCTCTCTCCTGACCATCTCTCTGCGACGCTTGCCCAGGGAGCTCAGCCACGCCTCCCAGCCTCCGCCGGGGATGTGCAGCCATGCGTCGGCGTTGAGCAGCAGGGGGAGGGCGTGCACCCCGCTCTCCTTCAACGCGGCCGTGTCGTGGCTGTTCAGGAACATCGCCATCACGGTGAGGTCGACGTCCTCAAGCACGCCACGCACTCCCGCTGCCGCGTCTGCCGGCTTGGCGCCCGGCGTGGACAGGAGATGCGTCTGGTATCCACGTTGCGGCCCCACCAGCAACCCGCTGGGAGGTGGCCCGGGAAGGCCCTCCTTGCCGAGGATCGCGCGCCAGTCGTAGAACGTGTTGGCGATGCCCTCGACCCTGGAGACCGGCAGCGCCGAGGCGCCGCCCCCGGGAAGCGCTGCGGAGACCGCCCCTGAGGGCGCCCCGGACATGTCGGCGCAGAAGTGCAGCCAATGGCGTGAGGAATAGAAGACATTGCTGGTCATGGAGTCCCAAGCGTCAGAACTCATGCCGCCTAAAGGGTCAGAAAATATAGGATCCATTGGGAATTCTGGACGCGGGACGTAAATCTATTTGTTCATTCTCTATTAGCCTGATCAGCTAGCCCATGAGAGGGTGACACGGTGCGCGGGGGCGTGTCAAGAGTGCCGTATGGAACGCCACTTCAGCGACCATTTCATGGTTTTCCGATAGGGTAACACTTTGGCATCTCGCTAATGTGCTCACGATGCCGATGCGGACGGTTTGATTTCCTGGGAGAATTGGCGCAAGAGGGCTTGACACGGCAAGTTGCCTCATGAAGCATGCGATAGCGATCTGCGTATAGTTCGTCCCACTCGTCACATGCTCGCCCTTACGCTGGGGAAAGGCAATCCGATGATCGTCGGTGGCTTGAAGTTGACTCACAGTGGAGGTCTCGCCCTAGTCGAGGATGGTCGGCTGATCTTCAATCTCGAAGTACAGAAGCAGGACAATAGTCCGCGCTATAGTCCGGTATCCGACCTGGAAGTCATCCCGCGGATGCTCGCCGAATTCGGCTACGAGGTTTCCGACGTCGATCACTGGGCGATCGATGGGTGGGACGGTCCGACGAACCACGTCCTGACCCTTCTCGACCACAGCAACCCGATCAATGTCACGGTAGCCCCCTATCGGGAGACCGACACCGTCCCCTCTCTGGTCGAGCCCGGTTACGTGGGGCAGATACCCCTTGGCGGGCAGACGGTGACCTACAGCAGCTTCGTTCATATGTCCAGCCACTTCGGTGCCGCCTACTGCTCCAGCCCTTTCGCGAGGGACAACGAAGAATCCTTCGTGATGGTATGGGACGGTGGCTGCTTCCCCCGCCTCTACTACGTCACCCGAGAAGGGCAAGTGGAGAACGGCGGAGAGGTCTTCCCGCTGATTGGCCACTCCTACGCGATGGCGGCGCAGCACTTCGGACCATGGCGGAGGGCGAGCGGCGACCAGTCGAAGGTGGTCGACGACCTTTCGGTGGCCGGCAAGATGATGGCTTACATAGCGATGGGCACGCCCAAGGACGAGATCCAGGAGATCATCCGCGGCACGTTCCTCCGTCATTTCGAGGCCGACACCCCGTCGGTGGCTGACTATCGTCGGCAGGTCATCGGCTGTGGCAGTAACGGCGAGCCGTCTCACCGTTACGTCCACGCCTACCTGACGGAGATTCGTGACCAGGTTGAACGGATCGGCGCCTCGGAAGACGATGTGCTCGCCAGCATGCACCAGTTCGTCGAAGAATTCCTCGTCGAACGCCTTACCGCGAAGATCCGGGCGTGGAAGGGAGAGGGGCCGTGGAACCTCGCCTTCGCCGGTGGCTGCGCTCTTAACATCAAGTGGAACAGCGCGCTGCGGGCACATCCCATGTTCAAGTGCGTATGGGTCCCCCCGTTCCCCGATGATTCCGGCTCCGCCATTGGAACCGCCTGTACGCAGTTCGCGCACGTGAAGGGATTGTCCGGCATCGAGTGGGAGGCCCGCCTGGGGCCTGAGCTCCGGCGTAGTCCGCATGTGCCGGTGGGCTGGAGCGCCTCCCCATGCCGCCCGGAGGAACTGGCTCGCATCCTGCATCAGACCGGAAAGCCCGCCGTCCTCTTGCGGGGCCGGGCCGAACTCGGCCCCCGGGCTCTGGGCGGGCGCAGCATCATCGCTCCCGCAGTGGACCCGGCGATGAAAGACCTCCTCAACCGGGCCAAGAAGCGCGAGCCTTATCGGCCGGTGGCGCCCATCTGCCTCGTCGAGCATGCCCCGGAGATCTTCGACCCGGGCACGCCTGACCCGTACATGCTCTTCGACCATCTGGTTCGCCCGGAGTGGGTGGACCGCGTACCCGCCATCATGCACCTTGACGGCACCGCGAGGCTTCAGACGGTCAGCCGCGCGGACGACCCGGTGCTCGCCACCATTCTGCGCGAGTACCACAAATGGAGCGGCATCCCGGTGTTGTGCAACACCAGCGCCAACTTCAACGGCTACGGATTCTTCCCCGACGCGGCCTCGGCCATGGAGTGGGGACAGATCGATCTGGTGTGGAGCGAAGGAGTGCTCTATCGGAAGATCGGCGGCCCGCAAGATTGATCGCTCGTTCGGTGACGTTCCGTACCCTGTGGTTCGGTGAGATCGGCGCGCGTTTCGGTTACCAGATCACCGTCTTTCTTCTGCCCTTGGCGGTCGCGACCGTGCTGCGCGGCAGCGCCGGCGAGGTCGGACTGGTATCCGCGGCGCAGACCATTCCCGTGCTGGCTTTCTCTCTGCTGGCAGGGGTTTGGGTAGGCCGGTTCCCCGAGCGTGGGCTGCTGATCGTCACGAACCTTCTCCGTGGCGCTGCCTTCGGAGCGGTTGGAATTCTGTACGCGGCGCAGGGCCTCACGGTGTGGGCCCTGCTCGCCGTGGCGGCGGCGATCGGCCTGGTAAGTCTCCTGTACGACGTCGGATATCAGGTGACGATTCCCCGCCGGTTACCCGCCGAGAGTCTGGTTTCGGCGAACGGATTCATCCAGGCCACCACGTCGGTCGCCCAGATGGCCGGTCCTGCGCTGGCGGGTTTCCTGGTGCAGTCACTGCCCTTCCCCTGGGTGGTGGGTGTGACCTCAGGGCTGTTCGTGCTCTCCGCGCTGGTGTTCGGTCTGCTCCGGCCCGCCGCCGAGGAGGCCGGGCTCGCTCAGCGGCCGTCCGTACGGGCAGGCCTCGCCTTCGTCTGGAAATGCCGTCCCATCCGGGACCTTTGCCTGCAGTCCAGTCTCTTCAACCTGCATGAGCAGGCATTTCTCACCATCTTCCTCTTCCACGGCCTGCACACGCTCGGACTCTCGGCGGGGACGCTGGGTGCGGTCATCGGGCTGGGAAGCGTCGGCGCCCTTGTCGGCTCGCTGTTGGCCGGCCCGGCCGGACGCGGCCTGCATCTCGGGTGGATACTGAGGGTTTCCATCTTCGTGGCCGCCGCGGCGCTTCTGGTGGTGCCCGCGGCGGGTGGTTCGCTGCCGCTGATATGCCTGGCCTTCGGGGTCAACGGCGCCGCGCTCGCGCTCTACAACGTCTTCGCGATCAGTCTCCGGCAGGCTCTCCCTCCGGAGCGGCATCTCGGTCCCGTCACCGCCGCCTATCGAATGGCGACGGTAGGGATGATGCCGCTTGGCTCTCTGCTCGGCGGAACTCTCGCGGATCTGGCCGGGACCTCCACCTCATTGTGGTTGACCACGGTGTCACTCACCGCGTCTTCGCTCGTGTTGTTCACCTCGCCCCTTCGGCTGGCACGGACGACGGTCGACGCCAAAAACTCAATCGAAGGAGAATTACATGCGGAAAGCGCCACGCGTGATGGTGATTTCTCTGCAGAAGACCGGCACGCACATGATGCAGGGGCTCATGGGGCACCTGGGGTACAAGATGGCGGGCGTCCCCCGTCCTGAGCCCTCGAATGTTCCCCACTTCGACATCGAGCAGCGGAAAAAGACCGCCAGTCTGGTCTACTCGGAGTCTGATTACAAGGAACTGCTCGATCTGGAAGGTACCGAGGAGTTCTTCCGCCGTACCGACGAGGCATGGTCGGCACTGCTCTGGCACTGGCAGCGCCGCCTCGGTCAGCAGGTGGTCAACCGGTACGGTCAGGCACGGCACGACCACACGGACCAGGTGATCACCAACGATCACATCTCCTACGCCAAATTCGCCGACACGCCTCCGGGCCTGTGCTGGATCTTCCACGAGCTGGACCTTGCGCGCGTGGACGGGAATTTTCTCGGCGAGTGGATCGAGACCGGCAACCCGCCGCTCATCTTCAACTATCGAGACCCCCGCGACGTCGTCATTTCTTTGATCAACTTCATTGAGGGCCGCACTCGGCAGGGATATGGGAACTTCTATGAATACGATCTCTTCAACGCCATCCTGAAGACCAAGCCGACCTGGGAAGAGAAGATCGACTACGTCCTTCGGGAGCCGTCGTTCATCGCCCGAACGGAATTCGAGAGGGCGACCTGGCTTCTCAACCACCCGAACGTCTGCAAGCTCAGGTACGAAGACCTGGTCGGCCCGAACGGCGGAGGTTCACGGGAGGGGCAGCTCGACGCGGTCACGCGACTGCTGCGGCACATCGGTGATGACCGCGATCCTGAGCAGGTCCTGGACCGGATCTACGATCCCGGCTCCTGGAGCTTCTTCCAGGGGAGGATCGGAGCATGGCGGGACAAGTTCACCGATGCCAACCTGGCTCGTTTCAAAGAGGTGCACGGCGACTTGCTGGAGCAGTACGGCTATGAGTGAGTCGTTTCTTTTTCTCGGCGGTTTCCGCGTCCTGTGCCGTAACTGGGGTTACTTGTCCGAGATCCGCCGTCGCGGGCTCAAAGCCCTGTTCATCACCTCGGCCGGTTGGCGAGAGGCCACTACAGCCTGCATGTCCGATCCATCGCATCCCGCCTCAGTGATCGACGAGGCCGCGTTCGTCTCCGGTGCGGTGGAACTGGAGGGCAGCTTCACCGCCGGCGTCGTCGCCCAGGCTCTGAAGTGGGCCCGCGAACACGACATCGTCGGCGTGTATGCGGTCGGCGAGATGATGGTCGAGCAGACAGGCATCGTCGCCGACGCGCTCGGCCTGCGCTCACCCGGGCTCCGCGCCAGCCGGGTGTGCCGGAGCAAGTATCTCCAACGGCTCTACTGTCCAGAGTGGAGCCCAACCACCCTGATCTTCCCGCCGGGGAACCGTACCTCTCCCATCGGAGAACATCCCGGATGGCCCGCCGTGCTGAAACCGGCCGGGCGGCGCTCCAGTTCGGGGGTGCGGCGCGTGGGAAGCCAGGCGGAGCTGGACAAATGCCTGCACGGTTACCCGCACGAGGAGACCCTGCTCCTGGAAGGATGCGTGACCGGCCAGGAATACTCGGTGGAGAGCCTGGTCCAGGGCGGCAAGGTCATCTTTGAATCCGTCACCCGCAAAGAGACCAACGAATCCTCTTCGACGTCCTTTGTCGAGCTGGCGCATACCGTGCCGGCCCCGCCCAGCACGACCAACGACATGCTCCGCGCGGCGAGCGCATCCATTCTGGAGCGGTTGGACTTTGCCGACGGCATAGCGCACGTCGAGCTCAGGGCGACGCCCGAAGGGCGCGTCTACCTCATGGAGATCGCCGCACGCACGCCCGGCGACGGGCTGCTGCCTCTCTACCATCTGGCGACCGGGGCTCCGATGGAGCCGGAGATCATCCGCATCGCCCTCGGAGAACCCGCCACCTATCCCGCTCCCGCCAGATACGCGCGGCAGGTCTACCTCGACCACGATCCCGGCATCCTGCAGGACGTGAAGATCGATTGGCCCGGGGTGAGCGTCGAGTGGACTCCGGAAGGTGAGCTCTGGCCCACTCCGCAACCGGGCGCCCCTGATGACGGCCCCGCGTTGAGGAGCGTGCAAGTGCTGAAGTCGCCGGGCAGCGCGATCCATGGACTCAGCGAGTCCGACGACCGGGCCGTCACCTTCCTCATCGACGCTCGTACACCCGAGGAACTCGACGCGCTGGAGCAACAGGTGCAGGAGGCGATCACGCTCGCCATCACCTGACGCCGATCGTCAAGGCAAGATCGGCGTCCATTCCCGTAGCAGTGCGATGTCGTATGCGTCCACCGCCGTGTACGGGTCGCGGCTCAAGATCGCGCGAAGTTCCGCCTCGTCCGCGACCTCGTAGACGTGCAAGGCGCCCGTATCATCCGCCCACGGCCCCGCAGTGATCAGCTGACCCTTTTGGAGAAGCGCCTGTAGATGCTCACGATGAGCTGGACGTACCTCCAGGCGCTCCTTCTCATTCTTGAACACCATCTGCAGCACGAATCTTGCCATTGATAGTTGGGGGGCGGTGCTGTAAATGCCCGTTCCCCCTTCCCCCTTTCAGTTCCGTACGTTCGATTTTCCCGTACGCGACGTGCCCGGCCGGCGTCGCAGAATAGCAGCCGGCACGTGGACGGCGCGCGCCCCTGAACCGTTCCCGGGCGGGCTGGACACAGCGACTTAATGTCATCCGAGCAGGTCATCCAGCTTGTCCGACTCCTTCAGACCGCAGACTCGATGGTCCGCTGATCAGCCGCTGCCGGAAGGCGACCAGGGTGTTCTTGGCGACCGGCGGCCGTTCGGTGTTCAGGCAGTCCATAACCAGCCGCCACCCGCCTGGTGGCGCGTGGCGGTCATGGTGGTGTTGGGGAGACCGTCAGCGCACGGGCTGTTGCTACCGGTTAGGCGTCCCAGGTCATAGATACAAGCATGCATCTATCAATGTTAGGGTCGGGGCCATGGCCGAAACAGCGGGGCGCGCGTCTGCCGCGCAGGCGGTGTACGCCGTCACAAAGGAACTGATCCTCAGCGGCGAGTTGGTCGCCGGCAGCCTGATCAGCGAGGGCGAGATCGCCGAACGGGTCCGGGTCAGCCGGACCCCGGTCCGTGAGGCGTTCCTGCGTCTGGAGTCCGAAGAGTTGCTGGCCCTGCATCCCAAGCGCGGCGCCGTGGTCGTGCCCGTGCCCGCGGGCGAGGCCGCGGACGTGCTGGAGCTGCGGCAGGCGCTGGAGCAGGCCGCCGCGGAGCGTATCGCCCGGGACGGCCTGACGGCCAGGTTCGAACGGCACCTGCGCGAGCTGATCGAGCGGCAGCGTGAACTCGCGCAGGCCGGGGACGTCGACGGGTTCGCCGCAGCGGACGAGATGTTCCACCGGGGCATCGTCGAGGCGTCGGGGAACCGTCTCGCCGGCCGCTTCTACGCCACCCTCGGCGACCGGCAGCGGCGGATGAGCATCTCCGCGCTGTCGCCCCGGCCCCAGCGACTGAGCGTGCTGGCCGACGAGCACGAAACACTGCTCGCTCATCTCGTGGCCGGCGTAGCCGCAACGTTCGGGCAGGCCCTGCGCGCGCATCTCGCCGCAACACACGGTTCACCGGCGCCCTCCGGCGACGGCCGCTGATCAAACCGGCGGCAACAGCGCCGCTACCATCCACACGCAAGGAAACGTCATCACCATGCTCGAAACCCAGCGGGTCGTCGAGCCGACTGCCATCGTGGCCCCTTCGGGTGCGTGGCGCCGGGTCGCCGCAGCGATGTTCGTCTGCGGCTGGGGCGGCAACCAGTTCACCCCCCTTCTGCTGATGTACCGCCAGCTCGGTGGCTACTCGACACTCAGCGTGGACGCCTTTCTCGGCACCTACGTCGTCGGCCTGGTGCCCGGTCTGCTGATTGCCGGGCCGGTGTCGGACCGGCGTGGTCGCCGGCCGGTTCTGGTGTTCGGGACCGTGACGTCCGCGCTCGCCAGCCTGGTGCTGTGCTTCGGCGCAGACGGCGCCTGGACGATCTACGCGGGAAGGCTGCTCACGGGTGTCGCGGTCGGCATCGCCATGTCGGTGGGCAGCAGTTGGGTCAAGGAGCTCTCCGGCGACGCGGACAACGGGCTCGCCGCACGCCGGGCCGCGCTCTGCCAGACGGCCGGTTTCGCGCTGGGTGCAGGCGTTGCGGGTGCGCTGGCGCAGTGGGGGCCGTGGCCCATGGTGACTCCGTACGTTGTGCACATCCTCATCACCGTCGTCGTCCCGGCGCTGCTGCTGCGGGTGCCGGAGACGCGGGCGCCCGATCCGTCGGCGACGGCCGCCTCGAGCCGAGGACTCCTGCGATCCCTGGCGGACGACTTGCGCGTGCCCGCGCCCGCGCGCCGGCGGTTCCGGCTGGTGGTGCTGCCGATGGCGCCGTGGGTGTTCGGCGCGGCGGGGCTGGCGTACGCGGTGATGCCGGAACTGGTCGCATCACGGCTGGGCAACTGGGGGCTCGCCTACGCGACCGCCTTGACAGTGCTGACCCTGGGAACCGGCGCGGCCGTGCAACCGGTGGCCAAGCGGCTGCATCAGGCGGCGGGTCGCGGCCAGGGGCGCGCCTCCGTGGTGGCGATGACCGTGATGCTGCTCGGCACCGCGCTGTGCGCGGTGAACGCCGTACTGCGTTCACCGCTGCTGGCCGTGGCGGCTGCGATCGTCCTGGGTGCGGCCTATGGGATCGCGGTCGTCTCCGGGCTGATGGAGATACAGCAGATGGCGGGCGAGGACGATCTGGCCGGCCTGACGGGCATCTACTACGTGCTCGCCTACTCGGGGTTCCTCCTGCCCACCGTGCTGTCCACGCTGTCGCACTGGCTCTCGTACCCGGTGATGCTGTCGGCAGTGGCCCTGGCGGCCCTGGGCTGCCTCGCCCTGATCGCACACGGCACGAGCTCCGCAGCGTCCGCCGAGCGGCCTTCGATCGGCTGTAACGCATGAGCCGATCTTGAGCCGATCACTTGCCTCGGCCGGACGTCTGCTTCGATGCTCCGTCCGCGTCGAGAAGGATGGGTCTGAGCTGACGAATGAACTCGGCGGCGTCCTTCTGAGGGTCTCTGTTCGAAGGCGTTTCGTCCAGCGACACACTGAGCATACGACTGCCGTTTCGAGCCCATGCCCAGCCGCCGGTCTGGTATTTCACTCCGAACTCCACGATGGTGAAGGTGAATCCGGGGCCAGCGTCGGCAGGCAGGTCGACTCCGTCTCTGGCTGCTTTGGTTCCCTCTATCTCGCTCAGTGAGAGCACAGACGGATCATCGATCTCAATTTTGAGGCGATAAGAGCTGCTGGTGGGGGGATTGGGGTAGACGGAACAGGACTCGAGGCGCTTGCCATCGTTGGACATGTACTTTTTGACGGTGAAGTCGCTGAGGCCGGTGGCACGTTCGATGGACTGTCTCGAGATCATGTCGCACTCCTTGGGCGCGGCGGTGACATCGCCAAGCGGCCGCGTGTCGGGAGCGGGCGACGGGGGCGGTGATGGAGAGGCCGAGCAGGCGGTCAGCATGCCTGCCGCAAGAAGTAATGCCGTGGTTGGCAACAGGCTTCTCATGCTGAAGGAGGTTTCACTCATGGGCCTTTGTCATCGGTCAAGAGTTCCGATCTATCGCGGAATCTGCGCCGTAAAAGACGCGTTTCGTCGCTCTGTTCAGATAGAGCCACTCATTGTAAGCCTTCATTTCTGTTGCGGTCATCTCATCCTTTGATTTGATCTCGCCGTTTACCAGGAAGTCACCATTGGAGCCTTTCGGGTACTGCTTGGAAGCGTGTGGATGAGTGGGTGCGGGTACCGATCCATCACCGAAAAGGCCGTTCCGCATCATGGCTGCCGCGGTGGCATCGCGGAACATGATTTTGGCGTCCTCCATCGCGTTCCCGGCCGCTACTCTTGCCTTGTCTTCTGAGTTGGGCGTGAACTTCCCGTAGATGTGATCCTTTGCTTGGCTCACGAGCAGGCCGACGAACTTGCCCTGCGGCCCCGGAGCCAGATCGATGATCTTTGTCGCCATGTTCTTCCACGCCGCGTATCGCTCGTCGTTCTTCTTGGCTTCCTCGATCTTGGCGATGTTCGCGGCATCCGTGATCGCGTACGTCGTCTCGCTGAGGTCGTTCACGGCGCCCTGGAACTCAAAAGCTCCGCCGCCGCCTCCCATCTTCTTCTCGAGGATGTCCTGCCGCTTCTCGTCGATCTGTTTCTTGGTCGCTTCGGGATGCGACTTGTGCCATGCCGCGAACTCGGCTCTGACCTCCGCGGCCAGCCCGGATGCCGTCTCGTCCAGGACCTTCACCGAGTACTGCCCGTGGGCCGCCGCCACGGTCATGAACGCATCATTGTCCTTGAACGCCCACGTCATGGCCTTCTTGAGCTCGTCCTTGTTGAAGACGGCGCCATAGGGCTGCAGGCCGGACAGGGACTTGTCTGGATCGTTGGCGGCGTCCACGCCTATTTCCATGGTCGGCGGCGCCTGGTAGGCCCGGTGAACATCACTGATGTAGTTGGCGTGGATGGAAGCGGCCCAGATGCGGGTGTTCGGCAGGTTCTGCTGCACCTTCTCCTCGGCCCAGTAATGGCTGGCCCATGAGGCGATGAGTGCGGCCTTGTATCCGCTCGACTGCTCCCGGGGCATGCCGTGGTCCCGGAACTTCGTTGACGCCTCGTAGAGGGCCGCGCCGAGCAGGGTGTCGCTCTCCGGTCCCCACCGCCGCTCGCGCATCAGGTACGCCAGCGGCCTCCGCTTGGGGTCGGTGAAGAAATCCTGGCCCACCTTCGGATGATGGATCAGAGCACTCAGCACGGTGCTCATGGGGCTCACGTCGGGGGCGTGCTGAATCTTGTCCTGGCCGGGAGGCGGGAACTCCGGCTCTCTTGCGCGTGCCTGGGGGTGAGCCACGTCGTAGTCGTAGACCCGCTTTACCACATCGAGCATGAACGCGTGGTCGAACTTCCCCTTGTCGAGGAGCTTGCCGATGGCGAAGGCGCTCTGCGGGTCTCCCAGGTCCTTGAGCAGTTCATCGGCGTATTTATTGGGCAGCTTCCCGGCCCGGGAGGCGGTACCCAGGATGGTGCTGAACAGGTTGGCGACCTTTTTCTCTGTGTTCAGGTCCTTCTCATCCGGGCGGCCAGTGGGAGGAAGATCTGTTCTGAACATGCGGGAGATCAATCGCTTGAGCTCATCAGGCGGGATCTCCTTGGCGAACGCGGCCGCGAAGAGAGGATCGTTCTTGTGCTTCTCCAGTTCAGCGACCGTCTGGGCGTCGAAGGTCCCGGATTTGGCCTGCTCCCGGACTTTCGCTGCCACTGCCTGGGCAGCGGCAGCGCCTTCCGTGGTGCTGGACTGCCAATCCGCCCCATCCGCCCAGATGATGCCGTCGCGGCCGAACTCCCCGTCGGGGGTGGCGAGGATCAGATCCAGGCGACCTTGAAGGTCCGGTGGCTTCGCGCTCATTTGGTCGGCGACCCTGCGCAGCGCGGGCGAGGTCCAGAGCTCGACGCCAAGACGGCCGAGCGCGCTTTCGACCTGGCGGCTCGATTCCCGGAACTCAGGGCCCGTGCGCTTGAGCATGGCTATGACCTTGGTCATGAGTTCAGGATTGATACCCACGCGAGGACTCATGGAGACACCTCGGACGCGGGGAGGCTGTGGAGAACGTCCAGGGCCGCCCGGAAGTAGTTCTTGGTGTCACGCTCCCATTGGCGCATATCGGCGGAGAGTTTGTCTCCCTCCGGCCCTTTCAGCGCGCCACCCTCGGCGAGGCGGATGAGCTCGCGTAAATCCGCCTCGCACTGATCGGAAAGACGCTCGATCTGCCGGCGAGCGGTCTCTACCTCATCTTTCGTCGGCATGAAGGCCTGACCCGGGAAAGACGACTGGACGCTTGAATGGTAACCACGGATGGCACATCTGGGACGAGTTCGACCAAGTGGATATCGCTCGAACCTGGAAGCGCTGGCCGTACGTACAACCTGGGAAGTGGCTACGGCATGGGCAGACCGCGGATGGTGCGCCTGGTGCGTGACGCGGTTTGAGCTGGTGGGCAAGACTTTCGGCGGGTGCAGGTTCGATCCGCACCCATAACTCTCGTTAGCGTCCACGGGGGTGGTGTACGGGTTTGAATCCGTTCGTCACCTTAATGCCCGTGAGGGAAGATCGATGTGACATGAGGGCGGCCACTCCGCGATCCTTCACAGCTGTCGAAGGCACAAGAAGGAGAACGAGAAGTGGCCGCTATGGACATTCTGCCTGCTGAGGGTGAGGGTTCGACGAGACGCTGGCGCAGGCATCGCCCGATGTGCTGCGCGAGATGGTCGTGCGGATGGCGCAGATGATGATGGACGCCGAGGTTGAGCAGCGCTGCGGCGCCGGCTAGGGCGAGGTATCGGACCAGCGTGTCAACTCGCGTAACGGCTACCGGCGGCGGGAGTGGGACACCCGCGCGGACACGGTCGAACTTGCCATCCCCAAGCTGCGGCAGGGGTCGTACTGCCCGGACTGGCTGCTGGAGCGGCAGCGGCGCGCCGAACGGGCGCTGGCGTCGGTGGTGGCGACCTCGTACCTGCTGGGCGTCTCGTCACGTCAGCGGATGTGTCAGGAGTGCGCACAGCGTCAACGTGTTCGCCGTCGAAGACGAAGCCCCACCGGTGCTCTGGGATGAGTGGGTCGGGGCAGTCCGCTGCGGTGTCCCTCTACCCTACGGTGACGTTCGGCGCTCGCTTCAGCATCTCCTCGATCGCGAGGTAACGGGCCATTTCCGCACCGTTCAGGGCTCTGTATGAGCCAACTGGATATCCCCGCCCGTCGCCACACCTGCCGCTCACTGGCCGCAATAGACGCCGCCCTTGTCTTCGCCGTGCGCCGGGTGTCTGTGTCGGCACGCGCTTTTGTGGTTGGTAAGGGCGGTGACCAGGTTGAAGGCAGCAACGGCCAGTGGGATGAGGTCAACCAGAAGCTCCATCGTGGTTCCTCCGAGATATGCGTCGGTTGCTCTCCAAGGTCAGCGCAGGGAACGAGGGTCCGGCATCGGATGCGGAGCACGCCGGAGACACCACCGCGCAGCGTGAACCGAGCGTGCAGGCTGGACGGGTGCTGGGGCCGCACCGACGATAGGGGTTGGAACCGGTCCGATGCCGTCCGAGTCAGTCGCCGAAGGCCTCCGCGGCTGGATGGGGATGTCAGGACGGGGAGGAGCGTCACTGGTGCACGTTGAGATGCCCGACCCCAGCCAGGTGCACACCGTTCCCGAGCTGATATCCGCGTTACGTGCCTTACGGGCGGGCCGCTCGTACGCGGAACTCGGCAAAGCAGCCAACCCCGGCGACCGGCCGAAGGAAGGGCTACCGAGTTCGACGCTGTCGGACCTGCTCAACAAGGGCAGGGCCAGCCGGGAGACGCTGGAGGTGTTCCTGCGTGCCTGCGCGGTTCCCCGCGAGCAGTGGAGGGCGTGGCAAGAGGCGCGGGAACGCGCGCTAACCGCCGATGCTTCCGGCACTGCCGGCCTGATCCGGGTGGCACAGGCCGACCCGCGGCGGCTGGGTGTGCATGCCGCGATCGACGCTCCGGGCGCGACCGGCGACCTTCCCGCTTACATCCTTCGCGACACCGATACCGCCCCACGCGGAGTCCGGGATCTGCTGGCCAAGGCTGCCCGCCGAGGCGGAATGGTGGTGCTGGTCGGCGAGTCATCAGTGGGTAAGTCCCGATGTGCGTATGAGGCGATCGGGGCGGTGCTGCCGCACTGGTGGTTGCTCCATCCCGCTGATTCCGGGCAGGTCCGTCAGGTCGCCGAGCAGGTGACCGGACGCTTGGTCGTGTGGCTTGACGAGCTGCAACGGTACTTGGGCGGCTCGGCCGGTCTGAGCGCCGCCACCGTCCGCGTTCTGCTGCAGGCAGGCGCGGTGCTGATCGCGACTGTATGGCCCGAGCGTTATACCGCATACACGGCGATGCCGGGCCCAGGGCAGCCGGATCTGTACGCCGCTGAACGCGAGCTACTCGATCTGGCCGACGTGGTTCATCTGCGAGGCTCCTTCAGCCCCGCGGAGAGCGAGCGCGCCGAAGCTGTGGCGGCCTCTGGGGATCAGCGGATCGCATTGGCCCTGCGATCCGGAGATTACGGGCTCACCCAGATCATCGCCGCGGCTCCACAACTGGTGGATCGATGGCGCGGAGCGGACCCCTACGCCGCCGCCGTGCTGAACGCCGCCATCGACGCCACTCGCCTTGGCGCCGTGTCCCCGCTCAGCCCGGACCTGCTGCGTGCTGCGGCACCCGGGTATTGCGACGTCCGCCAGCGCGCCGCCGCCCCACCTGATTGGTTCGAGACCGCCCTCGCGTACGCCTCCGGCACCTTGAACGGCGCCGCGGCCGCCCTAGCACCGGTCGCCGGCTCCACCATCATGGGACAGATCACCGGCTACCAGGTCGCCGACTACCTCCAGCAACATGCCGGGCAGCAACGCCACCTGGCGGAGGTGCCACGTACCTGCTGGGAGGCACTGGTCGACCATCTCACCGACCCCGGCGACCAGACCCGCGTCGCCCACGCCGCACAACATCGCCTCTTGTACCAGCATGCTCGAGCTCTGTACCGCCACGCCATCCGCTCTGGTAATAGGCAGGCGACCGGGCTCTTGGCTACTCTCATGGTCGGACAGGGCCGAACAGATGACGCGCTGGCGCTGTGGCGCGCCCAGGCCGGTGCAGGTGAGGGCTCCGCGAGAACGATGCTGGCCGGCCTTCTCGACGAACAGAACCGAGCAGGACGGGAGCTCGCACGCAGGCAGGCCGATGCAGGCACCGGCGGCAGAGTAGCCGCCGTACGGATGGCCGGTCTACTGGTCGCACAGGGACGCCCGCAGGACGCGCCCGCACTATGGCGAGCCTGGGCCGATGCCGGCCACCTCGCCGCCGCCCGGTCACCTGAGCGGCTCGATACCGAAGTGACCGCCGATGATCTGGCCGAAATGCTGATGACGGCGCTGGACATCAAAAGTCCTCACACACGTCGGCACAGCGAACGCATCTCCCGGCTGGCCGCCATGATCGGCGACGAAATGGGAATGCGCCCTGACGCATTGGAGGCCGTACGTCTGGCTGGGCTGTTTCACGACATCGGCAAGCTCGCCGTCCCCGGCACTGTCCTTAACAAAGGCGGAGCTCTCACCCAGGAGGAATACGCGCTGATCCAATCGCATACGAGCTGCGGCGTGAGCATCGTTGCGGGACTGGTGGAACTCTTCGACGACCTCCTGGAACCAGCCGCTCGAATCGTCCTCACCGACGCCTCCCTGGAGGGAATTCTTCACCACCACGAACGGTTCGACGGCCGCGGCTATCCCAGGGGCTTGGCGGGCAGGGAGATTCCGGAGAGCGCCCGAGTCATCGCCGTGGCCGACGTGTTCGACGCCGTCGCCACTGGGCGTGCTTACCGGTCGGCGAGGAGCATCGAAGCGGCTCTCGAGGTCATGAGTCAGGAAGCGGGAGCGTCCTTCGATCCTCAGATGGTGGCGGCGTTTCTGTCCATCGCTGACAGCCGATGCGACCAGCTTGAATTGCTCTTCAGTCCCAAACCTGTCCGCAACGACCGTAAGAAGCCGATGTGAGCGTTGTTCCGTGGTGGACGTGCCGTAAGAACGTCCTTGGCACTCCCTCGCCTGATCGCCTCGATCGGGTTGACGCCGCAAAGGGCAGCGAAGGCAGCTTCGCTGCCGTGCCGGTTGGGGTTGTCGCCAGCGGTGATGAGCAGCGCAGCGGCGGTGTCCGGCCCGACCCGTGCCGCTGGAGCAGCTTCGGCGCACGTTCGGTAATGATCGCGACCAGCGCGCTCGTGAGCGCGGCTCTCCTCGGTCAGCGCCAGGATGCGGCGGGCGAGCATGCGCAGCGCCGTGTGGGCCGCGTCATCGATGGTGAGATGCTCGGCCTCCGGCAGGTCTGCGCAGGTACGGACGAGCGTGATCGGTCCGAGGCCGACGAGGGTGTCACGCAAGGCCGGGTCAGCTCGTACCAGGACGGCCCGCAGCTGGTTGATGGCCTGCGTGCGGGCCTTGATCGCCGAGTCTCGGGCGACCTTGATCATGCGGATCATCTCCACGGCGCCGTTCCCGGTCTTGGCGATGGCGGTGGCCTCCTGCGACAGCACGGCTCGGGCGGCGTTCTCGGCGTCGACGGTGTCGCTCTTGCCTCGCCACCGCCGACGGGCCCGATCGGGCCGGTTGACCTCCGGGCCCTCCACGTGGTGACGGCGTAGGTAGCGGTTGAGTGCGGTGCTGTGGAACTGGTTCCCTCGACTCCAGCCCGCCGCAGGTGGCCGTGTCCGCGTGTCCGCTCCAGCAGCGCGGCATATCCGTCGGCGGTGGCCGGGAACGCCTGGGCGCCCAGGAGCACCCCCAGGACGGTGGTCACCGGCCGGGCCAGGGCGACAGGGCCGCGCCCAGGGAGGTGGTGTTTGAGAAGGCCACCCGCAATCCGGTGGACTATTAGGAGGCAATCGCCTCAATATTCACTTTAGCATCGTTTG